>NZ_CP013650.1:1563869-1876643 GCF_001466725.1 Lacimicrobium alkaliphilum
AAAGTTGGCCATTTTTGCCCGCCGCTCAGCGCTTGGCAGGGTATTTTCTTTCATGGCAAAGCTTTCACGGCTGGATTTCAGATCGGGATGGTCGCTGAACAGCTTGTCATAGTAGCCGGCGACGTCGCTAATGGCCTGAGCACGGCGTGCTGACAGGGTGATAACGTCATTCTCATCCAGCGTATTAGTGCGATACTCCCGTTTCAGACGCAGGAGCAGTAGTGCCTGCTGTTCCTCGTTCAATTCGTTGAAAGGCAGGGAAAACTCCTGCTCAGCGGCGATGTGCAACCAGGCTTCAAGTTCACGGTGCAGCCAGTCGGCGGTCCAGTCGGGGGCCTGGTAGGCACCATGCCCCCAGATGGAGCCGAGCTGCATCCCCCCAACCGATTGCCATGCAGTCTGACCATCCAGAATCGTCTCTTTAGTCATCAGCTGGTGGCCATCTTCGGTCATCACCAGCGAAGGCAGCGGCGGTGCCTGACGGTAAACCTCACTGCCAAAATAAGCGAGCAGTGTAAAAGTGACAGCCAACACCGCAATTAAAATAAACCACAGACGACGATACTTACCCATGAACCGGCTCTCCGTTATCTGTGGTGAGGTAAAATTCTGTCCCTGAGAGGGAATAGAGTGTGTTTTGCATATTGTGATACTCCGGGTAAGTGGAACAACAGGGCTTGCCCTGAACTAAAAGTGCGCTGTATGCAGAACTATCAGTTCCGTCAGTACTGCTGTCAGTTCTATCCATCGCAATACTGATGCCAACACTTATCTCTATGAATTTATTGACTTATTACTGACTCATGGTATTTTTAACCCAGTTTAATAAGGGTCTTATCTACCTTTGCGGGGTGTTAAATACCATGTTGGATAAAATGTTAGTGGCGGATCTGGCCACAAGCCTGCCTGAGCAGATGCGTCTTGAACGCCTGGTGCGTACCCTAAAAGCCCATTTCAATTGTGGCGCTGTGGTCCTGCTCAGGCTGGACATGGAGATATTGAAACCGGTCGCCGCCACCGGATTGGTAAAAGAAGCCATGGGACGACGGTTTTTACCCGCACAACATCCCCGACTGGCGACTATTCTTACCAGCGAAAAACAGCCTGTGTGTTTTGAGCACAGCAGTGCACTGCCCGATCCCTATGACGGTTTGCTGGATCAACTGGCAGGCTCACCATTGCCGGTGCATGACTGTATGGGGATGCGAGTGGAGCAGGACGGCAAAACCTGGGGAGTGATCACTTTTGATACCCTCAAGGCCGGAACCTTTAACACCCAGGCAGCGCAGAATTTACTGGAGTTCAAATTGCTGATCGAGGCAGCCATCCATATTACGGTACTCGAAGCTGAGAATCGCAGTCTTCGCCAATCCCGCATTGGTAATTTCGAACCTGGCTTGCCGGGCGAGGAAGATGCAGAGATTGTCGGCCGTAGTGAGGCATTGGCGAGTATCCTGAATGAGCTGGATACGGTGGCTGACTCGGAGCTGCCGGTATTGTTGCTCGGCGAAACCGGCGTCGGGAAGGAGTTGTTTGCCCGCCGTCTGCACCAGCACTCACGCCGTCATCAAAAACCCCTTATCCATGTCAACTGCGCTGCTTTGCCGGAATCGCTTGCTGAGAGTGAGCTGTTCGGGCACGTCAAAGGGGCCTTTTCCGGGGCTCACTCTGAGCGACCGGGTAAGTTTGAGGCTGCCAATGGCGGCACCTTATTACTCGATGAGGTGGGAGAGCTGCCTCTGACGGTGCAGGCCAAATTATTAAGAGTGTTACAAAATGGAGAGATCCAGCGCTTGGGAGCTGATAAGCCACGAAAAGTAGACGTCAGGGTCCTGGCTGCGACCAACAGGCATTTAAAAGAGTGCGTAAAAAGCGGTGATTTTCGTGCCGATCTCTATCATCGTTTGTCAGTGTATCCGGTGCATATTCCACCGTTGCGTGAGCGGGGTAACGATGTGTTGCTGCTGGCAGGACATTTTCTGGAGCAAAACCGGGCGCGTCTGGGCCTGCGTAGTCTGCGCATTTCACCTCAGTCTGAGCAGGCACTGTTGGGATATAACTGGCCCGGTAATGTCAGGGAGCTTGAACATGTTATCAGCCGGGCAGCGATCAAGGCACTGACCCGCCATGGCGGGCGGGATATGCTGAGTATCGAGCCGGAATTGCTTGATCTGGAAATGTCCGAAGTGCGGGTATCTCCGCAAATGACGAAGACTGAGGTTCAGACTTTAATGCCGCTTAAATTGTCAACGGAGCATTGTCAGCGTCAGGCAATCATATCTGCGCTGGAACATTGTCAGCAAAACTGGGCTCAGGCGGCGAGGTTACTGGAGGTTGACTCCAGTAACCTGCACAAGCTGGCGAAAAGACTGGGTATTAAATAGCCACTACAAGGTCACCATCAAATCTAACTAAGCATATAGCTGATATGCTGGTGGAAACGCACGATCATCTCGTTACGCATTGGATCCAGTTGCAATGTTTTGGCTAAGTTGTTGAGCGCTGCTTCTACCCGGTTCATAAAGTGGCCGTAGCCAGACTCTGTGTTGTCTTCATCGCCAGCCACAATAATAAAGTGGGCAGTTTCCACCAGGTTATCTGCCTGCCAGTGTCGGGAAAACTGGTGCTTGTCGTGTGCGGTGTCAAAGCTGATTTTCTGCAGTTCGGTATTGTGCTGTGATTGATCCACCTGGCTGTTACGCACCAGAGGGGTCAGGCCATTTGCCACCAGGGCCAGACGGAACAGGTTCTTGTCTTCACTGGCCTGTAAAAAGGCCTTTTCCAGCGCCTCGTATAAGGGTGAGAAGTCCGTATCACCAGGTTTGAGATAGCGCTGTTTGAGCTGCCGGGTGAGTGGCAGATTGACTGTGACGTAACTGATAGCGGAGTGATTCTCTGGCATATCACACTGGCGCGCACGGTATCTGGGATAAAGACCACGCAGCTTGTAGCCATAGGTTTCTTTCTGGCCTTTGGCACTGGCAAACAGATCATAAGACAGATGCTGATGGTCGCGAATTTTCACCTGTAGCTGCGGATCCGGTAACAGACCTTTTAAGCTTTCCAGTAACTGGCTTACCTTACTATGAAACTCAGCCGCGTGAGCGCGGATCTCTGTGCCGGTGGCCAGAAATACCAGGCGGATCTTACGGGCCTGGTAATCAGGCTTAGTGAACAGATTCTGGGCCTCGTGATACTGAGGATCGTAGAAAAACAGAATCTGCTTTTCTGTCTGCAAACAGTAAGCCTCATGGTGATAACGCACCACCGGCAGCTTGTCGTTAGCAATCATGTGCACATTGTGCAGACCAAACTCATCGGCCAGGGCAAAAAACTGCTGGCTGAGCTTCTGATAACACTCTGCCGGATTCTGATAATGGCGGTAAAATGCCTCATCGGGTTTAATTTCAGCCAGAATATACTGGTTTGATTTGGCGTTGGTGGGGATATACACACGGTGTTTGGAATTAATCGCCATTGTTGCTCCTTTTGTATCAGGTGGAGATAAAGTGTTGATACAAAAGATAGCAGTTGTGACAGATTATTTTATTGCGCCAGATCAGAGCGTGTTGAACTTTGCTGTATATTTTTTGCTACGAGTTGCGCAGTATTGCAGTATTTATACAATGAAGCACGATTGTGGTGTAGTTGTTCTACATGAAAGAGTGCTGAAGCGGTAGAAATGCTGCGCAAACGTTGCCCGAAGGGTTCGTCCTAAACGCTTTTTACTCTTTATGATAGACTCCTGTCTTTCACCGCTTCGCGGCCAGCTAAAGCTGTTTTATGGCGTTCCCTACGCCATAATGTTGCAGCATTTTGACTTAATCCATTAGGCCTGTAAAAAAGTGCCGCGATTAAAAAGCGTTTAGTTAGAACGAAATTCATACAGCAAAGTTCAACACGCTCTGAAGTTTTGATGACTATTCTGTTGCTGAGCAATACGCATTAGCCGGCAAACACCAGATACAACAGCTGAGTAATCAGCAGTATCATCACCAGTGGCCAGACCCAGCGGCCGAGCTTACCCATTTGTTCTTCTGACATGCGCACCTTTGAGCGCTCCAGTAACGGGATAATGATCACCAGGGCCAGAAACAGCAGAGCAAGAATATAGAATACCGTCATATCATCTCAATTTGTGGCAAAATAAAAGTACCAGTCTGCATAATAATCTCATCATAACCATAAGGATAAAAGATGAAAGCCATACATTGCGCATTGTTATTCAGTGCCACGCTTTTGCTGGGGGCCTGCGATTCAGGCACCAGTCAGTCTCCTCAGACAACGCTATCTGCGGAAGCGCCGGTGGCCACAACAGACAGCCCCGATACTATTGAGGCGCAAAAAGACTATCACTCATTTGCCAACCCCGATGAAATTCGTGTCACCCATCTGGATTTGGATCTGGAAGTGGATTTTTCCAACCGTGTGCTTTCTGGTGAGGTGATGTTGCAGTTCGAGCGCAGCAAGATAAATGCCTCTATATTGATACTGGATACCCGCGATTTGGATATTCACGGTGTGACCTCCATGGGCCAGCCGGTGGAATACAGTCTGGGCGAAACCGATCCTCACCTGGGCACGCCGCTGCAGATAAAAGTGCCAAAAAGTGCCCAGCATGTGACAGTGCAGTATAGTACTTCACCTCAGGCATCCGGCGTGCAGTGGCTGACACCTGAGCAAACCGCCGGTAAAGCGCATCCGTTTTTGTTTACACAGGCGCAGGCCATTCATGCCCGCAGCTTTATTCCACTGCAGGATTCTCCACAGGTGCGGGTGACCTACAATGCCAGAATTCACACCCCTGAAGAGTTACGGGCCGTGATGAGCGCTGCTAATGATCCCGAGGCAGAAAAATCAGGTGTGTATGAATTTACTATGCCGCAACCTATTCCTTCTTATCTGATTGCACTGGCTGTGGGAGATCTGGAATTTAAAGCCATGGGCGAGCGCACGGGCGTGTATGCTGAAAAAGAGATTCTGGATGCTGCAGCGAAGGAATTTGAAGATACTAAAGCTATGCTGATTGCCACCGAAGAGAAGTTTGGCGCCTACAGCTGGGACAGGTATGACCTGCTGATCCTGCCGCCATCTTTTCCTTTTGGTGGTATGGAGAATCCCCGTTTGTCCTTTATCACGCCCACGGTGATCGCCGGTGATAAAAGCCTGGTATCTCTGATAGCCCATGAGCTGGCTCATTCCTGGTCCGGTAATACCGTTACCAATGCCACCTGGCGGGATCTGTGGCTGAACGAAGGCTTTACCACCTATCTCACTTACCGGATCATGGAAATGATCTATGGTGAAGAACGTGAACAGATGGAGTTTGTATTGGGGATGGAATCCTTGAAGGCCGATATCGAAGCCCTGCCTGAAGAGGACGAGATACTTGCCATTGATCTGCGTGGCCGCGATCCCGATGAGGTATTCTCTGATATTCCCTATGAGAAAGGGGCACTCTTTGTGCGCGAACTGGAACAAAAAGTCGGTCGCGAAGCCTTTGATGACTTTTTAATGCAGTATTTCAAAGACTTTGCCTTTGAGAGTATTACCACTAATCAGTTTGTCAGCTATCTGGACCAGACCCTGCTAAAAGATCATGCGGATAAGTTGTCCCGTGAGCGCATTCATCACTGGATCTTTGAACCGGGTATTCCACAGGGGGCTCCGGAGGCTGAGTCCGATGCTTTTGTGAAGATAGACAAGGCCAGAGAACAGTGGCTACAGGGCGAGATTCAGGCTTCGGATATCAGCACTGGTAACTGGAATACCCACCAGTGGCTGTATTTTCTGAATAATATGCCCGATAAATTAACTGAAGCCCAGATGGCTGAACTGGATTCTGCCTTTTCGCTGACCCAGGCAGGTAATAACGAGATTGCTCACAGCTGGCTGCTTATGGCGGTGAATAACCAATACCAGCCAGCCTATGAACGTCTTTATGATTACCTTACCCGTATCGGCCGCAATAAACTGGTTAAGCCTTTGTATCAGGCACTGTCAAAAACCCCCGAAGGTAAAGCTTTTGCTAAAAAGGCGTTTGAGGAAGCCAAACCCGGCTACCACCCGCTGACCATTAAAGCTAACGAGGATTTCGTCAATTAAATAAGAAAGACGCTTATGTTGGCCGGCATTTCTGCCGGCCAATCAAACTGATAAAAAACTGACATGGATCAACCTGTATTTGTCATAGTGGTTTAGGCTAAGGCAATACGCAGACTAGATTCAGGTCTCATATGACCAATCAGGCGCTCATAAAACTTCTTAAAATGATCATGATTGTCGGTATTATCCTGATTGTTATCGGGGTCTTCCTGCATTTTAGCCCGACAGTTCAGGCTATGGGCGTCAGTGGTATTCTGCTCAGTGCCTGTTGTGTGGCTTTTGGTATGATTCTCTCCCTGCCCACTAAGATCTATCTGACCTTTTTGCTGATGAAACATGAGTCAGATAAACATTAGCTCCACAACCCGGTTCCCAGCCTGCTCTAAAACTTTAGTCGTAATCACAGTAAAGCCAGGCATTTAACCCCTTCCTGAAACTAAAAAATTAGGCAATATTAGTCACTTACCTGATTATTTGTGGGTCGAAAAGCCAGAATTTAGTCGACTTCCGGATGATATGGGACATGTTCAGCAAATTGTAAGAGAACAGAAAGTCCCTTATTGCTGATTATTAATTACGAAACAAGAAAGGAGTGATGATGAAACAGATTAAAATGCTGGTTATCTTTTTGATATTTGCTGCCGGAGCGGCCGCTGAGGGTGAACTGGAAGGAGTATGGGAACTGGTGTCCGGTGAGTATGTTGACCCGAAGGGGGAGTTGGTTGACTACCAGACAATGAAAATGAAGTCGCTTAAGATTATCTCTGATTCTCACTTTAGTTTTACATCAATGAAAGGGGATGAATTCTGGGCCTCTGGCACTGGAAAGTATGATTTCAAACAAGGCAAATACACTGAAAAATTGCACTACAACTCATTTGGAGCCGAGCCCGGCAGCGAATTTTCTTTTGATTCAAAACTCGAAGGTGAATATTGGTATAACAGTCGTTGGGACGGCGATAAACGGGTTGAATATGAGGTGTGGCAAAGAATCGAATAATTGGCGTAAGCACCTTTAAGGGGTGGCATGACGTCATAGGTTTTATAGCTGCCCCATATCCTTTGCAGAGCCGTCTGCATGTTTTCTGGCACAATTTCCCCCGGCCTGCTAAAGGATTAGGTGAAGTTGTCAGTGAAAAACTGATCCATTACTAAGCCTCTACTGTAACTATCACCTTGATATAATCTTATGGAATATAAATAGACAAGGAGGGCATTTACCTATTATGTACTAGAGGTGCAGTTAATGTTCAATCGTGGCCTTGTGAAACACATTGATCAACTAGAGCGTGAATTGAGTGAACAGCGTGCACTCGTGCAATCGATACAGAGCAACGTGGCCTACATTGAGTTCACCCCGGCCGGTGAAGTACTGATGGCTAATTCTCCATTTCTTGCTGTGATGGGATATCAGGAACGCGAAGTAGTTGGTCAGCATCACCGTATCTTTTGCAAGCAAGACTATGCACAAAGGCTTGAATACAAGCAATTTTGGCAGGACTTGCAAGATGGCAACAGCAAAGCCGGTACATTTCAGCGAAACAATAGCAGTGGCGAGCCGGTATGGCTGGAGGCCACCTACTTTCCCATTATCCTCAACCACAAGGTCGTAAAAGTAGTAAAAATCGCAACGGATGTCACCAGTGAGTTTATTTCTTTGCAATCACAGCTGGCAGTGTCAAAAGCGCTCGACAGAAGTATGGCAATTATTGAGTTCACCCCTGACGGCACTATCATCAAAGCCAATGATAACTTTATGCAAGTGATGGAGTGTAAAGAAGCGGATATCGTTGGGAAGCACCATAAGATATTTTGCTCTGAAAAGTTTTATCAGGAGAATCCTGATTTCTGGCGTAACCTGCGAGACGGAAATATGCAGACTGGCCAGTTTGAACGTATGAGTCTGAAGGGTAAGTCGGTATGGTTGGAGGCAACCTATAATCCGGTTTTAAATGAAAATGGTCGAGTGGAAAAAGTCATTAAGTTTGCCGCTGATATCTCACAGCGTGTTGAGGAGGCACAGGCTGTGCGTAAAGCGGCCGAAGTGGCCTATTCTACTGCGGTGGAAACCGCTCAGATAGCAGTGCAGGGCGCAGACATTCTTACCAACGCCATCAGTACCTCGAGTGACATCGAAGGGCAGGTTGGCGAATTGATGAGCTCTATCGAAGAGCTTAATCAACAATCGGATCAAATTGGAGCGATCGTCTCTACTATCAGTGCAATCGCAGAACAAACTAATTTACTGGCCCTGAATGCGGCTATTGAAGCAGCCCGGGCCGGGGATATGGGGCGAGGTTTTGCTGTGGTGGCGGACGAGGTCAGGCAACTGGCTTCCCGCACCAGTCAATCCACACAGGAAATTACAGAGGTGGTAAAACGCAACCAGTTGCTAACCCAAAACGTTACTGAACAGATTACCTCAGTATCGCATAGGGCCAAGCAGGGGAATGAGTTGACCAAAGAGGTGGCTCAGGTCATAGAAGAGATTAGCGCCGGAGCTGAGAATGTGTCTCAGACCGTTTCCGGCCTGTCTCAGAATCCGGACTCGTAAACCTTACCTGATGACCTCATTCGTTATTTAAATTCAATAAACAGATTGGCAGTGAGCCTGCCCGTTTGCGGGTTGGCATCAATATCGGTGTCTGGATCTATCAGTCCGGAGTGAAGCAATGTACCGGGATAAATCATCAGCCTGTTCTGTTGATAGGAGATTGTCTCTGTGATGACAAAGTGTTCGTCACTTTGTGTCTGATAGCGTGATGGCGGCTCGCCATGCTCTGCCATGTAGGCTTCTGCAGATCCTTTGAATGTTTCAAAGCGGGATGCATTTATATTCTCAAAGCCGCTTGGTCCGTGTCTGAAAAAGCCGGTTCCTCCCCGTGGGCCCGGTGCCAGGTAATGCATAATGGCAAAATAGTAGGGTGACAAATTGTCAAAATGGGGAACCCGTTGCAGCCGGGCCAGCTTTTCAGGTGCAGTGCTGACAAGAGAATAGTATTGATTCAGCGGATAGAGTTTAAGGTGTTTGGGTATCTGATACAGATCCGTGATTAATGAATAAACTGCCTGCAACAGGGTTTTGGTGTACTCATGGGGTAACGGAGCCCGAACGCCGGGGTAGGCCGCCTTTTGAGGTGATGTAAACTCTCTTTGTTGTGCTGTCTCAAGCAGAGGTTGCAGATCGGTGGCAAGATTGTCCATCACAATTACCGGAGTGCGCTCAAGACCAGGCCTCAGAATATCGATATTTGCATCAGGGTTGAGTTGGATATACGCCTCCTTTGATTAGCAGTGGTAATAATATGAGCTCAGTTTCCAGACTAATAGTTAATGGAAACTCTTGTCTACCTGCATTAGTCCGTCATTCCCAGCGCTTGCAGAAACACATCCAGTACCCGCCGGTTGCGCTGGGCCTGGCGGGTGGCGATATAAAAATCTGTGGTAAGACTGAATTTCTCGGGCAGGATAGCACGCATCTCGCCCTTATCTACCCAGCGGCTGGCGTAGTGGTCGGGTAAGAAGCCGATATATTCGTGGGTCAGCACCAGAAAAGCCACGCCATCACGGTTGTTGGAGGTTGCCGCAACATCCAGATTGTCGAACAGCTGCGGCAGGTTCATCTGTTCGGCATAGACGGGCAATACGGCACTGCACTGTTGAATATTTTCAAGCTTATCAGGCTGGTTGAACAGGGGGTGCTGCTCTGAGCAGTACAGCGAACTGGTTTCGCTGTACAATGGGTGCAGTTTCAGACCATCGATGGATGTCAGGCTGGGCATGACCCCCACATCAAGCTCACCTTCCAGAAGTGCCAGGGTGATATCCGCCGGGTTGCTCATACGGATATTTACTTTCACTTCACTGCTGGTTTGTTTGAGTTTGGCCAGCGCCTGACTTATGGTGCGATGGGGGATGCTGACCAGATTATCGATAATGCCGATATTCAGCTCACCCTTGAGTACAGAGTAGGTATTGTTCACCTCTTCCTGGAATTGTTCGGCAGCGCTCATTAGCCTCAGTGCGGCTTCGTAGACGGTCTGTCCTTCCAGTGTCAGGCTGAATCCGGCCCGGCCCCGGGAACAGAGCTTCATGCCCAGGCGTTTTTCCAGATCGGAGATATAGATAGAAATCGCCGAGCGACTTAACCCCAGTATGCTCTCTGCGCCGGTAAAGCTGCCCGCCTGGACAACGGCAAGGAAGGTTTTCAGCAGTTTCAGATCCAGATTACTGACCTGGCGCAGTTTTCGTTGATTGAGCATGACGGCTGGGATTCTTAGTTTAAGTAAATCAAAACTGAACTGTATCAGTTGTGAATTTATCCGCACAAGTTTTTATCATAAATTAATCACAACGATAAAAGAGGATCATAGTAAAACAACAATCCTCATTCCGGCAGAAACACAACAGGACAGCATTATGTCAAGTCAAACTAAGCCTACCCCTGAATCCATGCGCCATCACTGGCTGGCATTTACCAGCAATCGGCGTTTTCATCAGTCGCCTAGGCTGGTCAGTAAAGCAGAGGGACTGTTTTACCATACACCGGATGGCCATAAGCTCTATGATAGTCTTTCGGGGTTGTGGTGTTCGCCCCTTGGTCACGGTAATCAGGCGATCAAAGAGGCCATCACCGGGCAGTTAGATGAACTGGACTATGCACCAGCCTTTAATGTCAGTCATCCCAAGGCTTTTGAATTATCAGAAAAACTGGCGGCGCTGGCACCCGGTGATCTTGACCATGTGCTGTATTGCAGCTCCGGCTCAGAAGCGGCCGATACCGCGCTGAAACTGGCTCGCGCCTATTGGCGGGCCAAGGGTAAACCGGAGAAAAGTAAATTTATCGGCCGGGCTAAGGGCTACCATGGCGTAAATTTCGGCGGCATTTCCGTTGGCGGTATCGGTCCTAACCGCAAAAGCTACGGTCAGACACTGGATGCCTACCATTTGCCCCATACCTGGCTGGCAGAAAATGCCTTCAGCCGTGGCCTGCCCACTGAAGGTGATCACCTGGCCGATGCCCTGAATCAGATTCTCGAAGTGCAGGACGCCAGCAATATTGCGGCAGTGATTGTCGAGCCGATGGCCGGTTCCGGCGGCGTCATCATTCCTTCGGCCGGTTATCTGAAGAGATTGCGCGAGCTTTGCGACAAGCACGATATTCTGCTGATTTTTGATGAGGTAATCACCGGTTTCGGGCGCATGGGCGAGGTATTCGGGGCCGATTATTTTAATGTGCAGCCGGATATTCTCACCTGCGCCAAGGCGCTGACCAACGGTGTGGTACCCATGGGGGCAGTGATCACCAGTCAGGAAATCTATCAGACTATGATGGATCAGCCCGGAGATGAATACAGTATCGAATTTATGCATGGCTATACCTATTCCGCGCACCCTCTGGCCTGTGCAGCGGCGCTGGCCAGCATCGAACAGATCGCCAACCCTGCCATGATGGAGCAGGTGAGGGGATTGAGCGAGCTATTTGAAAATGCGATTCACGATCTCAGGGGCCTGCCACTGGTGGAAGACATTCGTAATATCGGTCTTGCCGGTGCGGTTCAGATTGAAATGGACCCGGCTCACCCTCTGAAACGGGCCAGCGACATCAGTGCCCGTTGTTGGGAAAAGGGCGTGTATGTGCGCTTCGGTGGCAATAACTTAAGTTTTGCGCCGCCTTTTATCAGCCAGCCACAGGACATTCATGAGATTTTTGCCCGGGTGGCCGAAGCCATCACCGAGTACGCTAAAGCTTAAAAAACTTATCAAGGATTTAATTAATGCAAACACTTACCCATTGGATAGATAACCAGGCCTTTAATACCGGCGAACCTGTGCTGGAGGATATCAATCCGGTCAATGGTGAGATCCTCGCCACTGTGCCACTGGCCTCACAGGAAACGGTAGACAAAGCCGTTGCCAGCGCGGTGAACGCCCAGCAACAGTGGGCTGCTACCCCGGTACATAAACGTGCTCAGGTGATGTTTAATCTGCGAGGATTGATCAAACAGCACCAGGATGAGATGGTGGAGCTGATCAGCCTGGACAATGGTAAAACCCTGGCTGATGCCAGGGGTGAACTGCAACGGGGCCTGGAAGTGGTGGAATATGCCTGCGGCGCGCCTGAGCTGTTAAAAGGCGAGCACAGCCGCCTGGTGGCCAGCGATATCGACAGCTGGTCAGAGTTTCATGCACTGGGTGTTGTGCTCGGCATTACGCCCTTTAATTTTCCGGCTATGGTGCCGCTGTGGATGATCCCCATGGCGCTGATTTGTGGCAATGCCTTTATTCTCAAACCCTCGGAAAAAGTGCCACTGGCCGCAGCCAGACTAGGTGAGTTGCTGGCAGAAGCGGGGGCACCGGCCGGGGTATTTAATATTGTTCATGGTGGCCGTGATACTGCTGAGGCGCTGATCGATCATGGTGATATCAAGGCCGTGAGTTTTGTCGGCTCTACTGCTGCGGCCAAAGCCATTTACCAGCGCGCGGCTGGTGCCGGTAAACGGGTACAGGCCCTGGGCGGCGCCAAGAACCATGCGGTAATTATGCCCGATGCGGATCTGGAAAACGCGGCAGCGACTTTGATTGGTGCAGCTTTTGGCGGCACCGGACAACGCTGTATGGCCATCAGTGTAGCGGTTTGTGTGGGTGAGGATACTGCCGATCGACTGATTGAGCATCTGCTGCCGAAAATAGATGAACTGAAACTCTCGGCGGATAACAATCAACAGGCGGATATGGGACCGTTGATTGACCAGATTGCGGTAAACCGGGTTAATACTATTCTCGGCGAAGCCAAAGAGCAGGGCGCACAGCTGGTGCGTGATGGTCGCGATTATGCCATGTTACCGGCGAAGGGCTGTTATGTTGGGCCGAGTCTGGTGGATAAGGTGACCGATTCCATGAGCTGTTATCAGCAGGAAATTTTCGGCCCGGTGCTGAGTCTGGTCAGAGTCAAAGAGCTGGATGATGCCATTGCACTGGCCAATGCCCATATGTATGGCAACGGCGCCTGTATCTTTACCGAAAGTGGTGCGGCGGCGAATCGCTTCAGCAATAAGGTTGAAGCCGGTATGGTGGGGGTGAATGTCCCGCTGCCGGTGCCCATGGCCTTTCATAGCTTTGGTGGCTGGAAACAATCCTTGTTTGGTGATTTACATGCTTATGGCCCGATGGGGTGCGTTTTTACACCAAACGCAAGACGATTACTCAGCGCTGGTTAAAACAGACCGGCCATTCTACCGCGTTTGGACAGTTGTAAAATTATCAGTCGTCAGTTTTCAGTGGGCAGAAAAAGCGCGGAGGAGCAATTTCACCGCAGAGTCGCTGAGAACGCAGAGGCTTACCTGGTTTAGTCCGGTTTTCTCTGCGATCTTCGCGTCTCCGCGGTGAATAAGAGTAATGCCGAATTTAGTTTAGTCGGCTTTTAACATGGCCTCGTATTCATCCTGCCAGAAGAACTTTTGTTCGCCGAAGGCGGGTTTAAGGTCATTCAGCCATGTAGCAGTTTCGTCATATTCGGCGAAAAAGGGCAGTTGTACCCAGTCAGGGTTACGGGCCTGGATAAAGCGCAGCACAAAGACTTTCTCACCTTTAACTTCAGCCACCCCTGAGATCTCAACTTTGCCGGGGCCAGCACTCATTGATGGCCCGCGTACGGTGCGACTGACACCGGATACCTGCTGATAGGCCTGGCGGAAAATTTCCCAGGTCTTATACAGCGGGATCTCAAAGTAACGTTTGGCACCGGTATCGCGCTCGATAAACATATAGTAGGGCACGATGCCGAGCTGGGTCTGTTCCTTCCACATGTTCGCCCACATATCGGCGTCGTTATTGATGTTATTCAAAAGCGGTGCCTGTGAGCGGATCTGCGCGCCGGTGGCACGAATACGGCGGATGGCTTCACGGGTGATATCGGTGCGCAATTCCTGAACATGGTTAATATGGGCCATAAAGGATACATGTTTGCCCGCTTGTACCAGCTTGCTGATAAGATCCAGCAATGCCTCAGCGTCGGGGTCAGTCACATAACGAAAGGGCCAGAAGGTCAGCGATTTTGTGCCGATTCTGATAGTGCGGATATGATCAAATTCCGGCTGAGTCAGGGCTTCAAGGTAGGCCTGTAGTTTAACCGTACGCATCACCATGGGGTCGCCGCCGGTAACCAGCAGATCTGTGACTTCTTTATGTTCGCGCAGGTACTGATGCAATTGTTCGGCATCATTATTATTAAAGCGGGTGGCTTTGCCGACAAACTGTGCCCAGCGGAAACAGAACGTGCAATAAGAATGACAATACTGGCCCTGTGCCGGGAAAAACAGCACAGTTTCACGGTACTTGTGCTGCATCCCTTCGACCCGTTCGCCATCAAGCTGTGGCACATTATGATCCGTTTGTCCGGCCGGGTGGGGGTTAAGTCTGGCGCGAATATCTTCCGCCAGCGCCATCACCTGCTCTGAACTTGGATCGGTGCGTAATAATGACGCCATCCGGGCATAGGAGTCATCATCCAGCATACCGCGCTGTGGGAAGGTAAGCTGGAACAGCGGATCGTCAGGTACATTGTCCCAATCAATCAGCTCATCGATAACAAAGTTATTTACCCGGAAAGGGAACACGCTGGCCACCACTTTCATCTGGAAGCGCAGGTGCTCAGGCAATTGCTTTAGCTGCTCGATTTTATCGATTTGTCTGTGCTGATAGGCCTTGAAGCCAGGCGATCTGTAGCTCTGTGCGGACTGTATCTGAACGACTTGCTGCATAGGTTTCCTTTAGTAGGGGTGCAAAATGCAGCGTACTCTAACAAAATTGCATGGGGATTTCAGTGCTTAGGAATAAAGCCTGTTATGAATCCTTTACAAGTCTGATATTCAGAGCAATCAAATGCGTTTTTATTAGTTAGAGTGCGAATTATAAGTATGGCTTGCTCAGGCGCTGCAACAACATAGTATCCTCCTGTTAAGCACAGATACTTTTATCTTCTATAATTTGATAACAAAAAATAACTCCCTGATTTATACCAGATTAATCACCCTGGTATCCGGCAGTGTTTCAGGGCCGACAAGGATTTCACGGAGGAAGTGATGAAGTGCACTTTTCCCTTTGCATCTGCCGTTTTGATGCTGAGTTCAGCAGGTTTTGCCCAGGAGCATGACAACATGGAAGTGATCTATATCACCAGTGAAAGGGTGGCGAGATCAACATTGCATACGCCTTACTCTGTAGAGCAATTTAGCGCAGAAGATATTACCGCCGGGCTTTACCGAAGCTTGCCGGATATTTTCAAAGATGCCGCTGGCGTGATGGTACAAAAAACCGCCTATGGGCAAGGCTCTCCCTATATTCGAGGTTTTACCGGCTTCAGAACCTTATTCCTGGTAGATGGTGTGCGTTTGAATAACGCCATCTTCAGGGAAGGACCAAATCAGTACTGGAATACGGTCGATGCTTTTTCAGTGGGTCGCATGGAGCTGCTGAGAGGGCCCTCTTCAGCCCTTTATGGTGCTGACGCGATAGGCGGGACAGTGCAGGTGTTCAGCACAAGGCTGGATACGGATGTTTACCGTTCTGAACAGCTGATTGATTACTTTTATCGCGGTGCCAGTGCTGAGCACTCCAATATTCTGCGCAGCAGCCTCCGCTCGGAAGCTCCAGGGCAGGCCTTTATGGCCGGCGCAACACTTAAGGACTTTGGTGATTTGACCAGAGGCCAGGGGATTGAGCAACCCAATACGGGGTACGATGAGTACAATCTGGATGCGAAATGGGTCAGGACACTGAATGAACAATGGCAACTGAGTGCGGCGGCATTTTACACTGAGCAGGATGACGTACCCCGCACTCACCGAACGATTTACTCCACTTCTTTTGCCGGTACCAATCTGGGCAATGAGCTGAGACGGGATCTCAGCCATAAACGCTTTATGGGATATGCCCGTCTTGATGCCGACAAGCCATTTGATGCAGTCAACGACTTACAACTGACGCTGTCCTGGCAAACACAGAAAGAGCGCCGCGACAGAGAAAGAACGGATAATCGCTCTGACACACAGGGTATTACCACCGATACTGTGGGCTTACAGGCCCAGTTTACTTCTGAATATGCTGATATTAACTGGGTTTACGGGCTGGAGAGTTATATTGATTCGGTCGACAGTTTCTCTAGCGGGAATCCTGTTCAGGGGCCAGTTGCCGATGATGCCCAGTATCAGTGGCATGGCTTATACCTGCAGGGACGGGGAGCGCTGACTTCCAGGCTGGATCTCTTGGCCGGAGCCAGGTTTAACCATATGCGCGTTGATGCGGATAAGGTTAGCGATCCGGTAAGCGGCGACGCGATGGGTGTTGAAAACAGCTGGAGCAAAACGGTATTTAATCTGATGTTTAATTACCGACAGTCTGACTCGCAGAGTTTTTATGCTGGCATTGCTCAGGGCTTCAGGGCTCCTAATCTGTCAGATTTAACCCGTTTTGACAGTGCCCGTAGCAATGAATTTGAAATTCCCAGCACAGATCTCAAACCTGAGCACTTCACGAATTACAGTCTTGGCTATAAATTTTACGCATCAGCAGCCATAGTCGATGTCTCGTTATTTTATACCGATATCAGAGATCAGATTGAGCGCTTTGTAACAGGTAATATCAATGCTGATGGTGAGTTTGAGATCAGTAAGGCCAATATTGGTGACGGACATGTAAAAGGGTTGGAGTTAAGGCTCAGTTATCCTGTCAGCAAAGAAATTAAGGGCTCGCTTTTGGCCGCTTATGTCAGTGGTAAAGTCGATACCTTTCCGGGCTCGGAACAACGACTCACCAGCGAGTATCCCAGCAGACTGATGCCGACTTCGGTGCGCATTGGGCTGGACTACGAGCCTGTGTATCAGGACTGGGGCGGACAACTGCAATGGTATCTGGTTGAGCGTGCAGATAGGCTATCCACCAGAGACAGAGGGGATACCCAGCGTATTCCACCGGGTGGTACGCCCGGTTATGGTACGCTGAATATCTCGGGTTTTTATCAGGTCAGCAATAAACTGAGATTACAACTGGAGGTGGAGAACCTGTTTGATAAGGATTATCGCATCCATGGCTCAGGGCAAAATGAGGCGGGCCGGAACTTTATTCTTGGGATACAGGGCAGTTTCTAAAAAAAATGCTGCCCCCTCGGGCAGCATTTTTAACTGGGATCTTATTCAGCTTCTCCGTCGTTTAAGCAGTAGAAGCGCTGGCAGTAACATCAGCCAGAAAGCCGCAGGTTCGTTGATGCTGTTGGTAATAAGTGCATTGGCGGTACTGGTAATCTCCAGTGGGTCGCCAAATACGTCACCCATGCCATAAATCGTACCTATCTCAACCCAGGTGAAACTGTTTTCAGGCAGAAAGTCGACGCTAAAGCTGATGGTGGCGAGACTGAAACTATCCGGTTGCAGGGCATTCAGTTCACTGTCTGTAAGAAAACTGACTACAGACAGGCCCAGGGTACCGAGACCATCATCGCCCAGGCTAAAGTCAAAAGCTTCAAAAAAGTCGATATCACCCAACATATTGGTAAGGGAATAGCTGCTGATGGAGACCACTGCAGGATCATAGAGTATATCCAGATCAAAATCCCCAAGAGAGTCAGGCCCCCCATCACCGAGACCGCCAATCATCAGATCAAGGACCACAGTATCGCCTGTTTCAGCAAAACTGACACTGGGTGTCAGTGACAGGAAAGCGGCATGGCTGCTGGTCGTCACCAGCGCCAGCGCAATCAGTAAACTACGTATCATTTTCATTGGTTTAACTCCGTTTGTTAGTGGTAACTCGGTTTATGGGCTGGTAGCGCACCGTGAATAAGTGCACTGCCGTGCACACTTACGGGCATCGTTGACATTGATATAGCCATTGCCGTCAATATCCAGCATTGGGTCGCCTGGAGGGACGGAAACATTGCGATGAGCACCGATAAGTTGTATGTCAAGAGTATCTACCTGACCATCCAGGTTGGCATCACACATCAGCCCATTATCTTCGAACGTGCTGACGCTCAAATCTGACAATATGGGAGATGTTCCACCGGCATCAGGTCGAAGGGTGGTTCTGATTTGAATAAACTGTCCTGTTAGTCCCAGGCCACCGGCATTGTTGCTTACCGGCATATACGCCATTAAGCCAAGATCAGCCTGATTGTCGGCACTGCGGGCCTCAACGGTGATGCTGCCGCCTGCAGGGATAAAAGCTTCTGGTTCATTATTCCAGCTGATCAGATCCCATGGGGTGCCGGCACTGCCGCCATCTGTAATTACTGTCCAGATACCGGTTGGGTCAGTCTGGTTACGTGCACCAAACCCGGTAGCATCACTGTATGTGTAAGGAGCACGGCCGACTGGTATGGTGGAGATAAAATTGCAGTCGCTGTCGTACTGAGACACGCTGTTTGAACTCAGATTAATGGTCCAGATGCGTCCGCCCTGACCCACAATAGGCCCTCTGCCGCCTAGCGTGCTGACGCTGCATTCAGGGGTTGTATTGAGATCTCCGGCGCCATCAGTGACAAATTTACGTAGTGTCGGGGTGCCAAACCAGACCGCACCATCCCCATCGACAGCAACGCCTGTGCCGCCGCCGGCAATACTAAACTGAAAGCTGTTGGTAGCCGGATTAAAGGCATGTAGGGTACTGCCGAGATACACCCTGTCATTCCCTAATACAATGCCGTAATTACTCTGACCGGTGCGGTTCTGAACCCAGGTATTGGTGTTGGTATCGAGCTCTACCAGGGTAGAACCCAGGGTGGCACCCCAGAGCGTACCGTCCGAGTCAACCGCACAGCCATAGTTGCTGATATTGGTAGTGATGGGGCCGGCAAGCATATTGCCGTTCTGGTCAAATTTGTAATAGGCTCGCTCACCGGTAAAGGTGCCCGCCCAAAGATTCCCGTCAGTATCGAGGCACAAAGAGCGCCCCAGGTGAGCAGGACCGGCAAATGGTGAGATCCAGACTACCCGTTCATCTCTGAACTCCTCTATCTGAATAATGCCATCATTATTGTCATCAACCACAGGTAGCATCTCATCAGGGGTAATCATGCAGTCGTTGTTCAGGTCTTGTGAGGTATCGATCACCCCGTTTCCATTTCTGTCCACACCACCTTCAGCGACAATCTTGAGTAATTCAGGTGGACGGTTGCCTGAAAAGTTCCGATTGGCTACATATACGTTACCCTCGGTGTCTACCGCGGTTCTTGATGGAGCCGGGCCTGAGAAGGCGCCGTGATTTGCAAGGGCGTTGGGGTCACCAAATGCGGTCAGATATCGGGCTTCCTCACAGCCATCTCCGTCGGTGTTAATTCTGGACATAGTATCTTCACCGGCATTGGCAACCCAAAGTACCGGAAAGGTGTCTCCAATCACATTCAGTTGCAGCTGATTGTTGTTGGGAGCATCATGGTTCAGTGAGTTGAGTAAACCCAGATCAAAATCTGCGTCAGTGGTGTAGGTAGTTGTTGCAGCACTAACCATTCCTGCGCTACACAGGACTGATATTGCGCCTGCAAATATCTTTATTGTTAGCCGTTTCATTAAAGCTTCCTCCTATTGCAATGCTTGTCAGGCTTTAATGCCTGGCAAGTTGCGCTATAGATTTGGGAAGTACGGCAGGTTCTGGCACGGGTTGACTTTGATAGCCCTTAGCCGGAGAGACTGCCCATAGTCTGTCACCGGCTAAGTCCAGTGCAAACACATTGGAGTATCTCCCGCCTTGCCAACTTACCATCAATATTCCTGAGTCATCTGCCAACCAGATTGCGTCATCTATCTGGTGTTGAGCATCAGTAAAACTGCGTTGCTGGGAACCATCTTCCTTCATAGTATGAAGTTGTGTGCGCCCATAAGGCCCACGGGTTGATAGAAACAGAATTTCTCCTGTTTGGTGTGACCACTGTGGTAGTGAATCTGAAGAAGGTAAGTGGGTCAGCTTACGCTCTTCACTTAAACTTAAATCGTATTGATAGATATTAAACTCGCGATTTCGGCGGGAGTGATAAACCAGACGCCCGGAATCCGGTGCCCAACTGGCTTTGCCGTCTTCATGTTTGGGATTGTTGGTTAGTTGCCGATGTTCAAGGGTGTCAAAATTCACTATCCAGGTGTCCGCTTTGGCCCGGATATTGAATTTTAGGTAGGCAATCCGTTTGCTGTCGGGAGACCACCGGGGAGAATCATAACTTGCGTCATTATCGCTGGTAATCTGCCGGATATCGGAGCCATCAGGGCGCATGGTATAAAGGTGGATGACGCCGTCGTGACGGTCAGATGAGAAGACGATCCAGTTACCATCCGGTGACCAGCGGGCCTGGCCATCATAGCCCGGATGGTTTGTCAGACGAGTCTGCTGACTGCCATCAGCCTTCATCAGATAGATTTCTGCGTTACCTGCATTTCTGTTGGAGGTAAACAGAATAGCGCTGCCATCGGGTGACCAACTGGCCTCATAGTCATCACGATCTGTATTGGTTAGCTGATGCAATGCACTGCCATCGATGCCCACAGTGTAAATTTCTCTGTCACCATCCTGGTTAGAAACAAACAGCAGCCGCTGTTGATAATTTTCAGTACTCTCCGGTTGCTTGGCAGATCTTTCGTTGTCTGAGCCACCGGTAAGATCAGAAGAGCACCCCAACAGATGCAGCCATGTGGCTAACAGGCCAATTTTCAGTACACAGATTACAGGTTTCACCACTTGCTCCTTCACTCTTTTAAGTGAGGCAGTACAGCTTTGCCTTAAGTCTCAGATTAATGTTCAGCGACAGGGGGATGGCAACCGGCTTATGGGTAGGGTCGGTAAGATGGGACAGCTTCAACGCCATCACATCCCGAAATCGTACGAAATTTAAGCATAATCAGCGCCAGCTTTATAAGTTGTTGAATGCTAAACAGTTCCTTTAATGACCTGTGGGAGATATGTATCAAATTGTAAATTTACCCGACATTTTTCTTAACTATCAGCTGGTTGCAGTCGAGACTCTGAAAGTGAAATATCGCTGATAGCTATAAAACATCATGGGGTGGATCGATAAGCACTGTCATTACCTGTCCTTGCCGTCTGATTGAGAGCTGCAGAGGCCCGGGAGTCTGAAACAAAGCACTTGCCTGTCCAATCCCTTCGGTACTGGTCATGCTGACTCCGTTTATCTCAGTGATGATATCTTCTGACATCAGACCCAGTTGCAGGAAAATACTGGAGTCGCCTCTGGGAGTCGCCAACAGCCCGTTTAGTATCCCCTGCTCGTAAACCGGCTTGACCGCAATATATTGGCCAAGGTCAGGGGGGACAGCTTTTGACTTTTCATCAAAAGCTGAATTCTCCCTGCTGGAGCTTGAGAGGCCGGGCTGATGAATACTCATTTGCAGATAAAGTGTATGTGAACTCTCCTGGTATTGTATGACAGCGCTTTTTGCTCCTATCTGTGTTAACAGAACCTGATGATGATACACACTGTCACCAATGGAATAGCTATTCTGATTACCCTGATATTCGATAATGGCGTTACTGCCGAGGTTGTCACTGCTTAATACAACACCGACCAACAACAAACGATGGGTATCTAAGGGAAAGCGGGACTGCGTGGAATCAGAAGTAGTGAGCTGCGCCTGGTGGGTGAGATCTGGCTCAGCAGAGTAGCTGGTGGACAATACGGGGTCAGTCATATCAGACTCAATCGACTGAGCATTTTCTGAATCAGAAAGCGTACTCAGCCAGTTGGTGTTCAGGATGCCGGTGACCAGCGTAATTACCAGAATCAGTACCAGTACAATCAACAGACCGAATACAGGCGCTGATTTGCGCGCCCGGGGTTTATTAGCGCTATCCAACATCAGGCTCTCCCTGTATCTCCGGGATATAGGTTTTTAGGAGCTTAAAAGATAGTCGAGATTCTCTTTAAAACATAATGTGAACTAGTGTTCAGATTTCATCAAATCCCCAGCATATCCCGCAGGTTATAGTAGCTGGCGCCCAGTGCCGTAAAGGGGATTTGCAGGGCGCGTCCGCCCAGCATCGGCAGATGGGGCAGCTTACTGAACACATCGAAGCGCTCCGCCTGGCCTTTGATGGCCTCACTCACCACTTTGCCGGCCAGGTGGGTGCTGGTTACACCATGGCCGCTGTAGCCCTGCATATAGTAAATATTTTTGCCCAGGCGGCCAAATTCCGGCAGCCGCGAGACGGTGAGCAGGAAATTTCCGGTCCAGGCAAAGTCGACTTTTACCCCTTTTAGCTGAGGGAAGGTTTTTTCCATCTTCGGGCGGATCAGACGCTCAATATCTTCAGGATCCCGGCCACTGTAGACCACACCACCACCGTATAACAGGCGATGATCGGCGGTAGTGCGATAGTAATCGAGCAGATAATTGCAGTCTTCCACACAGTAATTGGCGGGCAGCAGCTCGCGGCAAGTGTCTTCGCCGAGTACTTCGGTGGTGATAATCTGGGTGCCACAGGGCATGGAGCGTTTCATCAGCTCCGGCAGTACATGGCTCAGATAGGCATTGGCTCCCACCACCAGGAAATCGGCGCTGACCGAACCTGTGGCCGTATGTACTTTGACCCGTTCACCTTTTTCTACTTTGGTAATCGGGCTTTGCTCAAACAGCTCTCCGCCAAGTGCTTTTATGGCTCTGGCTTCTCCCAATGCCAGTTTAAGGGGCTGGATATGCCCGCTTTTACCGTCGGTGAGGCCGCCGGTATAGCGATCAGATTTCACAATTTTACTCAGGGAGCTTTTGTCCAGCAGTTCCATACTGTCATTGCCGTATTGCTGCCAGAGTTTCTGATGTTCTTCCAGGCCTTTGAGCTGTTTGTGATTCAGCGCCACAAAGGCGCCGCCATCAACATGGTCACAGTCAATCTTATGCTCCCGGATCAGGCTGCGGATAATATCGCCGCCTTCGAACATCATCGCGCCCATGGCTTTGCCCATGTCCTGGCCATACTTTTTGGCAATAGTATCCACATCACGGCTGTAACTGTTAACTATCTGCCCACCGTTGCGGCCGGTGGCGCCAAAGCCAATACGATTGGCCTCCAGTAAAACCACTTTGTAGCCGGCTTTGGCCAGATGCAGCGCAGAAGAAAGCCCGGTAAATCCACCGCCCATGATACAGACATCAGCCTGAATATCTTCACTCAGTGTCGGGTAGGGGTTATCTGTATCTGCGTTAAACGCATAGTAACTGTTGATATAGTCGCTCATGGAAACTCCTGAATAACACAGCCCGGCGAGTAGCCGGGCTTCTTCTGAGGCTGATCTCAGTTCAATTAAAAATTGTAGCTGACAGAGGCAGTGAATTTGGATGAGTCGTCTTCATCCAGATTGTTGTACCAGGCACTTAAATCAAAGGAAAAGTCATTGTAATCCTTAGTCAGGCTGATACGGCCCCAGTTGTAGCCATAGCTTTCACTGTCTTCATCCCAGCCCTGACGCCCGTACTCAAACGCCAGTCCCATATCATCACCCAGGTCATACTCGGCCACAGCGGAGACATGCAGTGCACTCATGTCATCACCAAAACCTTTGGCGGCGATGCTGTCATTGGTATAGTCCAGATTCAGACTTAAGGTGAGGCTGTCACTGACAGGGCGGATCAAAGCACCGTGCAGTTCGAAGTAGTTATAATCGGCATCATCCAGCAGCGCATAATAAATCACCATCAGATCGTATTCGAAGCCGTTTTCCATTTCACCGTAGTAACCGGCAAACAGATCCACTTCCACATCACTGGTTTCACCATCGTCAGTTTGCGAGGCCCAGGTGCCGGCATACCAGCCGGTGTCGCCTTCCCAGTCGATGCCACCCTGCAGGGCCGGGCTTTTATCATTCAGGGTTACACCACGGAACATATAGTCCGAGGCCAGGGTAACGTAGCCACTGACATCTGCCTGCGCGCCAAGGGTCATGGCACTGAGCAGCGAAGCGGTTAGCAGTTTATTTCTTAGTTTCATGGTCTATGTCCTTCTCCGGGTTATTGTTGTTATCCGGTTTAATTACCGGTTCACTTGGGTCAGGCGCCGGGTATAACACGAGGTGCCCGCTGTCACCGGGCAAGCCGGTGTCCGGCTGCCGGTAAATACCGGCGGCCAAATTTGGTGTTAAGGGTAAAAAGAGCGGCTTAGTCCAGCTCTATCCAGGTGGTTTTCAGCTCGGTGTATTTCTCCAGAGCATGCAGAGATTTGTCCCTGCCGTTGCCCGATTGTTTAAAACCGCCAAAGGGCACGGTCATATCGCCGTCATTGTAGTTATTGATCCACACCGACCCCGCTCTGAGCTGCTTCGACAGCTTATGGGCGCGGGACAGACTGGCGGTCCATAATGCGGCGCCAAGTCCGTAATCACTGTCATTGGCAATAGCGATGGCATCCTGTTCGTCATCGAAGGGGATCACCGACATCACCGGGCCGAAGATCTCTTCTCTGGCGATGGGCATCTGATTAGTAACAGCGGTGAAAATAGTGGGCTCCACAAAGGCCCCTTTGTCAACGTCCAGTGCTGCCTTACCGCCAAGGGCCAGAGTGGCACCGCCTTGCTTGCCTTTGTCGATATACTGCAGCACGCTGCCCTGGTGCTGTTTATCTACCAGCGCACCCATATTAGTGTCGGGGTCGAGGGGATCGCCGGGCTTGAAGTTCTGACTGGCCTGGCGCACTTTTTCCACAAACTCATCGTGGATGCTGCGCTCAACCAGCAAACGGGTGGCGGCAACGCAGACTTCGCCCTGATTGTAAAAACAGCCGCTGGCAGCACTGCGGGCGGCCTTGTCCAGATCGGCACAATCGGCAAACACGATGTTGGGGTTTTTACCCCCGGCTTCCAGCCACACCCGTTTCATATTTGACTCACCGGCGTAGATCATTAACTGGCGGGCGATACGGGTAGAGCCGGTAAAGGCCAGACAATCCACTTGCATATGCAAAGCCAGCGCCTTGCCCACGGTATGGCCATAGCCGGGCACAACATTAAATACGCCATCGGGAATGCCCGCGTCACTGGCCAGCTGCGCCAGTTTTATGGCGGTGAGAGAAGATTTCTCCGATGGCTTAAGCACCACAGAGTTACCCGCCGCCAGAGCCGGGCCGATTTTCCAGCAGGCGATCCACAACGGAAAGTTCCAGGGTGTAATCGCCGCTACAACACCGATAGGTTCACGGGTAATGGTGGCCAGCACATTGGCTTCTGTTGGGGCGACTTCGTCATAAATCTTGTCAATAGCCTCGGCGTGCCAGCTGATCACTTCCGCTGCACCGGGAATATCGACGTTATAGCTTTCGCTGATGGGTTTACCCATATCCAGGGTTTCCAGAGCGGCCAATTCTGTACGGTGCTCCAGCATCAGTGCGGCAAGTTTGAGTAGTACCTGTTTACGCTGTTTAGGCGCCATATTACGCCATGTTCCGGCCTCAAAACTATGGCTGGCAGCCTGTACGGCCTTTTCGGCGTCCGCCTCTTCACATTCGGCGATCTGAGCGATTTGCTCGCTGTTGGCCGGATTGATACAGGCAAAGGTTTTTTCGCTTTGAGCGGCAGTGTACCCGCCGTTGATAAAGGCCCGCCCCTCAATCTTTAAGCTTTTCACGTACTCTTGCCATTGGTTCAGGTTATCAGGTGCCATTGCCCCTCCTGTTATAAAGTTGTGTGTTCAGAAACTGGCCGGTGCCACGGCACTCACCAGTCGACAAACTTTCGCCCCACGATTCACGAACTGGTGGGGAAGCTGGGTATTCAGGTAATAACTGTCACCGGCGCTAAGGTGGTATTCCTGGTCGTTCTGTAAAATCGTAATTTCTCCCTCCAGCACGGTACCGGCTTCGTGACCTTCATGGGTCATCCATTCATCACCGGTGCCACTGTGAGGCGGATAGGTTTCGATTAAAAAGGTCAGTTGCCGGTCCTGTTTGTCTGCGCCCACCAGCAGATATTGCAGGCCTCCGCTGCCGATATCCTGCAGTTCATCGGCGTGATACACCACCTTTTCGCCCTGATCGAAATCATGGGTGAAAAAGTGGCTCAGTGGCATCTCCAGCCCGGTCAGGATCTTGTGCAGATTACTGATGGACGGGCTGACTGCATCGCGCTCAATCATCGACAGGGTGCTGTTGGGCAGATTGACCGCTTTAGCCAGCTCCCGCTGTGACATGCCTCTCACCTGACGGAGTTTTTTGATTCGCTGTCCGACTTTCATGCGCCTGAAATCCTCTGCATATCGCGCACACGAGCCTTTTCCACCCGCCTGGCATACCACCAGGAGGCAAACACCAGGCTGGTGACCAGGGTGATAATAATAGTGGCCAGGGCATTAATCTCAGGACTCACGCCTAAGCGAACCGAAGAGAACACCACCATCGGCAGGGTGGTTGAGCCGGGTCCGGAAACAAAACTGGCAATCACCAGATCGTCCAGGCTTAAGGTAAAGGCCAGCAGCCAGCCTGAGATCAGCGCCGGGGCAATGATCGGCAGGGTGATCTGGAAGAACACCTTAATCGGCGAGGCGCCCAGATCTCTGGCGGCTTCTTCAATGGACATATCCATTTCGCTTAAGCGGGAGCCCACCACGACCGCCACATAGGCGGTACAAAAGGTGGTATGGGCGATCCAGATGGTGGTCATACCGCGCCCATCAGGCCAGCCTACCAGCTGCGCCATAGCCACAAACAACAACAGCAACGACAAGCCGGTAATGACTTCCGGCATCACCAGCGGGGCGGTGATCATGCCCCTTAACAGGGTGCTGCCTTTAAAGCCGCGAAAGCGGGTCAGCACATAGGCCGCCAGGGTGCCCAGGACGACCGCACCGCTGGCGGAGAAAAAGGCGATTTGCAGGCTGTTACCCACCGCATCCAGCAGTTTGTCATTGCGCAGCAGTTCACCGTACCACTTGGTGGAAAAGCCCGCCCACACCGTTACCAGTCTGGACTCGTTAAAAGAGTAGATAATCAGGATCAGCATGGGGGCGTATAAAAACACCAGACCCAGCCAGAGCATCATTTTGCTGAACGAAAACTTGTTCATGACTGCTCCTCCATCTGTTTATTCTGATAGCGGTCAAACCACATAATCGGCAAAATCAACAGCGCCAGCATGATAATGGCCACAGCTGAGGCCACCGGCCAGTCTCTGTTGTTGAAGAACTCTTCCCACAGAATCTTGCCAATCATCAGGGTTTCCGGGCCGCCGAGCAGTTCAGGGATAACAAACTCGCCCACCGCCGGGATAAACACCAGCATACAACCGGCGATGATGCCGGCCTTGGTCAGCGGAATAATTACCTTAAACAAGGTGGTGATGGGGGAGGCACCCAGATCTGAAGAAGCCTCTACCAGTGAGTGATCAAGCTTCATCATATTGGCGTACAGGGGCAGAATCATAAAGGGCAGATAGGCATACACAATACCCACATACACGGCAAAGTCCGTGTGCAACATAACGATAGGCTGGTCAATAATGCCCATCCCCATCAGGGCGTTATTGATATAGCCGTTCGGCTTGAGAATGCCAATCCAGGCATAGATACGGATCAGAAAGGATGTCCATGAAGGCAGAATAACCAGTAACAGCAAGACATTACGACTCGACGCCGGCGCCCTGCTTATGGCCAGTGCCATGGGGTAGCCGAGTAGCAGGCAGATAAGGGTGGAAACCAGTGCGATGCGAATTGAACTGAGATAAGCGCTTAAGTACAGATCGTCATTAAACAGCCAGACAAAGTTGCCCAGATTAAGATTGATGCTGAGCTGATCATTGGCAAAGGTCACCAGATCCGTATAAGGCGGAATAGCAATCTGGGCTTCGGCAAAACTGATTTTCAACACGATCACAAAAGGCACTAAGAAGAACAGCAGCAACCATAAATAGGGTATGGCGATGACGCTGTTTCTGGGCTTTAACCAGGCCGACTGTCTGAGCTTGTACCATCGCAGAGTCAGGGCTTTCATATTCATTCCTCCAGCACAACACAGGCGTCGGGCGTCCAGTGCAGGTAAATTTCCTGCTCCAGCTCAAAGGGCCTTTCCCGTCTGTTGTCATTGGTCTGGGTTACCTGCACAAACTGATTGTCAGGCAGCAGAATATGATAAATGCTGTGTTGGCCCAGATAGGCCAGATCGTCGATGATGCCTTTGCCCCAGTTATATTTTTCATCAGGCTTTTCGGCGCTCATACGCATTTTTTCCGGTCTGATGGCGACACTCACCTGGCGGTTACCACCGGGACCACTGATACCGTGATCGATATAAATCGGTGCATCAAGATTGGGTATATCAATAACCACAAAAGCAGGCTCTTCATCGGCAATGGTGCCGTCAAACAGGTTTACCGTGCCGATAAAGTCGGCTACAAAGCGGCAGTTGGGGTATTCATAGATATCATGAGGGGAGCCAATCTGCAGAATCTCGCCGGCCTGCATTACAGCAATACGATCGGCCATGGTCATGGCTTCTTCCTGATCGTGGGTGACCATCACACAGGTTACGCCCACCTGCTTGATAATATCCACCAGTTCCAGTTGCATTTCGCCGCGCAGCTTTTTATCCAGTGCGCCCATGGGTTCGTCGAGTAATAGTAACCTTGGTTTTTTCGCCAGACTGCGGGCCAGGGCCACCCGTTGACGCTGACCGCCGGAGAGCTGATCCGGCTTGCGTTTGCGGTAGTCCTGCATATGCACCAGTTTGAGCATTTCATCGACTCTGGCCTCAATATCGGCCTTTTTCATCTTGTCCTGTTTCAGTCCATAGGCAATATTGGCTTCCACCGTCATATGGGGAAACAGGGCATAAGACTGGAACATCATATTAAAAGGGCGTTTATAGGGCGGGACCTTGGCGATATCCTCACCGGCAAATAAAATACTGCCTTCTGTGGGTAACTCAAAGCCGGAGAGCATACGCAGTAGAGTGGATTTACCGCACCCGGAACCGCCGAGCAGGGCGAAAATCTCACCCTCGTAAATCTCCAGATCCACATGCCTCACCGCCTGATGACCGTCAAAGCTCTTGCTCAGATTCTTCAGTTCCATCAGTACCTTACTGGTAGTGCTGGACTCATGTTTTAACGTCATTTACTCAACCCTTTGAACAGCGGAGTGCCGGAGGCACTCCTGTTTCGTTATCTTCAACCTGGTTAGGGCGGTTGCTTGAATGTATTTCAGGCAACCGCTGGGTTCAGGTTTATCTGCCGGATTTCACATCTGTCCAGACGCGGTTTACCACACGGGAGACCCGCGCAGGCATCACTTCAAAGGTGTAGAGCTTTTCCATCACGTCCTGAGGGGGGTAAATAGCTGGGTTAGAGGTGATTTCAGGATCAACCAGTTCAGTGGCATTTTTATTTGCATTTGGGTACCAGACGTAGTCGCTGACACCGGCAATGACCTCAGGATCCATCAGATGATTAATAAACTGATAGGCGGCGTCTTCGCTTTTGGCATCCGCAGGAATGGCGAGCATATCAAACCACATCGCTGCGCCTTCTTTAGGGATCACGTAGCCCACAGAAACGCCGTTATCGGCCTCATCGGCGCGATCGGCGGCCTGGAATACATCACCACTCCAGCCTACGGCAACACAAATATCGCCATTGGCCAGATCGTTGATGTACTGAGACGAGTGGAAATAGCGGATATGGGGGCGAATGGATTTGAGTAATTCACCGGCCTGTTCAATTTCGGCCGGATTTTTCGAGTTGGGGTCCATTCCCAGGTAATGTAACGCTGCCGGCACAATTTCTGAGGCCGCATCCAGGGTCACCACGCCGCAGTCAGCCAGTTTGCTGACCACTTCTGGGTCAAAAATCATATCCCAGCTGTTGACTTCATAGTCTTCACCCAGCGCTTTTTTGATTTTTTCTTCGTTGTAGCCAATGCCGGTTGTGCCCCACAAATAAGGAACGGCATACTGATTACCCGGATCAACCACTTCCAGTTTGTTCATCAGCAACGGATCCAGGTGTTTCCAGTTTGGTAACTTTTCGCGATCGAGTTTGGTAAACACGCCGGCACGGATCTGGCGGCCAAGGAAAGATGCCGACGGCACCACCACATCAAAGCCTGTCTGGCCGGTGAGCAGTTTGGCTTCCAGTACTTCGTTGGAGTCAAAGACATCATAGACTACCTTATGACCGGACTTCTGCTCGAAGTTGGCGATGGTATCTTCAGCGATATAGTCGCTCCAGTTATACACATTGATGGTATCAGCCTGCACATTGACAGACATCACCGCTGCCATCGAGGCGGCTAACAGCCCCAGTTTCTTACTAGTTTTCATTCCCGTTTCCTCTTGTTGCTTAGTTTTGCTTATTGTTGTTGTTAATGATCGAAACAGTTTGCTCTGATACTGCTAGCTGAGCTGTTTCAGCGTTATATCCAGTGCCTGCCAGGCTTTTTCAGTTAAGTCTTTGACATCACTGCGGTCAAGAATAAAAGGTGGTGCAATAATCATGGTATCGCCGGTGGCCCTCATCACCAGCCCCGATTGCAGCGAAGCATCACGACACAGCGTGCCTGCCTTGCCGTTTTTATCGAACCGCTCGCGGCTGGATTTATCTTTCACCAGCTCCAGCGCCCCCACAAAGCCTTTACAGCGGGCTTGGCCCACCAGTGGGTGCTCGCCAAGAGCCAGCCAGTAGTCCTGCATGGCCTGTGATAACTCGTTGCGCACCTTGTCGATATAACCCTCTGAGAGAATATCCAGAGTTGCCAGCGCTGCGGCACAGGCCACAGGATGGCCGGAGTAGGTAAAGCCATGGGCCAGATCATCGGTATGCGACAGCAGGGCCTTGCCGACCCGGTCCGATATCAGCAAACCGCCCAGTGGCTGAAAGCCATTAGTTACCGCTTTGGCAAACACAATAAAATCAGGGGTAAGCTGATAACATTCACTGGCAAACCAATGCCCGGTGCGGCCGAAACCGAATATCACTTCATCTACCACCAGCAAAACGCCGTACTGGTCACAAATCCGCTGAATTTCGGGCCAGTAAGTGTCTGGTGGAATAATGACCCCGCCTGCACCCTGGATTGGCTCGGCAAAAAACGCCGCCACATTGTTCTCGCCCAGTTCCTGAATTTTTTTCTCCAGCTCCCGGGCTGCCTGCAGACCAAATTCATCGGGACTGATATCCGCATTGGCGCCATACCAGTATGGCTGAGCAATATGGTGGATATCCTGCAAGGGAGAAAACTGTTTGTGCATAAATTCCATACCGCCGAGGCTGGCACCGCCAATGGTACTGCCATGATAGGCGTTTTCCCGGGCAATAATGGCTTTGCGCTGAGGCTGACCGAGGGCATCCCAGTAGCGGTGGATCATGCGAATGGCGCTGTCATTGGCCTCAGAACCTGAGTTGGTATAGAACACCCGGTTCATATGCGCGGGCGCCCTGTGACTTATGGCCTCGGCCAGTTCGGTGGCGCGGGGATGGGTGCACTGAAAAAAGGTATTGTAGTAGGGCAGTTCCTGTAATTGCTCGGCGATAGCCTGATTGATCTTCGGTTGGGTATAACCGAGGTTACAGCACCAAAGTCCCGACATGCCATCGAGCAGTTTGTGACCATCGGCTTCATAAATATAAGCGCCCTCTGCATGGCTTATGACCCGGGTCCCCTTTTTATTGATATCGGCCTGATTGGTAAAAGGGTGCAGATGGTGGGCGGCGTCTTTATGCTGCCATTGTTTTAATTGTGTCATTGACTGCTCCTGTTTTTATACTCTGCGCAGGCCTGAATAAAGCCCTGTATTACGACGGCATTGTCGGCATAGTTATGAGGTTGCCATTCCGGATGCCATTGTACTGCCGTTAAGAATTGGTAATCGGGGCAAGAAAAGGCTTCAATCAGCCCGTCCGGGGCACTCGCCTCAATCCTGAGCCGGTCTCCCAGCTTATCGATGCCCTGCATATGGATAGAATTGACCCGGATTTCGGTTCTGGGAGCGAACCAACCGGCCAGTACACCGTTTTCCTGTAATGAAACCGGGTGGGCATAGGCATATTGCTGTTCCAGCGGTAGCGACTTGTCTTCTCTGTGATCCATCAGACCGGGCACTTCATGGATGCGGTGATGCAAACTGCCACCGAAGTACACATTCAGTTCCTGAAAGCCCCGGCAAATGCCCAGTAAGGGAATATCCGCCGCTAAGACTTTCTCAATCAGCTTCCAGTTGCTGGCATCGCGGTGGGGATCCCGCTGGGCGTCATCATTATCTGGTAGATCCGACTGATAATAACTGGGGTGCAGGTTAGAGTATGAGCCAGTCAGCATAATGCCATCCAGGCCACTCAACAGCTTGTCCTGAGCCGGTTCACTAAGCTCATTAAACAGCGCCGGAATAATCACCGGAATGATCTTGTCGCTCACTGAGGTCAGCGCACGCACATATTTATCACCGGCCTGGTGATACTTATGTACACCTTGTTTGTGCACATCGGCGCAAATGCCGATAATCAGGATACTGTCGCTGTTCGATTCTTTCATCATTGTGAGCAATATATTGAAACGATAGGTTCAAGCTATTGGAGTTAACTTTAAATTTCAAGCAGGAATACCTATCTTTTGTGCCCTGAATAACAAAGTTTAGTTTAATAAATCCGCAACTAAGGGGTGTTTTAACGGCTGGAAGCTGAACTACCTTTGTGGTTAGATGTGTTTCAATTTACTAAGTGTTCAAAATACTAGACGCTGGAGAACATCATGGAGTTAACCTCCTTTCTTGCTGATCACCCCGAAATAGAAGTCTTCGATCTTGTGCTGTCAGATCTTAACGGCATGGCCCGGGGCAAGCGGGTTAAACGTGACGCCATCAGAAATATTGTCAAAAAAGGCATGCATATTCCTTTTTCTGTACTGGCTCTGGATGCCTCCGGCGAAACAGTAGAAGCCTCGGAACTGGGACTGGAAATCGGTGAGCCGGACCGCATCTGCTATCCGGATCTGAAAACCCTGGTGGTCTGCCCCTGGCAGAATCAGCCCACGGCCCAGGTGCTGTTCAGCATGTACGATGAAGATAAGCAGCCTGTGATGATCGAGCCCCGTAATCAGGTTCGCCAGGCCGTGTCGCTGTTTACCGAACGGGGCATGACCCCGGTGGTGGCGGTAGAGCTGGAATTTTATCTGGTAGATAAAGAGCGTGATGAAAAAGGCGGCATTCAGCCCCCCATCTCGCCAAAAACCGGTAAGCGCGAAGACAGCACCCAGTGCCACTCGATGATCAATCTGGATGATTTTGCGGAATTTCTGCTGGATGTGGATAAATACTGCCAGCAACAGGGCGTACCAGCCGATACCGCGGTGTCTGAATATGCACCGGGCCAGTTTGAGATCAATCTGCGCCATGGCAGCGACCCCTTGCTGGCCTGCGATCATGCCATGATGCTCAAGCGCATTATTCATCAGGTGGCCGAAGAACATGGTATGCAGGCCACCTTTATGGCCAAGCCTTACGATGATAAAGCCGGCTCCGGTTTGCATATTCATGCCAGCCTGGTGGACAGTGACGGCAATAATCTGTTTGCCGAGGGCGAAGCAGAGGACAACAAATTGCTGTTACATTCGGTGGCGGGGCTGCTTGGCACCATGCAGGAAAGCACCGCCTTATTATGCCCCAATATCAATTCTTATCGTCGCCTGCAGCCAAACCTGTACGTGCCCATGTTTGTAAACTGGGGCATTGATAATCGCACCGTAGCGGTACGTATCCCTGCCGGTGGCCCTGCCAGCAGGCGCATTGAACACAGAGTGGCCGGTGCCGATGCCAACCCTTATATTGCGATGGCGACGGTGCTCTATGCCATGTATGACGGCATTGATAAAAAGCTGATGCCGCCTAAGCCGCAGGAAGGCAATACCTTTGAAGTGGATAATCCCTGTTTGCCGATGCGCCTGACCGATGCGCTGACAGTGTTAAGGGGTTCGAAAGTCTTTAATCAGTATTTCGGTGAGGACTTTATCAAGGTTTATGCTGCCTGTAAGGAACACGAACTGGAAAAGTTCGAGCAGACCGTGACGCCCAAAGAATACGAATTCTATCTGACCTCTTTATAAAACAAGCAGACAAAAGGTTTTGTTATGACAGACGCCAACTATTCCCTCTATCAGGGCACTCACAAGTATGTGTTTGCCCGCCAGCAGCAGATGGATGCGCAAACCCAGGTGGTCATAGCCGGCATTCCTTTTGATTTGGCTACATCAGGCCGACCCGGGGCGCGCTTTGGCCCGGCGGCCATTCGCCAGGCTTCGGTGAATCTGGGCTGGGAGAAAAAACGCCATCCCTGGCCTTTTGCCCTGCGCGATGCACTGAATATCGCCGATATCGGCGACTTAGCCTTTTCTCATGGCGATGCCAGAGGTGCCATGGAGGCAGTGCGCGAGCATGTCAGTCAGGTTGTAAGAAGCGGAGCCATTCCCTTTATGCTGGGTGGCGATCATCTGATTACCCTGCCAGCTTTGCAGGCCGTGCATGCTAAGCATGGTCCCGTTGCCGTAGTGCATTTCGATGCCCACAGCGATGACTACGCCGGTGGCAGTGAGTTTGACCATGGCAGTGTGTTTTATCATGCCCGCAAACAGGGCCTGTTGCAGGATGAAAAGGTGATTCAGATTGGCATTCGCACCGAACAGGGCAGTTCGCCTTTTAAAGTGCTGTGTGCCGATGAGCTTTGGCACAGCAAGGCAGAAGAGGTGGTGGCAAGGATCAAAAATACCGTCGGCGATGCGCCGGTATACCTGACCTTTGATATCGATTGTCTGGATCCGGTATACGCACCAGGCACCGGCACGCCCGTTTCAGGGGGCTTAAGCGGCCCCTTTGTACTGGAGTTGCTGCGTAAATTACACGGTTTGAACTGGGTGGGCATGGATCTGGTGGAAGTGAGCCCGCCTTATGATCAGAGCCAGATCACCAGTTTGCTGGCCGCGACTATGATGACAGATATGCTCTGTTTACTGGCGTGTCAGCAAAATCCGCAACTGCTCAACCCTGATGGCTGTTCAGCAAAGACCTTAGCAACAGCTTAAGTTCGGCTAGTGTGCTGTTGCCCCGCCTGGGGCTTTGATTCACCACCACTAACAGCAAAGCGTGGCTGACTTCATGAAAAGAGCGGCCAATACGCTGGCACTCGGCCTTGGGTTTATCGATACCTAAAGCGGGCAGGGTGTTGGCCACATAGTTAATCACCAGGTCATCGTGCTGTTCATCCAGCGGCATCAGTTGGGGTATAGCAAACATGCCCTGCACAAGATGCAGCAGACCCTTTTGTTGGCGATAGAGCTTAAGCATCTGTTCCACAAAGTGATTGACAAAGCTGTCAATATCACCGGGTTGGCGCTCTGGTGATGCCAGCGTGTTAGCCATCTGCTCAAGCCAGTGCTGGCCCATGGCGTACAGAATGGCTTCTTTATTGGGAAAATAGTGATATAGGGTGCCAACGGAAATGCCCACTTCTTCGGCGATGCGGATCGTGGTGAGGCTGTTGCTGCCGAGTTTTTCCAGTAAGCCTGCGGCCACATCGAGGATCTGCTCACGTCGGGCCTTTGAGCGTTTCTGGATCGGTGTGCTGCGCGGCCCTAAAGGCTTACGGCCGGTTTTCTTGTCTGTCATTTTTGACTTAGCTTCCGAATCGGTCTCTGAGGGAATAATACAGCATTCCCGCTACCAGTGCCGGATAGCGCAGCAAGGTGCCTCCGGGGAAGGTGGGAGTGGGGTAGCTGGCCATGGTATTAAAGCCTTCGGGCTGGCCGGCGATAGCCTGATTGATCAGCTTCCCGGCCAGGGTCGCCAGTGCCACACCATGGCCTGAGTAGCCCTGCGCCACATAAATGCGCTCATCAACGCACTGGAAATGGGGCATACGGTTCATGGTAATGGCCAGGGTACCGCCCCAGCCATGTTCCAGCTCTGTATCTTCAAGCTGCGGGAAAATCTCCAGCATATAGGGGCGTACAAAGTTTCTGATATCAGCAGGAAAGCGCGACGAATAGTTCTCTCCGCCGCCAAACAGCAGCCGGTGATCAGGCGTCATACGAAAATAGTTGATCACAAACTTGGAATCGGCCACTGCCACATTATCCCTGATCAGGGCGCGGGCCTGCTGTTCACCCAGGGGTTTGGTGGTGACGATAAAATTATTAATCGGCATGATCTTACCGGCGACTTTGGGGAACAGTTTGCCCAGATAGCCATTACAGCCGAGCACCAGTTTGTTGGCGGTGACTATGCCATCGGCGGTGGTGATTTTTATCTTATCCCCGACAGACTGGATATCCAGCACTTTGCTGTTTTCACATAACATCGCACCTGCCTGCTGTGCGGCCCGGGCTAAGCCTAAGGTAAAATTCAGCGGGTGTAAGTGACCGGCGCGCATATCCAGTTCGCCGCCATAATAACGCGGGCTGGCGAGCATGGTTTTAAGCTCATCCTGTTCGATATAGCGGCAATCCTGGTAGCTATAGTCCTTTTGTAACAGCTGTACATTTTCCTGCATTTCTCTGGCGTGGCTGGGCTTAAAGGCAGTGTGCAGAATACCCGGTGTAAAGTCACAGGGGATCTGGTGCTTATCGATAAGATCACGCACCAAGTCCACCGAATCCAGCGCCAGTTGCCAGAGTTTGTGAGCCTGGGCCTTGCCCACTTTGGCTTCCAGAGACGCCTGATCCAGTCGCTGGCCGGGACTCACCTGCCCACCGTTACGCCCTGATGCGCCAAAGCCTATTTGCTCGGCTTCCAGCAGCAGGCAATCGAGACCGGCCTTAGCACCATGGTAGGCGCTGGATACGCCGGTCAGGCCACCACCGATAATACACAGGTCAACGCTTTTCTCGCCGCTGAATACAGGGCAATCCATCTGCTGATTACAGGTCTGTTGGTAATACTGCTGTGAATCCGTGGTTTGTTGCATATCGGCGCCCTGGGGTGGTGGTCTTATTCTGGTCTTCAGCTCTGATCCACAAGGTTATGAGCAAAATTCAGGTTAATAAGATATTGTTAAATGGTTAAATTTACTCTAGCATATCGAATAATAATTCGAAATAGAATTTTAGCAAAGGTGTCCGGTAACCCTTTAGAACCTTAGTCAGGCAGAAGCAGGCAGAGGTTTTAAAGTGTTGCCATGCCGATATAACAACAGGTGAAATATGGAAGATGTAAAGAAGTGGCTGAATAACAGACGCATCACCGAAGTGGAATGTCTGGTGCCCGATATGACGGGCAATGCCCGGGGGAAATTTATTCCGGCGAAGAAATTTATCAAACAGGAAAGCCGGCTGCCGGAAAGCATTCTGATCCAGACCGTAACCGGTGAGTATACTAACGAGCACTATGACATTGTCAGTGAAACCGACAGTGATATGTATCTGGAGCCGGATCTGTCTACCGCACGGGAAGTGCCCTGGGCCGATGAGCGTACCGCACTGTTGATCCACGACTGCTACCTTGCCAGCGGTCAGCCTCACCCGCTGTCTACCCGCAATGTGCTAAAAAAAATACTCTCGATGTATGAGACCAAGAACCTCAAGCCGGTGCTGGCGCCGGAGGTAGAGTTTTATCTGGTGGCACAGAATACCGATCCGGATTACGAGCTGACACCACCGGTTGGGCGCTCCGGGCGCCGCGAGTCGGCTCGCCAGAGCTACAGTATCGATGCGGTGAATGAATTTGAACGTATCGTCGATCAGATGTATGACTACTGCGAGAAAATGGAGCTGGGCATTGACACGCTGATCCATGAATCCGGTGCCGCTCAGTTTGAGGTGAACTTTTTGCATGGTGACCCGCTGAAGCTGGCCGATGAGGTCTTTCTGTTTAAACGGGTATTGCGGGAAATCGCTTTCAGTAACGGCGTTTATGCCACTTTTATGGCCAAACCGATGCGCAGCGAGCCGGGCAGCTCTATGCATATTCATCAGAGTCTGGTGGATACCAAAACCGGCAAAAATGCCTTTGCCAATAGGGAAGGCAAGTACTCGCCGCTGTTTTTTAACTATATCGCTGGCCTGCAGAAATACGGCCCAAGTGCACTGTGTTTCTTTGCTCCGAACGTAAACTCTTACCGCCGTTTTGCACCGGATATCTCGGCGCCGATCAACTTTGACTGGGGCTATGACAATCGCACCACAGGTCTAAGGGTACCGCATAGTGAACCGGAAGGGTTCAGAGTGGAGAACCGCCTGCCAGGCTCCGACGCCAACCCTTACCTGGCCTTTGCAGCGACCCTGGCCTGTGGTTATCTGGGCATGCAGGAGAAGCTGCAACCCGAAGCGGCCAATGAAGGTAACGCGTATACCGGTAAGATTGAAATCTCCCGCACGCTGGAAGAGTCGCTGAGGCTACTGGACAGCTGTGAGCCCCTTCGTGAAGTGATGGGAGAGAATTTTTCTCAGGCATACAGCGCTGTAAAACGTACTGAGTATGAAGCGTTTAATGAAGTGATCAGCTCCTGGGAACGTGAATTTCTGCTGCTGGGGGTTTAGGTTTGGGAGTGAGGGGAGGAGTGAGAGCATACTGCTCCAGTCCCCTAACATCTCACTGATAAGAGAGTCCACGAAGGGAATCTAATGCACAATGCTCTACAGGCTTCTCGTCGCTATCTTAGAATTCCTCAAAGTTGGTGCCATCATTGCAAAAATGATTAAAATAAGCAGTTTATGTCTACTTATATGGCTTATCTCCTTGGATAAAATTGTTTAGTAATCGAGAGGGATACTATGTCACTAGAGACCACTACAGGATTTGAGAGTATTTCGTGGAGTCACCCATTATATGGTCTCATGGCACCACTTATTGCGGCTCACAAGAATGTTCAAGAGCGAATGCACGGTACTGCATTTGTAATAGCCCCAGAATTTGCCTTTACTGCAAAACATGTCGTAATAGACTATTTGAAGGAGATTCAAAATGAGGATATCGAGCAAAAAATAGCGGATGGAGGTCACCACTCTATCAAAATGACTTTTTTTATGTTTCTGATGGTTCCATTGAAAGATGGGCGCAGAGTTGCTTTGACAGCAAAAAAAACATACTTCTCTAGCACTGGGGATATTGCAATATTGCACCTTGCCAAGCCTTCTGATATCGAATGGTCTGACTTGGCACCATATCCGCTCCTTCGGCTTATACCTCCAGACCCTGAAGCATACATCGAAGCGCTAGGGTATCCCAATAGTAGTACAATCCGTCGTCCTGATGGCGTTGTTGAACTGCACACTTGGCCGCGAATCTCCACTGGTACGGTTCGAGAAATACACAAGAAAAGGCGTGATTCCCTTCTACTTAACTACCCGTGCTTTCGCGTAAACGCTCGATTGGATGGCGGAATGAGCGGAGGTCCAGTTGTGGATTCAGACGGACGTGTGTGTGGGATTGTTTCGAGAAGCTATGACCTTAATAAAGATGAAGAGCCTATTGGGTACGCTGCTTCTCTGTGGCACTCGGCAGGGATAGTGATGTCCGACTTGCCGGGACTAGCAAACGATAAACTTCGCTTTTTTGATATTCTCCGGAGGGGAAATGTTCATTCCTGCGATTTTCATAAAATTACTGCCGGGTTAGATCGGACTGGGCGATTTGCGTTGCACGTAGAGCAATGAATAGATGGAGGATAAAGCGGTCATAGTTGTTGATTTTATATCTGTTGGATGACAAGAAGCGGTAACCACACTCTTTTAATAGATCCGACCAGATCTCTCTGCACAGCGGCGTATGCTAACTTCCGGATATGCTATATCCAACAACCGCCAGAGTTCGTTGCTGTTCTGGTGTTTATCAATACTTATAGCTCCGTCATCTATTCGGAGCAAAGCGACAAGGAGCACCATTATGTCTCAGATTCAGCCAGTTCCGGAAGGGTACACCGGGGCGATTCCTTATCTCACTATTAAAAATGCAGCCGACGCGATTGAGTTCTACCAGAAGGCCTTTGGCGCCGAACTGGTGTTGCGTATGGATATGCCGAGCGGCGCCGTGATGCACGCCGAAATGAGAGTAGGTTCGGCACTCTTTATGCTCAGCGAGCAGAGCGATGACTGGGGTACCAAGAGCCCGCAGATGCTAAATGGCACGCCCGTTAGCATTATGATCTACGTACCGGATGTTGATGCCTTGGTGGAACAAGCCGTGACGGCAGGGGCGACCCTGAGCATGCCGGTAGCCGACCAGTTCTACGGCGACCGCATGGGCTGCCTGCAGGATCCGTTCGGCCACAACTGGATGTTCTCAACCCACGTAGAGGATGTTTCAGAACAGGAAATGAGCCGCCGCGCCGAGGAACTGTTTGGACAGTAACTATTGCAGATGACCGAACGGAGGACTCATCGTCCTCCCGGCCATCTTGTGGTTGGCTCATTTAGTCTCACAGAGCCATGCCGTAGCGGCTTGATGGGATTGTCCTGTGGCCAGTGGATTTTTGATGTTAAAGAGGAGTCTCTTCTGCGGAAGTTCTGACGCCGGATTTTTCCTGTAACAGCTGCAGTAACTTATCTAGCTTTGACTGAATATCGGGATTGACGAGGGTGTTTGTACTGGTATTAAAGTTGTCATAAAAAGCAGGAACCGACAGGCTGCCAACCAAATCAGCATTAAAATGAGGCGCGGAGTTCACTGCGGATGACAATACATTCTGAGCGCCCCCCGGTCCGGGCGAGGTAGCAAGCCACAGAGCAGGTTTGCCCTGGAAGACTTTCAGGTTAATACGAGACGCCCAGTCGAAAACGTTTTTATACGCGGCCGTGTAACTGCCATTGTGCTCGGCATAGGAAATGATTATGGCATCGGCTGCAGCAATTTTGTCCAGAAACCTTTTTGCAAGCGGGTGTTGGCCGATTTCTTCTTCAATGTCCAGGCTGAATATCGGCATCTGATAATCATTGAGATCCAGCACGTCGACTTCTGCATCCCGGATCTGGCTGGCTGCATAGCTGGCCAGGGCCTTATTGATCGATTTTTTGCTGCTGCTCGCGCCCAGTGCAAAGACTTTCATTGGTATTTTCTCCCGTGTGGATTTTTATAAATTGGTAATACTTTTTCTTTCAACCTGTCCCATTAAACCAGCCTTAGCCGAAGCCTGTGCTTGTGCTATTTCCTGGCAGTCCTTTAGCGCGAAAGGTCCGTGATTGACGAACTTCTCCGAAGAAAGGGGCGTGTTGATCAAAACGAAATGACTGTCTTGTGTGGCTTGTATTGACAGATTCTGAGATTCAGCTGATGTATTAAGTGCGATGGCATTGCCAGCGCGCAGTGTTGGAGAGTTTGGGCCAAAGCCTGCTACCAGTTCACCACAAACGGCATAGAGCCAGGCTGCAGAGTCTGCTTTGAGCGAATGGCTAAAGCGGGCGCCGCCAGCAAGTCTGCCATCAAGGATCGTTGCTGGCGCGAGGTTATCCTGATAGCCAGCGACACCATTTGTAGTTCCGGATACCACACGCACTTTTATACCATCAGATCTGAACAAAGGTATATCGGCGGCCTGGATATGATTGGCATTAGGGGATGCTATCGAGGTAGTGGCCGGAAGCTTAAGAAATATTTGTAAACCGCGTATCCGCGCACTCTCGGCTGATTTTGGTGACTCCTCATGCATGGCACCGCTGGCCGCGTTCAACCAATAGAGATCGCCAGCTCTGAGCGCCAGATGATTGTCCAGAGAGTCGTGGTTGTAGAATAAGCCTTCGGTTTCTTCGAAAAGCACGCTAATGGCCGCGATGCCTGCATGGGGATGTGCGCCAAAGGTGGGTTCAGTCATAGTGTAGTCGTCCACCATAATCAGCGGTTCCATTAATCCGTCAAAAGCCTCGCGCCGGAACTGTCGCGCTGAAAATCCCATCTTGTTATCGATTTCTTTTGCTGAGACCACTGATGACAGACGAATGGTGGAGCTAGCCGTTATCGTATGATTTAAATTCATGATTTGTTTCCCTTACGTTCTGAAACTGGATAATAAATATGGGACGAAAGTGGTTCAACAGGTTAAAATAAGACTTATCGTTCCATTTTTAGGACATTTGCAGAGGTATGCTGGATCTCAATAACTTACGCTATTTTGTTCATGTGGTTGATGCAAAAGGGTTCACGGCAGCCAGTAAGGAACTGAATATTCCTAAATCACGTCTGAGTCGCAGAATCAGTGAACTGGAGGAAAGCCTGCAGGTCAGGCTTCTGCACCGCAGCTCACGACAATTCTCGGTAACCGATATCGGCGCTACACTATACGAGCACGCAAAGGCCATGCTGGTTGAGGCGGATGCTGCCCAATTATCTGTCCAGCAAAGGCTGTCAGAGCCGGCGGGAACTGTAAAACTGGCCTGTTCAATCGGTATCGCTGATTTTGTGCTGGAGGATGTGATTCCTGGTTTTTTACGGCAGTATCCCCGGGTAAATGTGATTCAGGATGTCAGCAATCGTTTTGTCGATCCTGTGGGAGAAGGATTTGATCTGGTTATCCGGGCCCATGTGGAGCCGCTGCCAGATTCTTCACTGATCCAGAAGTCCCTCGCTCAGGTCTCCTGGGGGCTGTTTGCCTCTCCGGATTATTTGTCTGAAAACGGCTGCCCGGAATCTGTTAGCGAGCTGGCATGCCATTCCCGACTTGTCGTAGGAACCGATCCAGGCAAAAGCTGGAAGTTGTGGCGGGATCAGGAGGCCGCAGTTGAGGTGTCGTCTCCGGCACGATATCGGACTAGCAGTATGGCCAACTTAAAACGGGCGGCAATAGAGGGGATAGGTATTGTCGCGCTGCCAGCCTATGTCTGTAGCGACGCGCTGACCTCGGGAATTTTGCAGCGGGTATTGCCCCGCTGGCATGCTGGCAGGCCATATATCAGTTTGCTTATGCCGTCGCGCAGGGGATTGCTACCGGCTGTAAAAGCGCTGGCAGAGACATTGTCTGTGCACTTCAGGCGTATTGATGAACGCAGTATGGAGCAGCACGAGATGCCTTAACGCATCCTGACGATGATACTAACAAAGCGCCTCAACGCCACCTCTTTACATGCCCATTTTCGGAATCCATGAAGAGCTTGTGATCGCAAATACACCAATTGCCATGGCAGCACTGAACAGCAAAATAACACTGGCCACTATGGCCCGATATGGGGTGCTTATGGAATTCTGCGCCCGGAAATACAGTTCCAGTACAGCAAGGGGTAACAAGTATTGTGCAAAGGACACCACTTCAAGGAAGGGGCCGGAAAAGGTTTTGCTGTCGATGCCAATGCCGCCGGTGGTCATAAACCAGCCATATACCATCAGGCGCAGAAACCACACCGCGCTTACCACCATAAACAGCCTCAGTGCCCAGCGCCGGTGCGCGGCAAAGTTGCGTTTGATGGCGCAGTAAAGGGCGATGGGCACAAAAAGCATTACCAGTACTCCGCTGCCGGACACGCCAATATCCTGAATTAATGAACCGATAACCCGCTCCCGCGACCAGGTAAGGAAAAATCCAGCGATACTGACAATCAACGAAGCGATCATAAAGAACCAGCCGCTATAACGGTGCAGCCTGGGCACGGTATTGCGGATGGCCGGAATAAGTTGCATCTGGCCTGCGGCAATAATCAGACCCGCCACCAGAATATGGATGGCCAGTGCCGTGTTGCCCATATTGTCCCCGGCGATAAAGCCATTTGCCAGATGGGTTCCTGCAAAACCACCCACACCACCTTCAGCAAAACGCAGGCCGTAATACCCTGCGATATAAGCCACAAACAGCCACTGGCCTATGGCTGTGACGATAAACCAGGTTTTTGCAGAAAGGGAGAGCCAATCGGTTTTGCGCTTGTGTTGCAAAGGTGTGTTGGCGTCAATTGTAATATCAGTCATATTGTTTCCTCAGCATTGACTGTTGAATCATCTGTACGGCGCAATGCTGTCAGTAAAATCGCCTGTTATCGCGCCGAATTCGGAATTCGGCGCATAAAATTCTGACATACCCGGTAACATTCGCTTTTTGCATCCCGCTGTCGCACTGCATAGGATTAGGGCAGGTTAATTGGCTCTGAAAATCTTCGTGGATACGATATGACTCAGCTATATACGCTGCAACTGATCATCAGCCTGGGCTTGTTGGTTGGTCAATTGTGGGTGCGTGAAAAGCAGCCGGTACATCTTTTGTTCGCTCTGTTTTGCGGCTCTATGGCTATGTGTGCCGCTACCCGGTTGAGCGCGGGGAGCAGCCTGAGTGATTACGAATTTCTGATTGCCATGGGCGGCTTTGCCACCTGTAACGGCTATTGGCTGGTTGCCCGTGCATTGCATCAGGGTAGTGATGGTCTGGCGCTGCGCCATTATCTGGTGGCGGGCAGTGTTGGTGTGATGATCATCCTGTCTCATGGATTCTCCTGGTCGCAGCAGGTAATGCCGGATGCGCTGGGTGCATTACAGGGTGCCCGTTCGGCGGTATCGGAGATGCTTAATTTGATCTCCTCCACCTTGTTGGTGTTGAGTGCATGGGAAGGGTGTCGTGGATTGCGTCGTGCCAGGGGCCAGCAATTGCAGCAACAGCTGCTGTTTCTGGCCAGTTTTTGCGGGGCGGTACTGACCTGTACTGTGGTGTTAAAACTCACAGTTACGCCGCAAAATGAAGCGTATTGGCACCACCTGCTGGCAGCTATCTGTGGCATTCAGATTATGCTGGTTACCCAGGTGTTGATCCTGTGGAAGGCTCACACAGCCAAACACGGGATAGAATCAGAAGGGATGGCTGACCCAATGGTATCAGTGCCCGGCCATGAAAATGATATATTGCTGGCTGAAGAAATTACCCGTCGATTGCAACAACAACGCCAGTATTTGCAGACTAATCTGCGGGTCAGCGATATCGCCTGGGCACTGGACGTGCCGGAATACCGCATCAGCCGGGTTATGCGCGAACAACTCAGAGCGCAGAACTTTAATCATCACGTTAATACACTGCGGGTTTATCACGCCAGAGAATTGCTGGAAGATCCGGCTAACCGGCACTGGCCCGTGGCGGTAGTTGGCATGGAAAGCGGCTTTGCCTCGGTAGGACCCTTTACAAGAGCATTCAAAGCAGAATTCGGGCAAACGCCAAATCAGTATCGTGTCAGCCATTTCTGTGAATCATCGTCATCAGCCGCAGAACTGGTTTGTTCTGAATAGGCTGGTTATCAAGGTTCAGGGATTGTTTAAAGGGACTATATGAAAGTTCAAATGATGATCTGGCTGTCTGAACCATATTTCCCGGGGGAAGCATTATGGAAGTGTCGGCGCTGAGGCTAAATCTGCTCAGGGGAATGTACTTACTGATTGCCGTTGGGCTTGGTCTTACTATTTGGCCCCAGATACTCTTTCCATCAGATAGTCAGGCCGATGTACATACCGTGGTCGAAGCATTGCTGGGAGCACTGGCAGTGATGTGCATGCTCGGGCTGAGGTACCCGTTAAAGATGTTACCTCTTCTGATTTTCGAATTTCTCTGGAAGCTGATTTGGGTAGTGGCATTCGCCTATCGAATGTGGCGTGATACCGGCCTTGATTCCTATGCCGCTGAAACGCTGTTTGCCTGTGTTATCGGCCTGGTGCTGGTGCCCATTGTTTTACCCTGGGGATATGTGTTTGAGCGGTATTTCAAAGCTAAGGGCGAGCCCTGGATAATAAAAGGCAACCATCGATGAAATCCATTATCGACTCACCCAATACTTATACCAGGATTGCCGGAATTGCGTATTTATTGATTATTGGCTTTGGTATTACCGGGCAGCTTTTTATCAGGGGGGCTCTGGTAGACTTTGATAATGCAGCCTTAACTGCCAGCAATATCCTGGAAGCCAGCGATATATGGCGGCTCGGGATTGCTGGTGATGTGATGATGCACGCGCTGGATATTCCTGTGATGGTAATACTGTATTTCCTGCTAAAGCCGGTCAATAAGTTATTGGCTCTGGTCTCGGTCGCTTTCAATATGGCACAGACTGCCGTGCTTATCGCTAACAAGTTAGTGCTTTTAGTGCCGCTGATAATGATGAGCGATCCTCAGTACATGTCGGCCTTTGAGTCCGACCAAATCAGTTCTCAGGTTATGTTGTTGGTGAATATACATGATTACGGCTTTGCTCTTGGGTTAGTTTTCTTTGGCTTTGCCTGTGTGGGATATGGCTTGCTGCTCTATTGTGCTGACTATTTTCCAAGGTTTATCGGAGCGTTAATGATCGTTGCCGGATTAAGCTATCTGACCAACAGCCTTACGTTGCTAATCGCTCCTTCTCTGTCTGGTGTTGTATTCCCCATATTGATACTTTCTTTAATCGCAGAGCTCACCTTTGCCCTGTGGTTAATTTTTAAGGGCGTCGACGCCCGGGAATGGCAACGAAATGTTAGTAAAGGAGTCGCTTATTAATGTTCCATCATAGGAAAAAACATGCAATCAGATAAAAATACACTCTTAATCATTGGCGCTATTTGCAGCTTTGCAGCGGCCCTGGCCCATCTGGGTTGTATTGTTTTTGGCGGTGACTGGTATCGTTTCTTTGGTGCTGGCGAGCAAATGGCGAGTATGGCTGAGCAGGGACTCTGGTACCCGACCATTGTCACCTCAGTATTGGTTGTGGTGCTGTTGGTCTGGTCACTCTATGCCTTATCAGGTGCAAGGGTCATAACCCGGTTACCTTTGCTTCGTTCAGGTTTGTGTGCCATCTCTGCAATTTATCTGATCCGCGGTGTCGCCTTTATCTGGCTGATGCCAATGTTTCCCGAAAACAGCCTGACATTCTGGCTGGTAAGCTCAGGGGTTTGTTTAACTATCGGCCTGCTTTATGCGCTAGGCACGTATCAGGTCTGGGAGAGCCGAACAGCCGCAATGGCCGGGCTCAGAAACCCATCGCCACGGAGTCTTAGGTAATACTATAAACTCCTGACTTATGTTCATTGTCCGTCTTTGCTGACAAGCCTGCCAGACCGGTCTGATATGGTATTGTCGTGAACAGGTGAAAGTGGGTTGAAGTTAATTTTCTGCAAGGATATTTCAGACAACACCCGCGCAGGCATGTTTAACAACAACCCTTTTTAGGCATCATTCAGGATTGCTTTATCCGGCGGAAACCAAGCGCGGCCAGCCCTAAACCTAAGATCGCCAGGCTCGATGGCTCAGGAACTGACGTCGGACTCAGAAAAGCACCAGAGCCAGATGTAAAGGTTGCTCCGCCCAGATCGGTAAAGCTGAAGGTGCTGGTATTGAGAAAGTCTGTATAGGCGTTGTCACCAGAGGCATAGGCGTTGGCGAGAATTGCAACACCATAGGTTCTGCCTTGCTCAGCGACAAAAGAACCGCTTAATACCTCATCAAAAGAGTACAGACCATAATCACCGTCCTGAGCACTTTGATAAAATCCGGTATAGCTGATTTCATTGGCACTCTCTACCGGATCTGTATCGTCAAAAATGCCAAAGAATGATTCGGTTTCCAGCCAGCTCTGCATGCCGGTAATGTCGTAAATTCTGACATAAGACTGAAAGTAAGCTGAATCGAAGATTGAATCTGTATAAAAACTGCCATCAACACCGAAGTTGTAGCTGATAGTAGTCGGTGTCAGTAAACCGGAAAACTCAATAGTATCGAAAATGGTTACCAGTGCCTGCCCGGAGCCACCTTTAGAATACGAACTGGCGCCCACAACACCAGTTGACGTGTCAGCTCTGAGAGCAAGGCTTGTGGATGAATCTTCATAACTCTGTGTATAGGCTGAATTGGCCGTATCGGTTTCCAGTAAATGACTGCCTGATGTATCAGCGAGGATAACTGTTTCAATGGCTGATCTTTGCGTTATTACGCCAGCATGCGCTGAAGAACTAAAACCTGCTAACGCCAATAACCCCAAAGTCACCGGAACAGTATATTTTGACAACATAATTTTTCCTTATTATTCACTATTAAAATGGTATATATCGTTAAAAAACGATTAATTTAAGCAAGTCCCGGGCCTATATTTTAATTATTTGATTTTAATGTGTTTTTTTTCTCTTTTGTATGACACTTTTACTACGATTTGAGCAATCTGTTAAGTATACTGACAGCGTCAGCAGTACAGGGCATGATTAAGGTGGTTTTTGTGATCTAAATTCTACTGAATCAACAATACAAATGGTCTGTCTTTTTAATAACTTTGTACTGCAGATCTTTTAAGTCTTCATAGACTTGGCTCTGCCATATAAGAAAACAGGAGATTAAATAAAGATGAAAATACTGATGGTGCTGACCTCACACAACAAGCTGGGGGATACCGGCGAGAAAACCGGGTTCTGGCTGGAGGAATTTGCCAGCCCTTATTATGTGTTTAAGGATGCTGGTGCCGAGGTGGTGCTGGCTTCACCTAAAGGCGGTCAGCCGCCCCTTGACCCAAACAGCGAAGGTGAAGATTTTCAGACCGAAGACACTCGCCGTTTTGACCAGGATAAACAGGCGCAACAGCAGCTTGCCAACACACAAAAGCTCAGTGAAATAAATCCTGAAGAGTTTGACGGGGTCTTTTACCCCGGCGGTCACGGGCCTTTATGGGATCTGACCCACAATCAACATTCTGTTGACCTTATTGCTCAGACCCTGCTCACCAATAAGCCGTTGGCAGCGGTGTGCCATGCTCCTGCCGTGCTTACTGAAGTCAGGACCAATCAGGGCGTATCGCTGATAAAGGGTAAATCTGTTACCGGTTTTTCTAACAGTGAAGAGGCGGCGGTGAACCTGACAGAAGTTGTGCCATTTTTACTTGAAGACAAACTTAAAGCACTGGGAGGCAGTTATAAAAAAGCCGATGACTGGGCCAGCTTTGTGCAGGTGGATGGCCGCCTGATAACCGGTCAGAACCCGGCATCTTCCGCCGATACTGCCAGAGCATTGCTTAAGCAATTGCAATAAACCAGAATCACTGGGTGTCGGATGTCCGGCACTCAGGCTGTTGAGCCCGCCAGATTACCTCACCCAAGATTATCTTGCTGACGCTTTCAGATCTCAAAGCCGCCATCAAGAGGTGGTAGCCAGACCCTCTGGCATAGAGTGATAAATATCAGTACCTCTGCTGTCATCACTACTATAACCCGCAGCGGTATGGCGAAGCGTACAAACAAAAACCTTGACCCTTTATGGATGGGATAGTTAGATGTTTATGGCAAAGACGATAGTCAGGGATCGCGGATAATTTTTCCTATGATTGACATCAGGCTGTTACACGTCGGCACTACAGTTTCAGGCAGAGGCTCACCTAATAACACTGAGGTGAGATCCTGGCGAATGTTTTCAGGAGGAGAATGTGAGCGGCAAACAAGGCTCAGGAACGCGAAGTGGCAGCAAACGGGCGAGAGGTGTGCAGGCCTCGCCTGCCAAGTTACGTGCAGCTCAGCTGGCAGCCGGAATAAAATCGCAGACAGAAGTTGCCAGGCGTATTCAGGATGCTGAAGGGTTAGATAAACTTCCCCGTACGATGGTCAACCGCGTGTTTCGCGGCGGATCCGTCGATCCTGTCAGTATCGAGCGGGTGGCCCGGGCGCTGGATACTGATGCCTGGGCGTTGTACCTCACCTCTAAAGAAGCTGACAGTGCTGAGTATTCTGCGCACCGGGACACTGAGCCTGAAAAACTTCAGTTATCGGCGGATAGCGAACAAACCGGGGCAAACCAATCAATCAGTCTGACATCATTCTCCATGTTCTGGCTTTGGTCTGGTCTGGCCCTGATACTGTTAATCCTGTTTCTGCTTAATGTTATTCAGGCCGATGACAGTAAAGAAAGTGACATGCTCACATCCGGTCCGGTCTCTTTAATTCCTGTGAGTATATTAATACGTGCATCGAACGCCGGGGTGGAGCCTCTTGTCGAATCGATGCAAACAGCCTTAGCCGATGATTTTTCTGTGGCAGCGTTAAAACCACAACAACCCTCAGCGTCTGCAATGGCTGTTGATTTAGCCAGGGAATATCAGGCTGATGCTGTTGTAACCCTGGATGCTCAGCGTCATGGTCGCTACCAGAGACTGCGGGCCATGGCATTTTACAATGGCAGCGAAAGGGTATTCTGGTACAAGGTAGTAGGACATACCGTTGTATCTCAGCAGGCTCAACTATTAGCCGGACAGATCAGTAACCGGCTGCGCGAGCTTATACACACGGGCGCGGCGGCGCAGATGCTAACGGATAGCAGGATCCGGGCCTGGGACAATTATCTGCAGGCGAGACAGCTGATGGATGCCCATAAGCTGGAAAGCTGGGTTGAGTCTGATAAGACCCTTAATCTGCTATACACTGCGCTGAAAGATTACCCGGATTTTGCTGAAGGTGAAGCGGCCCTGTGTGAAACCTTTGTCTGGTACAGCTACGAGGGGTATGAAAAAGATCGGTTACAACAGGCAGAAAAACATTGCCAGAGGGCAACCATGCTGGCGCCAGAGAACAGTTACGTAATGGCCTCTCAGGCCTTGTTTGAACGCCGCACTTTGGGCCCGGTGGCGGGGGTTGAGGCTTATCAGCGAGTGCTGAGATTATGGCCTGACAATCTCGATGCCTTGCAGGGGTTGGGGGCCAGCTATCTGCTGTCCTTCAACGAAGCATCTTCGGAAATAGAGAATGTATCCGGGCTTGCCGAGCAAACCTTGCGCAAGGTTTTGCAGATTGAACCCGAATACTGGTTCAATCACTATCGAATGGCCAGCCATTATTTTTATCAGGGCAGAATGGATGAGAGTCTGGCGTATTTCCAACAAGCTGCTGATCTGGGAAAAAAAGCGGTGGCTTATAGCGGTGCAGGCGTGGTCGCGGTTTGTCTGGATAACCTGAAACAAGGGCGAGAGGCGTTTGAGCAGCTTCAGGCTTTGCACCCGAAAAATCATCTGGCTGATGAACAACTTGGATTGATTGCGTATCTTCAGGCTGATTATGCACTGTCACTGCAGCACCGGCTTTCAGCGATTGAAAAGATGGGGGACCCGGACCAGATTGTGTATCATCAGGTATGGGGTGCACTGGCGGCATCTTATTTGGGGGTGGATGATAAATCCGGCGCCCGGCGGGCGTTGCATAAAGCGCTAAGGGTGATTCAGCGTGATAAGTTAAGAAACAGCCAGTCCATATGGGGTGAAATAGGTGAGATATATTATCGCGTGAAACTTAACAGGATTGCCGGACAGGACATTACGGTGAGCGATCACGAACGTCAACGATTACTGCACCTGGCTAGTCAGGAATTGCAGCCGGCCGCTGTAACCACACTTGCGCTTACTTTCGATGAACTAGGAGAAGAGCAAGTGTCAGATACGCTCTGGCAAAAGGCAATTGATTTGTGCCCTGTATATCAGAGGCTGAAGTTGGCGCTGAACTGATAACGGCGGCTTTTGCCGCCGTGAGTCGCCTTTATCGGTTTGTTTTCATTCTGACAGCCAGTGCCCCAAGCAGCAACAAGGCGATGGTGCCGGGCTCAGGAACCGGATTACCGTCTGGCTGTGCACTTACATTTAACGTAGCAGCGAAGTGCTGTGCAGAAAGCTCAAAACCAAAACCGTCAGACAACAACACATCAGAAAACGCGATCATGCTGCTGCCAACTGCATCGGCACTGAAGTTCAGTGTGGCCAGGTGCAATGCATCGGCCTGAGTGCTTAGATCGAACTGCGAAGACAGGCTGGCCAGATTTAGAGTGCCGGCACCGCCGAGGCTATAACCAAAGTCGAGCCAGTCATCGTTAAACAGCACCGATTGAAACGACGTTATGGCATGATCAAACACAAAGCCGATGTCAAAGCCGCCCAGATCTGAGGAATCCAGCCCTGAGATCCACAGCTCCAGACTGATATTGTCGCCGAGATAATAGTTCTGTTCCACCGCTGCAGCCTCGTTATTGAAAGACAGAATGGGGGCTGCAACGCTGCTGTAAGACAGACCACAGGCAATGATTCCTGCGGTAATGATTTTTGTTAGTTTGTCCATTTTTATGCTCCTGAATTCTCTGGCCTGAGCTCAGGCCAGAGTTAGTGGTTATCGTTGTTTAATTAATCGTCGGCGTAGCGCATCCGGGCAATGAGCATTGCCGCACACAGCCTCTTGCATCCAGCACATTAATGATGCCGTCACCGTTCCAGTCCGCTCTATCGGTGTTATCGTTGGCGGGGGTATTACGTCTGGCCATGATGGCGCGGATATCTGTCGCATCAATCACCAGATCGCCGTCAATATCACACATCTGCGGCTCGGCAGCTTCATCTACTGTTACCGTCAGGGTGTCATTGTCGTTGGCCAGGCCATCAGAGACACTGAGTTGTAACAGGTATTGACCTGCGATATCCGGGGTAAACATAGCTTCAGCCTGACTGGCTGCTGTGATGAGCGCTTCACTATCATTCGGAGTGCTCAGTAGTTGCCACTGGTAGCTTAGCGGTTGTGGGTTGTTATCAGGATCATAGCTCTGACTACCATTAAGTAGCACCGTGTCACCGAGTTCAATCTGTTGGTCAGCCCCTGCGTTTGCCACCGGAATAGCATTTTCGGTGACAGTCACCACCACAGAATCGGTCTCCGCGACGTCATTGCTGCTCACATGCAGTTGCAGCACATAGGTACCGGTAACATCTGCTGTAAATATCGCTACAGCCTGGTCTGATGCGCTGATATCCTCGTTGCCAAGGCTACTGCCCGTCGCTACTGAAATAAACTGCCATTGGTAGCTGAGTTCATCGCAGTCGGCAGAAGCACTGGTATCTGAACCATTCAGCTCTGCCACTGTTCCCAGTTCAGTGCTGAAATCAGCTCCTGCTGAGACACTGAGTTCACAGATAATCTCATTGGTGATAGTGACGCTGAGTGTGGCCGTGTCAGACAGGTCACCATCGCTAACACTGAGTAGCAGTTCAAATGTTCCTTGTGCATCGGCAGTAAAGCTGGCTAACGGGCTGTTGGCGCTGCTGATATTATCGTCTGTCAGTTCGCTGCCAGTGGGCACACCGACAAATTGCCATTGATAACTCAGCGGTGAAGGACCATTGTCTGCATCAGAGCTGCCACTGCCGTCAAGCAATATCGTGCTGCCAATGCTGAGTTCACCTGAATAAACGGCATTTGCCTGAGGTGCGACATTGGTGGCGATTGCCTCAATCGTAACCGCATCCTGTGTACTGCTATCCTCAGCGTCACTGACAATCAGACCTATGGTGTAATCGCCCGCCATATCCGGAGTAAAATAAGGTGCTACAGAATCGGCGTTCTCTAACATGACATTACTGCCAACTGGCATGCTCAGAAATTGCCATTGATAGCTAATCAAATCACCATCAGCATCTACGGATTCTGAGCCATCAAGATTAACCAGGCTGTTAACCGGCACACTCTGATCTTCCCCGGCATCGGCGACTGGAATGCGGTTGAGTACTGAGACCAGGACCTCGGCGCTATCACTCAGCAGGCCATCATTGACGGTCAACTGGAAGCGGTATTCTCCGCTTACGTCAGCCTGTATGCTGGCTATCGCAACATTGGCGCTTTCAATATCGGTGTCAGTAAGCACACTGTCGTCAGGTACAGAAATCAATTGCCACAAATAACTCAGAGGTTGTGGCGCATCGTCAGGGTCAAATGACCCGCTACCATCGAGGTTAATCACTTCTCCACGATAAGCCTCAGCCGGTGCAATGGCCACCGCCACGGGCTGCTGTGGATCCGGTGGGGCATCAGGCAGATTGTAATCCAGCCGGTACGGGCCGATGCCGGTATCGTTGACGGTGCCGGAACTGTTATCCATCACCATCAAGGTATAGATGCCATCATCCGGCAGGCTATAGTCAATCAGTTCTGCAACCGTAGTCCCTCCGCGCTGGGTGAGATAGGTGCCGTTTTGTGCAAACAGATAGAGATATGGGGCCAGATTTGTCTCGTCGATATCCGTCACGCTGATATTGATAATATCACCGGCCTCACCGCTAAAGGTAAAGGTATCCAGATCACCGAGATCGATATATTCTTCCAAACTGCCGACACCGTCGATCTGGCCATGTTCATTGGCACCGGGCACTCTGACCAGATAGAGCTGGTAATCACCGGTGCCGGTATCATCAACGGTACCGGAGCGGTTATCCATCACCAGTACGGTATAGGTGCCGGTTTGTACGGCGGTAAAGCTGGCTTTGGAGACGGTATTGCCCTGTCCGTGCGTGACATAGCTGCCATCGGGGGCATACACCACCAGATAAGCAGACAGGTTGGTCTGATTAATATTGGCTGTGGAAAGCTGAACGAATTCACCGATACCGGCCTCAAAAGACCAGGTGTCGATATCGCCCAGCTCAATGGTTTCTTGTACAAAGCCACCGTTTATCAGACTGCCATGCTCGGCCACCGGCGGAATAGCCAGATACAGGCGATAATCACCGGTGCCGGTATCATCAACGGTACCGGAGCGGTTATCCATCACCAGTACGGTATAGGTGCCGGTTTGTACGGCGGTAAAGCTGGCTTTGGAGACGGTATTGCCCTGTCCGTGCGTGACATAGCTGCCATCGGGGGCATACACCACCAGATAAGCAGACAGGTTGGTCTGATTAATATCGGCTGTGGAAAGCTGAACGAATTCACCGATACCGGCCTCAAAAGACCAGGTGTCGATATCGCCCAGCTCAATGGTTTCTTGTACAAAGCCACCGTTTATCAGACTGCCATGCTCGGCCACCGGCGGAATAGCCAGATACAGGCGATAATCACCGGTGCCGGTATCATCAACGGTACCGGAGCGGTTATCCATCACCAGTACGGTATAGGTGCCGCTTTGTGCGGCGGTAAAGTTGGCTTTGGAGACGGTATTGCCCTGTCCGTGTGTGACATAGCTGCCGTCGGGGGCATACACCGCCAGATAGGCGGAGAGGTCAGTGTTATTGACATCGGTCAGTGACAACTGCACAACCTGCCCGGCACTGGTATCAAAAGACCAGGTGTCGATATCGCCCAGCTCAATGGTTTCTTGTACAAAGCCACCGTTTATCAGACTGCCATGCTCGGCCACCGGCGGAATAGCCAGATACAGGCGATAATCACCGGTGCCGGTATCATCAACGGTACCGGAGCGGTTATCCATCACCAGTACGGTATAGGTGCCGCTTTGTGCGGCGGTAAAGTTGGCTTTGGAGACGGTATTGCCCTGTCCGTGTGTGACATAGCTGCCGTCGGGGCATACACCGCCAGATAGGCGGAGAGGTCAGTGTTATTGACATCGGTCAGTGACAACTGCACAACCTGCCCGGCACTGGTATCAAAAGACCAGGTGTCGATATCGCCCAGCTCAATGGTTTCTTGTACATAGTCACCGTTAACCAGACTGCCATGCTCGGCCACCGGCGGAATAGCCAGATACAGGCGATAATCACCGGTGCCGGTATCATTAACGGTACCGGAGTTATTATCCATCACCAGTACGGTATAGGTGCCGCTTTGTGCGGCGGTAAAGTTGGCTTTGGAGACGGTATTGCCCTGTCCGTGTGTGACATAGCTGCCGTCGGGGGCATACACCGCCAGATAGGCGGAGAGGTCAGTGTTATTGACATCGGTCAGTGACAACTGCACAACCTGCCCGGCACTGGTATCGAAAGACCAGGTGTCGATATCGCCCAGCTCAATGGTTTCTTGTACATAGTCACCGTTAACCAGACTGCCATGCTCTGCCACCGGCGGAATAGCCAGATAAACTGAGTAATTGCCCATACCGGTGTCGTTATCCGTGCCGGAGTTGTTGTCTCGAATAGTGATGGTATAAGTGCCTGATAGTGACGCCGTAACGTTGATCTTGGAGATCCGGTTACCCTGGCCTGTGCTGACAGTATTACCATCTGGACCTGACAGCGTTGCCAAAGCCGACAACGAAGTATCGTTGATATCGACAACAGATATAAATATCTGGCTGCCAGCGTTGGCGTTAAATGTCCAGTTATCCTGCTCTCCCACAAATGAGATTGCGCCGCTGACAATACCACCATTTTGTAAGCTGTCTGCGGTGGCCGACAGAGGAAATATACTGACTGAAGCCAGAATCGACAGACTAAGCCATCTTTTCAGCCATTTCCGTGTTCTGACTGAAGCTGATTTGAATTGCCGATAACAGAGCAAGCTCTGTATCAATGAGAGAGAGGTTCGCATAACAGATCCTTTTCCTTGTTAAAAACTCTGACCACAGGGTCCAACGCCTGGTACTGCTAGGCATAAATGTCTATCGCTGTTTGGCAGCTCAGCGACAATCAGCCGGACTTCTCCGGCTATGCACATCTTTTAGTTTTGTCAGTAAACATCTGCTTGGGGAATAGACTCTGATCGTTAGCTGAACCTGTAATGGCTTATCTGATGCTAAATGGTGTTAACTGCTTCAATGTGGTGTGGGTGGTGAGAAAGCATAGGAGAGTGGATCTGAGAATGCTGACAGGGAAGTGAAAATCATATCTGGCCAGGGAGGGGCAATTGGCGCCCCCCGATGACGTCTTATCAGCTGATTACATCTGTGACTGCTGATAGTTGGGCAGGCCCATAAGCTTAATCAGGCGAAGCTGTTGCTCCAGCCAGTAAGCGTGATCTTCCTCGGTGTCTTTAAGCAGGGTAGTAAGCATATTGCGGCTGACAAAATCCTGCTCCTGCTCACAGAGTTTTATCGTATCTTTGAGCAGTTTTTGTACCCCGTATTCCAGATCCAGATCGTTTTGCAGCATTGAGGGCACGTCTTTGCCCACAGCAATGCTCTCTCTGGTCGCCATATCCGGCGTACCCTCAAGAAACAGAATGCGTTCGATTAAAGCGCTGGCGTGATCTTTTTCATCATTGAATTCATGATCGATACGTTCAAACAGCTTATTCAGTCCCCAGTCCTGATACATACGGGAGTGGATGAAGTACTGATCCATGGCGGTAAGTTCGTTCGCCAGCAGTCGATTAAGCGCATCGATGACTTTGGCATTACCTTTCATATTGAGTCCTGTTGATATTGGTAAACCTTAGTGCCCAAGTTTAGCCTAAATGTCAGGAAATATGAATTTTTACTTTTTAAATCAACGTATTAATAAATGGTAGTGATTCTTGTTGGCACTTCGTTTTGGGCTTAAACGCGGGCTTGCCAAATTTAATTCATACAATTGTTTGAATCTTGCTAAGGTTTATGAAATTAATAGGCTTAGCGAATAACAAGAAAATTTCTGACGGAGCAATTATGCAGAACAAGTGGATGATATACGGTGCCAATGGCTATAGCGCGGAGTTAATTGCCAGAGAAGCAAAAAAACGTGGTATGACACCGGTATTGGCAGGCCGTAATAAAGAGAAGGTTAATGCTCTGGCAAAACAACTTGGACTGGAGGCGGTGATTGTCGATCTCTCAGAAGGGCAAAAATTGCGTGAAAGTCTCAAAGACATGACACTGGTGCTGCATTGTGCCGGCCCTTTCTCTGCTACGCACAAACCTATGCTGGAGGCCTGTATTGACACCTCCACCCATTATTTTGATATTACCGGCGAGATTGCGGTGTTTGAACATGCCCATAGTGCTGAGGTGAGCCAGCGCGCCAAAGAGGCAGGCATAATGGTTTGCCCCGGTGTGGGTTTTGATGTGGTACCAACAGACTGCCTGGCGGCAAAACTGAAACAGGCGCTGCCTGGTGCGACGCATCTTGAGCTGGCGTATAAGGCTGCCAAACATCTTAGTCCGGGCACCGCAAAAACCTCTGTCGAGAGTATGGGAGGGCTATGTCAGGTTCGTGAGAATGGCAGCATTAAAGGTATTTACTCTAAAACCCGGCAGATCGATTTTGGTGAAGGCGAGCGCCTGGCCATGACCATTCCCTGGGGGGATGTCAGTACGGCTTATCACAGTACCGGCATAGAAAATGTGGCGGTGTATGTGCCCGTGCATCCCAAAACGGTGGCAAAGATGCACAAAATCCAGAAATGGCGCTGGTTCTATGGTTTGTCTTTTGTGCAGAATATGACTAAAAAGCAAATCGAAAAGAAGATCTCCGGTCCGGACGAAAACCTGCGTCAGGCCAGCCCGACCTACCTTTGGGGGCAGGTATGGGATGAGCAGGGCAATAAGCGTACCGCCCGTTTTACCACGCCTAACGGTTACGACCTGACTATTACGGCGCCTCTGGCGATGGTCAGTGCGGTGATAAATGGCGAAGTAAGCGCCACAGGCAGTATTACGCCATCACAGTTAATGGGCGAGGACTTTGTCTGGAGCCTGCCAGAGGTTACCCCTCTGGAGTGGGTAGATGCCTAGTCTGAGAAAAATGGTATACCAGGCGCATCGGGTGCGCCTGGGTTTATCACCTGATTTCTAATCTGTTATTCAGGTCAACTCGGCGTGGTTGTGGATGATATTGAAAATATCTTTAAAGCTATGGGCTGTGATATTCGTATTCTGAGGGATTTTCATTGCCCTCAGAATTTCCCGAATACAGATGACCCCGCACAGTTGATCCTGCTCATCCACAACCATCGCAAACTCTTCATCCAATTGTTGCATGGTATGGAGTAGTTCACCGACTGTGGCTGACTCTAATTCCTGGTATCGGATACCCTTTAACTTTTCTCTGGGAATCATCATGTCTTCGGCGTTGAGCTCAGTTCTTCTGAGGCCTTTGCATTCGCAGGTGATCAAAACCTTGCGGCTACAGAGATCGGCATAGCTGATTAACCCTATGATCCCTGAAGGACTTTGACTCACCAAAGCGTACTTGCTCTGGTTTTTCTGCATGCGGAAAACAACGTCATCGATTCCGGCATATTTATCCACGATCAGGGGGGAAGCCCCGCAGAAGGTGTTGAGTAAAGAAGATACCGGGCTTTGTAAGTCCAGCACGGGGGTAGTATGTTCTGTGCAGTATTGACCAATCTTATCCAGACCCAGCGTTTTCAATTTTTTATACAGCATTTGTTGTCTCCAACCAATTCAAGCAGCGTATCCCGGGCAGTCCGACAGGCAGAGAGTGGCGGTCCCCCCGGGGGTAATTAGTACTTATCTGTGACGCTGCGGTGGTGGAGCCCTGGGCTGATAGCCAGGAATATCATGCTGTTGATGGGAAGTCTGTGCGACAGATATCTGCCAGAAACTGTCAAAACAGGGAGGATCTGTGTTGAAGCTGACATTGATATCATCAGTGTCAGGCTCTTCTTCAGCCCATGTAAGGTGGCTTTGCACCGGATCCTGCTGCAGTGCTTTGCTGGCATCGGCTAATCCGCTGCTATTGACCGGCTCAACATATAACAGGCATACCCAGGCACTGAGGCTTAATAAGAGCCATTGAGGGATCCGACTGCGGTGTTGGGTCTGTTGCTGCATCATGCCGACGAAATCTGCGGTGTTATTGCTAATATGGATATGGCGGTGAAAAATACAAGCCCTGACAAGTTATAAAGCACAGAGATTAGGGTGATTTACAGTTTTAGTGAACGCCGTCACTGCCAGTTAATCAGGGCTCGTACACCCAGGCCCAGCAGAATAGTCATGGTGGTGCTGAGCAGGGTACCAAGCATCACATACTCGGTAAGCTGACGATCCTGTTGCCGGGTGAGATCACCGAAGCGAAATATGGACTTGGCCGCCAGTAAAAAGCCAATGCCTGCATATTGTTCTAACAAAACAAAAGTCAGGATCAATGTTCTTTCAATCAGGCCAATAACGTGGCCGGCACTGGGCAGACTGCTGTCGCTTTCGGTATGCCACTTCTTCAGTGCCATGGCAATCATGAAGGAAAACGGACGCAGAACAATCAGATAAGCGCTTAACAGCAGCAGCGTGTTGAGGTTGAGCAGGTGTTGCCAGAAGTATTCTGTAAGCTGCCAGGCCTGAGATGTCTGCAGCCATATCCATATCAGCACCAGCAGGTGCAAGATCTGATCGAGCACAAAAAAATACAGATTTCTTGGACAGTAGGATTTTATCAGGTCGATGGCGTAGTGGCTCAACCCCAGCACGATTGCCAATATTAACGGCTGAGTCAGAGTAAAACCCCAGCCATACCAGGTTTGCCAGCATACCAGTATCAGCAGAGATAAAGATGCGTGCAGCAGCCCATGATAAATCAGCTTTATCGAGCGGTAATGGCATTGCTGTCGATCCTTTATCCAGCTTAGTGGCTGGAAATAGAAGTCCGCCAGCAGGTGACCAATCAGCAAAGCAACGAGTAACAGTAATTCATCCATGAAAACACCTTTTAAAGAGTTGTTGGCTGTGCAGAACAAATTCCTGCAACAACTGATAATGACCCTGATTCAGTAAACGGGTGGCATTGACCCTTGAGCTGTCCAGACGCCGGGCAATGGCCTGATGACTATTATCGGCCAAAGTAAAGTATTCATACAATGCACAGGCCTGTCTCTTACTGATTTGGCTGATAAGGGTGTCGGCAAATTGCAATAATAAGGGCATATGAAACTGGTATTGCTGATTCGAACTGTTAATGCTCAGGCGCTGCTGGGTAGTCATATTGTCCAGCCCCTTACCGGACAGGGTGAAGGCCTCTCCTGTAGCGGTTTTGATATCGGCTCTGGGATTACTGACACTGCCGAAGCCTGTGCTGATGCGGGCGTCCCACCCATGGCTTATCAGGCCCAGGCGGATAATCAGCATGCCTGATATCGCTCTGTCAGGATCAGGTAGTAATAGCTGAAAGGCATCCCCCGGAAAATATTATAGCGGCCCTGTGCTGTACTGACTGTGGTAAGCAACTGATTCAGCTGATATAACAGGTTATCATACTGCTCAGAAGGGATTTTACCTGAATCTATCAGATCCCCTGTGAGTACCGCATATTCGGCCATATTGTTTTGTCAAAGTGATAAGTGGTCGTATAAAAGTAACCCAAATAGATTACATTGTAAAATGTAATCTAAAACGGTTACTTCAGTGTTTATCCCCGGCTTGAACAACAGTACTGGATATACAGAATAGAGTGTCGAAATATTTAACAAGTGATCGCATTGAACAACATAAGTTATTGATAAATATGGCTGGCATGTTATTTGCTTTAGTTTTGGTGACTGTAAAATTGTTTTAAGTCTTAACGAGGTACTCAAAGATGTCTGTCACCAAATTATGTCGTATGGGATCTGTTTTGGGAATAACCCTTTTGCTTAGCTTTACTGCAAAAGCCACTCTGATTTCTGCTGATTTTCGTACTGAAGCAAACCTGCCTGACTACCGGAATGGCCTGCCACTGATTTATGAAACCCTTGGTCAGTCCATTGGGGCCGGTGCAGAACTGAATAATACCCATTTTGTGCAAAACCCGGATAACTGGAGTGGCGGTGTTGTATGGATGGATTTTGATGCTGCGACCAATATTCTGACCCTTGATTCTCAGGATTTGTTGGACTTCCAGATTTTTGATGCCTGGATAAGCAATATTGTTTTCTCTCAGCCCGGGCAAAGTATCACAGGCATCAGTTTGCTGAGCGATGACCTTACCGATGTAGGAGTTGTTCCCGGTTTGTCTTTTACTGCCGACAGTCTGCATATCAGCTACGATAGTATGCCGGACATTTTTAACTTTACAGGTGGTAGTGCCACGTTCCAGATCGAGCTTGGCGAGACAGATGTTGTCGCGGTGCCAGAGCCACTGCCGTTAACCTTGTTGGGCTTAGGCTTAGTCGGGCTCGTGCTGACACGCAGAAAGCAGACAGCTAACTGATTGAGGCCCTGATGTTGGCCTGACCTGAGTGCTGTAAAACAGAGAAAGCCAGATAGAAACTCTATCTGGCTTTTTTAATGGTCGTCAATAAGCTGTTTTACGCTGCCTGTTTTTTGAACAGCTCTCTGAATACCGGGTAGATATCTTCCACATCGCGGATATGCTTTATGGCGAAGTTATCGAACACACCGGTCAGGCTTTCATATTGGCGCCACAGACTCTGGTGCTGACGCTGGGTAATTTCGATATAGGCGTAGTAGCGCACCACCGGCAGTAGTTTGTTCACCAGTAGTTCGGTGCACTGTGGTGAGTCATCGGCCCAGTTATCACCATCTGAGGCCTGAGCGGCATAGATATTCCATTCGTTACTGGGATAGCGAGCCTGAATAATCTCATCCATCAGCTTCAATGCACTGGAGACGATGGTGCCGCCGGTTTCCTGTGAGTAGAAAAATTCGTGTTCATCCACCTCTTTTGCCTGGGTGTGATGGCGGATATACACCACCTCTACATTTTTGTAGGTGCGGGTCAGAAACAGATAGAGCAGTATATAAAAGCGCTTGGCCATATCCTTAGTGGCCTGATCCATGGAGCCGGATACATCCATCAGGCAGAACATCACTGCCTTACTGGTGGGCAGAGGACGTTTTTCAAAATTGCGAAAGCGCAGGTCAATGGCATCCAGAAACGGCACTTTGGCGATACGGGCCTTGAGCTCGGCGATTTCGGCTTCCAGCCGGGTAATGTCCAGTTGATGATCATGTTTATCCTTTTTCAGGGCTTCAAGCTCTTCTTCCAGCTCACGCAATTGGCGACGTTTACCTCCGGTTAAGGCGATACGCCGGGCCATGGAGCCGCGCAGGGAACGAATAATATCCAGGTTGCTGGGTACGCCGTCGGTTTTAAAACCGCTTCGATAGGTTTTGTACTCAACCAGTTTGTCCAGTTGCGTCTTTTTCAGGTTGGGCAGGGCCAGATCTTCAAACAGCAGATCCAGATATTCGTCTTTGGAAATCTGAAATACGAAGTCGTCTTCCCCTTCGCCGCTGTCTGAGGCTTCACCCTCTCCGCTGCCACCGGACTGGCCGCCCAGTGGGCGCTGAATACGATCTCCCTGACTGAACTGATCGTTACCGGGGTGTACCATATCCCGCTCGCCACCCTTACCGGTGTGAAATATTGGTTCCCTGATATCCCGGGTGGGAATATTAACACTCTCGCCCGTTTCCACATCAGTGACACTGCGTTTACTGATGGCATCGGAAACCGCCTTTTTTATCTGCTGCTTATAGCGGCGGATAAAACGCTGACGGTTGACCGTACTCTTGCCTTTGCTGTTCTCTCTTCTGTCGATAAAGTGCGCCATACTGCTCTCCTGTGCACCTTAAGATGACTTGCGAACGCGCAGATACCACTCACATAACAACCTGACCTGTTTTCTGGTATAGCCTTTTTCGGTCATACGTTTGACAAAATCATCGTGTTTTTGCTGATCTTCCGCGCTGCTCTTGGCATTAAAGGAAATCACCGGCAGCAAGTCTTCGGTGTTGGAGAACATTTTCTTCTCGATGACGGTGCGCAATTTCTCATAGCTGGTCCATGCGGGGTTTTTGCCTTTGTTATTGGCTCTGGCACGCAGCACAAAGTTAACGATCTCATTGCGAAAATCTTTGGGGTTGCTGATCCCTGCGGGCTTTTCTATTTTCTCCAGCTCGGCATTCAGGGCTTCACGGTCAAATAACTGGCCGGTTTCCGGGTCGCGATACTCCTGATCCTGGATCCAGAAGTCGGCATAAGTGACATAACGGTCAAACAGGTTCTGTCCGTACTCTGAATATGACTCCAGGTAGGCGGTCTGGATCTCTTTGCCGATAAATTCCACATATTTGGGGATCAGATAACCTTTGAGAAACTCTTTATAACGCTCGGCAGTTTCAGGCGGAAACTGTTCCCGTTCAATTTGCCGCTCCAGCACATAAAACAGGTGTACCGGATTGGCGGCCACTTCCTGCGCATCGAAGTTGAATACCTTTGAGAGGATCTTAAAGGCAAAACGGGTACTTAATCCCTCCATGCCCTCATCGACACCGGCATAGTCACGGTATTCCTGATAAGACTTGGCTTTGGGATCGGTATCTTTAAGGCTTTCACCGTCATACACCCGCATTTTCGAATAAATGCTGGAGTTTTCCGGCTCTTTAAGCCGTGACAGCACAGTGAACTGAGACAGGATCTCCAGTGTGCCGGGGGCACAGGGCGCACCACTGAGCTCACTGTTTTCAATCAGTTTGCGGTAGATTTTCTGCTCTTCGGTCATACGCAGGCAGTAAGGCACTTTGACGATATAGACCCGGTCCAGGAAGGCCTCGTTGTTGCGGTTATTGCGAAAACTCATCCACTCAGATTCATTGGAGTGGGCCAGAATAATGCCGTCGAAGGGCAGGGCAGAAAACCCTTCTGTGGGGTTATAGTTTCCTTCCTGAGTCGCTGTCAGTAATGGGTGCAGCACCTTAATCGGTGCTTTGAACATCTCAACAAATTCCATCAGTCCCTGATTGGCTTTGCACAGAGCGCCGGAATAGCTGTAGGCGTCAGGATCATTCTGGGCAAACTGCTCCAGTTTGCGGATATCCACTTTACCCACCAAAGATGAGATGTCCTGGTTATTGTCATCACCGGGCTCGGTTTTGGCGACCGCTACCTGATCCAGTACTGACGGGTGCATTTTTACCACGCGGAACTGCGACACATCGCCGTTGTACTCATGCAGTCGCTTTCTGGCCCAGGGTGACATAATGGTTTTCAGATAGCGGCCTGGAATGCCGTATTCCTTTTCCAGAATCTCACCGTCTTCGTTGATATCAAACAAACACAGAGGATGATCGTTGACCGGAGAGCCTTTGATGCAGTAAACCGGCACTTTTTGCATCAGTTCCTTAAGTTTTTCGGCCAGTGAGGATTTACCGCCGCCTACAGGGCCTAACAAATACAGGATCTGTTTTTTCTCTTCCAGACCCTGAGCGGCATGTTTGAGATAGGAGACAATCTGCTCTATGGACTCCTCCATACCAAAAAAATCATCGAAGGCCGGGTAGTGGGAGATAACACGGTTTGAGAAGATGCGGCTGAGGGCTGGATCCTGCGAAGTATCCAGAGTCTGAGGCTCGCCAATTGCCAGCAACAGACGCTCTGCAGCATTGGCATAGGCCGACTTGTCCTGCTTACACAGCTCGAGAAACTCGCTGATGCTGTACTCTTCTTCCTTGTGGGCTTCGTATCGTTGTTGGTAGTGTTCGAAAATACCCATAAACCACCTCCGGGATAATCACTGGACTTGCTAATAGGAAATAAGGACACCTTTTTAACAGGTTGTCTTTAAAAGGTTAGACCCTATTTGCCATCTCTGTGTTGCAATTTATCGAATTAGTTTGTGGATAAGACGATTTTCCTGAACAAAAAAATCGCCTGTGTTCAACTGGATATAGACTGGCAGTGTAAACAGATCAGTTCTGCCATTTTACAGTGCGTTATACTTAGCGGTCATACCGCGGTCACAACTAAGGAAGGATCATGTACCAGCAAAGCCTGCAAAAGATATTCGGGTTTAATCAGCTCAGGCCGGGTCAGCAAGAGGTGGTTGAAGCGGTGCTCAACGGTCAGTCGGCAGCGGCTATTTTTCCTACTGGTTCCGGTAAATCCTTATGTTATCAGTTACCGGCTCTGCATTTGCCCCATCTGACCCTGGTCGTATCACCCTTATTAGCACTGATGCAGGATCAATTGAGCTTTTTGCAACAAAAGGGCATTGCGGCCGGAAGTATCGATTCACAGCAGAGTCACGACCAGCAACAACAGGTGATGGCGGACGCCCGCAGCGGTAAACTGAAAATCCTGATGATTTCGGTGGAGCGCCTTAAAAATGAGCGCTTCCGCCATTTTATTGCTCAGGTGCCGCTGTCACTGTTGGTGGTGGATGAGGCTCATTGTATTTCTGAGTGGGGGCACAACTTTCGTCCCGATTATCTGAAACTGCCACAGTACCGGCAAGACCTGAATATTCCTCAGGTGCTGCTGCTCACTGCTACTGCAACTCCTGCTGTGATAGAAGACATGTGCAGTAAATTTTCCATCGCTAAAGACAATGTGGTGGTAACCGGCTTTTATCGGCAGAATCTGGACTTGTCTGTGATGGGGGTTGGCGAAGCGCAGAAGCTGGCGGTGTTAAAGGATTTACTTGGCGCCGACTCAAAGGTTTCCAGTATCGTCTATGTGACGCTGCAACACACTGCTGAGCAGGTTGCACAGCAGCTAAAGCAGTCCGGCATCGAGGCGCAGGCCTATCATGCCGGTATGGACAGTGAGCGGCGCGAACAGGTGCAAAGGGATTTCATGTCAGGTGTAACCCCTTGTATTGTTGCTACTATTGCCTTTGGTATGGGCATTGATAAGGCCGATATTCGCCGGGTTATTCATTTCGATCTGCCTAAATCCATAGAGAATTACAGTCAGGAAATTGGTCGCGCCGGGCGCGATGGCAAAACCGCTTTTTGTACTGTGCTGGCAAACAGAAGCCACCTGACCTTGTTACAGAATTTTGTTTATGGTGACACGCCGGATAAGCAAGGTATTGCTCTGGTATTGGAACAGATTAAGCAGCAAACCGGTGACTGGGCGATTCAGTTATATAGCCTGTCTGCCCAGAGTAATATTCGCCAGTTACCGTTGAAAACCTTGCTGGTTTACCTGCAGTTACAAGGCGTGCTCGCACCCAAATTCAGTTATTTCGCCGAATACAAGTTTAAAACCCGGATGCCGGAAGATGAGATTATTAACCGTTTTGAAGGGGAACGACGGCAATTTGTCAGCCAGCTGTTTGCTGCTTCTGCGAAGGCGAAGACCTGGCACAGTGTGGATTTTGATTTGCTCTGGCAACAGTACCAGGGGGATCGTAAGCGCGCGCTAACGGCACTGGAGTATTTCAGTGACAAGGAATGGATTGAACTGCAAAGCAGCAAAATGACTGAGGTGTACGAAATTATCGATAGCAGCTGGCAGGTTGACGTATTGTCATCCCGGCTCTATGCGCTTTTTGTTACTCGTCAGAACAGTGAAATAAAACGTATTGATGCGATGCTGGCACTGTTTGAGGGGGAGCAATGCCTGAGCCAGGCGCTGGCGCGTTATTTCGCAGACGAACAGGCACCAAAGCATTGTGGACATTGTTCCGTTTGTCGGGGCCAGCCCGCAGTGCTGCCAGCACCGGGGAGTTTGCCGCCCCTGCCGTCGGCATCGCTGAGTGACTGGTGTCAGCCTTATCTGGATGCAGCAGAGCAGTTACAAAAACCGGTCTGCAACGAAGCGCTGGCGCGTTTTCTCTGTGGTATCCGCACTCCCGATACCACCTTGCTCAAGGCTGCGAAGATGCCCGGATTTGCAAGACTTGAGGCCTATCCTTATGTTGTGGTGCTGGAGCAGGTAAAACAAACCATGTCGTTATTACGCAATCAAAACTGATCGCAATGTCAGTACTTGCGTATTATCAGCCATCATACTTACAACAAGGATTTTCATGCTTACTCTGCATCATCTTAATAACAGCCGTTCACAGCGGATCCTCTGGCTGCTGGAAGAACTTGGACTGGACTATCAGATTCAACATTATCAGCGCGACAGTAAGACTATGCTGGCACCGGACAGTCTCAAGGCTGTGCACCCGCTCGGCAAATCGCCGCTTCTGACCGACGGTGATAAGGTGTTAGCCGAATCCGGCGCCATTATTCATTATTTGTGCAGCCGCTATGGCAAGCAAGACTGGATCCCGGCAGAGTCCGGCGATGAGCATGAAGCCTATCACTACTGGCTGCATTTTGCCGAAGGCTCACTGATGCCGCCCATGTTGCTGAAACTGGTGATGGATAAGGTACGTACCAGCCCGATGCCGTTTTTTATAAGACCCGTTGCCAGAAAAATTGCCGATAAGGCGATGAAATCCTTTATCGGCCCTAACCTTAAAAATAATTTTGCTTTTGTCGAGCAACAACTTGAAGGCCGTCAGTGGCTGGCAGGTCATCAGCCAACAGGGGCAGATATACAGATGAGCTTCCCTCTGGAAGCCGCAGTAGCACGTGGGCTGGCCGAAGAACAAACACACCCCAATATCTGTGCTTATGTGGCGCAAATCCATAGTCGCGAAGCCTATCAAAAAGCCCTTAAAGCTGGTGGTGAATACGCCTACGCCTGATGCTTCAATCCAAAACACGAAAAAGAAATTTCACCACAGAGACACGAAGGGCACAGAGAAATAAAGAAGATTAAACCGTAAATACTTCAATGCCCTCTGTGTTCTCTGTGACTCTGTGGTTATTCTTGCCTTTCTCTGGATGCTACTATTTTTCCAAGGCGTAACAATGCCTCTTCGACCTTATCCGTCCAGGGCAGACCATAGCTAAGCCGCACACAATGACGGTAGCGATCAGAAGGGGCGAACAGGGTGCCGGGCATCAGACTGATACCCGCATCTAAAGCCTGATGAAAAAGCTGGCTGCCGTCAGTTTTACGATGCAGCTCCAGCCACAAAACGGCCCCGCCAGCTGGATTGGTCAGACGTATATGATCGCCAAAACTGTCCAGAATACAGGCACGCATGCGCTCTTTGTTGGTAAACAGCACCTGGCGTAACTGGCGCAGATAGCGGTCGTACTCACCGCTGACCAGATATTCTGTCAATGCCCATTGATTTAACAGTGCCGAGGAGCATGACAACGCCCGTTTAAGCCTGGCAGCGGCTGCGGCGTATTCAGGACTCAGCAGCCAGCCAACCCGGTGCCCGGGTGCGGCGGTTTTGGAAAATGAGGAACAGGTAATCACCAGGCCTTTCTGTGAATAACATTGCGCGGGCTTGCCCCGTTGGCTGTCGAAATACAGATCGCCGTATACATCATCTTCAATAAGGCCAATGTTTTTATTTTCCAGTAACGACACCAGAGCCTGTTTATCGTCTTCGCTCAGCCTTACACCCATTGGATTGGTAATGGAGGACGAAAACACACAGGCTTTTATCGGGTGTTTTTCAATGGCGCTGGCCACATCATCCAGGCTCAGGCCGGTTTCGGCGCATAAGGGGATTTCATAGGCCAGCATGCCCAGACTTTCGATCAGCTCCAGAATGCCAAAATAGCAGGGTGACTCTACGGCAATAATATCACCGGGTTTGGCCAGCAATTGCAGAGATATGGCCAGAGCTTCCTGAGCACCGTTGGTGATCACCAGCTGTTCAGGGGTGGTATTCAGCCCCATATCCAGATAGCGCAATACCAGTTGTCTTCTCAGCGGCTCAAACCCCGCGAAAGGTCCGTAACCTATGGCATGCTCCCTGGCGCTGCTCATCACCCTGCGCGTCCATCTGGCCAGAGCCCTGTCGTTGGGCAGTGCCCCAACCGGATTACTGATACCAAAAGGCACTGCACCAGGCGTATGTACGGCGTTATGGACCTGTTCAATCAGTTCCTGACGGCTGACCGGCACCGCATTGGCCGCCATTCGCGTTTTGCGTGGCGAGCTGGATCGGGTACTGAAACTGGTGAGGTAATACCCGGATTTAGGACGGGACTCGAGTAAACCGATACGTTCTAGCTCCTCATAGGCCTGCCTGACAGTGGGAATACTGATCCTGAGTTTTTCAGCCAGGTTGCGCAGGGAAGGAATACGATCGCCTGCTCTGAGGGTACCGTTATCACGCATATCACGGATAAGATCTGCCACCTGCCGGTACAGGTAGCGATTTTCCTGACGATCTATCTGCCTGTTCATTTAAACTGTATAGGTCACTTTTCTAAAAACTGTATATGGTAAGTATACAGATCGATAGTAAGCTATGGCTACTGACTGATTAAACTTTTGTTCTGAACCGATGAAAAACACACTGCTTTATATGGTGACAGTATTGATCTGGGGTTCCACCTGGCTGGCGATTGAATTTCAGCTTGGTACGGTTGCGCCTGAAGTTTCATTGGTGTATCGCTTTGCCATGGCTGCGCTGCTGATGTGGGGGTATTGCCTGTACCGGAAATTGCCGATGGGCTATAGCCTGGTGCAACATGGCTTTTTTATGCTGCTGGCCGCTTGTAATTTTGGCTTCAACTATCTGGTGTTGTATTGGGCGCAGGAGCACCTTACTTCGGCACTGGCCTCCATCGCCTTTTCGACTTTGCTGATGATGAATATCGTTAATACCAGACTGTTTTTTGGTAAACCCGTAGCCGGTCGTATTTATGTGGGCGCCTTGCTGGGGATTGCCGGCATTGCCATGTTGTTTTACAAAGATCTGCAGAGCCTTGAACTGGCCAGCACCACCCTGCTGGGGTTAATGTTGGCCTTGGCCGGTACCCTGATCGCTTCTTTTGGCAATATGGTCAGCGTGCGTAATTCCAGGCGTGAAGTCGGGGTGTTACAGGGGAATGCCTGGGGCATGCTGTATGGCGCACTGATGCTGAGCGGGGTCGTGTGGGCCAGCGGTGCCAGCTTCAGTTTTGATCTTCGCCCTGCCTATATCCTGAGTCTGCTGTATCTGGCGGTATTTGGCACCGTGATTGCCTTTGCCACGTATTTTGCATTGCTGAAGAATATCGGCCCGGAAAAGGCCAGTTATGTAATTGTATTGTTTCCGCTGGTGGCGGTGATATTGAGTATCTGGTTTGAAGGCTTTGTCTGGAATGCCTACACCCTTGGCGGATTTGCTCTGGTGCTATTGGGTAATGGCCTGGTATTGACGCCACTGGCAAGGTTACGCCAGTGGTTTGGTCCGCGTATCAGTCTGGCAGAATGAGTCAGAATTTGTAACTGAATTTACTGCCCAGCACATGCTCTGAGGTATTGTTACTGTTGTTTTGATACAGGCAATATAGTTCCAGTCCCCAACGAGAGGTGAGTGCTCTGCTGTATCCCAGGGCGCTGCGTGACTTATCAAAACGGCTATTGTCGGTCAGATAGTAGAAGTATTCGTAGCTGCCGAACAGACTATAGCCGTCAAAACTGCGGCTGAGCTTACCTCTTAATCTGCCCCGCAAGACATGGTCACCGTGACGCCAGCGATTTTCGGCTTTCAGTCGGCTGGCAAAACTCCAGTCTGGATTCAGGGACATCTTATGGGTGATATAGGGTGTGATACGGGTTTCATCGGTATGCGAACCACTGAGGCTCTCAGTATTCTCATAGCGCACTTCTAACCCCCCTGTCAGACTGTCTGTCAGGGCCCGGCTTACACTCAGCTTGATGTTTGTCAGATAGAGGTCAGTGCCGTCACGCATTTTCTGTTCAGATTCAATTCCAACACCGTATTCCTGTACCTTGGTTTTAGCGCTGAAGGCATTCCACCATTCGTCAACTGCAAGAGCCGCTGAGCTGGCTGAAGTTAATAGGACTATCAATATAAATTTGAAACCGGCTTGTTGAAACATAAGCTCGCCTGTCAAAAAAAGTACATAAAAATGACACAAAAGTGTCATAAAGCTTGGCGGCGAATTATACGGAAGTTAAGTTGGAGGTCAATCAGCAGGTTTATACCAATCCGCACAGACAATTGCTCTCTCAGAGCAGCTCAGAAGGGGCCTGGCTACCGGTAGATTGGTATCAATAGCGATAAGGTGGTTGAGACACCTTATCGGGAATCTAATATACCGAGACTCAGGGACGTGTTATCAGTTGTCCTTCCTTAAATACCCAACTGACTTGTTCCAGCAGGCTGATATTTTCCAGAGGATTTCCCGGCACGGCGATAATATCGGCCAGTTTACCTTGCTCCAGACTGCCCAGATTGTCCCGTTCACCCAGCATGGTGGCGGAATTAATCGTCGCGGCCTGGATAGCCTGCAGGGGTGTCATGCCAAATTTCACCATGCGTGAGAATTGTCTGGCATTCTGTCCATGGGGGTAAACACCGGCGTCAGATCCAAACACCATTTTAACACCAGCCTTGACCGCGCTGCTGAAGCTCTCACGCTGTTTGCTGCCCACCAGACGTTCTTTGGCCAGACTCTCTTCAAGAATACCGGCCTTCTCTCCTTCACCGAGAATATATTCTGTGGTGTAGATATCCATAGACAGATAGGTGCCTTTCTCCAGCGCAAGATTTATGGCCTCTTCATCCAGAAAGCTGGCGTGTTCAACACTGGTGACACCGGCTCGGATCGCCGCCTTAATGCCACTCAGACCGTGGGCATGGGCAGCGACGCCAATACCGCGCAGGCTGGCTTCATCCACCAGGGCGTCCATCTCTTGCTGACTGTATTGTTGGGCTCCCACTTTGGTGCCTTTGGACAATACGCCACCTGTTGCGCAAAACTTGATCCAGTCGGCACCGTATTTCACGTTCATGCGGACTTTTTCACGAACCTGCCAGGGGCCGTCAGCGGCAGCAGCAGATTTATCCTGATATTCGTAAGGTAACAGGTTGTTATCGCAGTGACCGCCGGTGATCCCCAGCGACATACCGGCGGCAAAGATGCGCGGCCCTATCAGTTCACCCTCGGCAATGGCATCGCGTAAGGCAATATCTGCATAGCCAGGAGCGCCCACATTTCTGACAGTAGTAAAACCTGTTTCGATGGTCTTTCTGGCATTACTCACCCCGGTAAGAGTTTTACGTGGCAGTGACTGAGCCAGGCGTTTATATCCATGCAGTCTGGCGTCACTGTTCAGGTGCACATGCATATCCATCAGCCCCGGCAACAAAGTTTGCCCCTTCAGTTCCAGCACTTTGGCATCTTCGGGAATGCTGAGCTGGTTCTGACTACCAATCTGTAAAATACGATTGTCTTTAATCACCACCAGCGGATTAGCGATCAGCTTGCCGCTGTGAACATCGAGCATGGCATCGGCTTTAAGCACCAGGGATTGTGCCTGAAGGCCAACACTGACCAGAAGCAGGCTGATAAAGAGTCTGATTTGCATGGTTATTTCCGGATAAGAATAAGGGTTACAGCTTAGGGCCTGAGCTCACCCTGCACAAGGGCAAGACTTCGGGATGCGGTATTTTCAGGATAAAAACCTGGCACTGCGGGGTAACCACAGCGCTAAAACGGCGGCTAACAGGCTGAGAATGATCGTCCATAGCTCACCAAACCGGGCATAGGGTGTGGTGCCTTTATATAAAGGCACCTGTGTTCTTAGTACGTCGGCTTCAAATTGTGGTAACTGATCCATTATGCGGCCATCAGCATCAATCACGCCGGTAATACCATTGTTGGTGGCCCTTAATACCGGCAAACCAAACTCTCTGGCTCTGACTCTGGCAATCTCCATATGCTGGTGTGGCCCATGGGAACGACCAAACCAGGCGTCATTGCTGACTGTAAGGATAAAATCTGTGTAGGGATGCAAATTGGCACTTACCTGTCGTGGAAAGGCAATCTCGAAGCAAATGGCCGGAGCCAGACGGTAACCGTTAGCCGTCAGGTTAGTTTGCTGATAGTCGCCTCGGCTGAATGAAGACATCGGCAAATCAAAAATCGGCGCCAGCCCTCTGAGCCAGTCTTCCATGGGAATAAACTCGCCGATAGGCAGCAGGTGGTGTTTGGCATAGCGGTTGGCGTGAGGGTAGGCATAGTGACCCTGTTTCTCGCCATTCTGACTGCCCAGGCCAACCAATTGATTGTAGGCATTGCCTGATTCAAAGTTGTAGTTGACGACACCGGTGATTAATCCGGAGCCCTGACTGGCAAGTTGCTGGTCCAGTTCTGCCAGGTAATTCAGTGCCATAGGCTCAAGCTTAGGCACAGCGGCTTCAGGCCAGATAATCAAATCGGCATCCAGATGAGGTTCGGTCATCTGCCGGTATTTGTTCATGGTGGGAATATCCTGTTCCGGAACCCAGCGAAGTTCCTGCTTGATATTGCCCTGCACCATAACCACATCGACCTGTTTGTTTTTCGGTGTTGTCCACTGATACTGGCCGGTAAGATAGCCACCGCCATAAAGGGTGATAAGTAACAGTGCCGCGATAAGCCAATTTTTACGCGGTATCAGCCAGGCCAGTGCACAGGCAAACATCACCAGCAAAAGACTGACGCCGGTTTCACCGATAACCGGCATCCAGCCGGCGAGGGGGCTGTCGATCTGGCTGTAGCCAATAGATAACCAGGGAAAGCCGGTTAATACCCAGCTACGCAGCCATTCAGTCAGCAGCCAGATAAAAGGAATGGCCAGGGGCCAGTATTTCTGTTGGAAAGCTTTTACCAGAATCCAGCAGGCCAGTGCCGGATACAGCGCCAGATAGGCACAAAGCAACAGCATCAGACCGATAGATCCGGCCAGCGGCAGGCCGCCAAAATCAGCAATGCTGACATGCACCCAACTGATGCCGGCTCCGAACCAGCCTAAACCGAAACAGAATCCCAGCCGGGCCGGGAAAGCCCTGCCTTTTTGTTCCAATAACCAGAACAAAGCGGCCAGTAATAGCGGCGTCAGATACCAGTGCGAAAAAGGGGCATAGCTGAGGGTTAATCCCGCCCCGGCGAGCGCCGCCAGGGAGCAGGGAATTAACCGGTCAGCCTTTTTGATCGTCGTCATCCTGGCGGGGTAAACTCACTTTAAGTTGAATCAGGCGGCGCTTGTCGGCATGCGCAACCCGAAACTCGATACCACCGATCTCCACTGCCTCGTCACGCATGGGCATATGGCCGAAGGCCTTGAGCACAATACCGCCTATGGTATCGGCTTCTTCTTCGCTGAAGCCGGTTTCAAAAAATTGATTAAAATCCTCTACCGACGTCAGTGCCTTGACCGAGTAAGTGTATTTATTCAGCGGGCGGATATTATCCTGTTCCTGCTCGTCCACATCATGCTCATCTTCAATTTCACCCACAATCAGCTCCAGAATATCCTCAATGGTTACCAGTCCTGACACGCCGCCGTACTCATCCACAACAATGGCCATATGGTAGCGCTCTTCGCGAAACTCGCGCAGCAGCACATCCACTCTTTTGCTTTCAGGTACAATAATGGCAGGGCGGAGCACATCTTTGAGTTTGAACTCTTTTTCCGGCGAGAAGGCATAGGTCAGCAGATCTTTGGCCAGTAAAATGCCCTCGATATGATCTTTGTCTTCATTAATCACCGGGAATCTGGAGTGAGCCGATTCCAGCATCACCGGCAAAAACTCTTTTACGCTTTGCTCAATGCCGATGGTAACGATTTGCGCTCTGGGGATCATAATGTCCCGCACGCGCATTTCACTGATCTCCAGTACACCATCAATCATTTCCCGGGTGGCTGAATCGATCACCTCCCGTTGCTCGGCTTCGGTGATCACCTCGGCCAGTTCTTCGCGGTTTTGCGGTTCTCCCGAAAAGGTCTGAACTATCTTTTCCAGCCAGCCCTTATTGGCAGAACCGTTACTAGAGTGGGGGTTGTCGTCGCTCATGAGCTCCAGTCTTTTAATTAGTGAGGGTTATCACTCTCAACAAGAGTAATATCATTCCTGATCCTGATAGGGATCGTCAATTGCTAATTTTGCCAGGATGGCGATTTCCATCTCTTCCATCTGCCTGGCATCTTCGTCATCTATATGGTCGTAGCCGAGCAAATGCAAGGCGCCATGAATCGTCATATGGGCCCAATGGTGCAATAACGGCTTGTTTTGCGCCCTGGCCTCCTGTTCAACCACCTCTGCGCAGATCACCAGATCGCCAAGCAGGTTTATCGGTATTCCGGCTGGCGCTTCAAAGGGAAATGACAATACATTGGTTGGCTTCGGGCGGTCCCGGTACTGCTGATTAAGCTGTTGGCTTTCTTCGCTGCTGACCAGGCGTATGGTGATCTCTGCTCCCGGATGGCCGGCTCCGTCCAGAGCCGCATCCAGCCACAGCTGAAAATGATCAGCTGTGGGTAACTGCATACCTTCGCAGGCAACCTGCAGATCCAGTAAGGCGCTCACCCGGAAGATTTTCCGCCAGAGGGCTGGTTGTTATTTTGTTGTTCGCGCATGGCCTGCTGTTTTTTCTCGCGCAGTATTTCCTGTTCACGCTCATGTTCTTCATAGGCCATGACGATACGGGTGACCACAGGGTGGCGCACCACATCGTTGGCATTAAAGAAGTTAAATGAAATGTCGTTGACGTCTTTGAGCACTTCGATAGCGTGGCGCAGGCCACTGCGGGCACCGCGGGGTAAGTCCACCTGAGTGATATCACCGGTGATCACGGCCTTGGAGTTAAAACCGATGCGGGTCAGGAACATCTTCATTTGTTCCACCGTGGTGTTCTGACTCTCATCCAGAATAATAAAGGCATCATTGAGGGTGCGGCCACGCATATAGGCCAGCGGTGCCACTTCGATAATATTGCGCTCAATCAGCTTTTCCACTTTCTCAAAGCCAAGCATTTCGAACAGGGCGTCATATAAGGGACGCAGATAAGGATCGACTTTTTGCGACAGATCCCCGGGTAAAAAACCCAGCTTTTCGCCGGCTTCCACTGCCGGGCGGGTCAGCAGAATACGACGGATTTCCTGACGCTCAAGGGCGTCCACGGCACTGGCTACCGCCAGGTAGGTTTTACCGGTACCGGCAGGCCCTACGCCAAAGCAGATATCATGGCTGACAATATTCTGCACATACTGAGACTGGTGCGGGTTGCGGGGTTTGACTACGCCTCTTTTGGTCTTGATATGCACTTCTTTGCCGTACTTGCCTGCTTCTGCCTGCTCCAGACACTTGGCTTCCTGAATTGCCAGGTGTACTTTTTCCGGCGCCAGATCCGGGATCTGGCCTTTCACCGGCTGGGTTTCGATATACAGCAACTTCAACAGCTCAGAGGTGGCCACCGCCTGCTGCGACTTGCCCAGCACCTTGAAGTGATTGTCGCGGTAGCTGATTTCCACCCCTAAACGGCGTTCAATCTGTTTGATATTGTCATCAAAGGGACCACACAGGCTGGATAAGCGCTTGTGATCATTAGGTTCCAGTACAATTTCATTACTGACAAGAGTGTTGGACAAAGAGGACTCCTAAGTTGGTATATGTTGACCCACACCCAGCCCGTCAGGCTGGCTGACGGCCTGCTTGCGGATAATGGTCTGTGGTGCCACGCTGACCCGCAGGCCCATGTCCTGTTCCCGCCTGACCAGCTCGCCGCGCAGGGAATTGGCAAACACATCGACAATCTTCACATCGACAAATTCCCCAATCATATCCGGGCTGCCTTCAAAGTTAACCACCCGGTTGTTCTCTGTACGGCCGGAGAGCTCCATCGGGTTTTTCTTCGAAGGGCCTTCCACCAGAATGCGCTGCTCTGTGCCAAGCATATTGCGGGCAATACGCATGGCCTGCTGGGTAATACGTTGCTGTAACAGCTGCAGACGCTGCTTCTTGGTGTCTTCACTGACATCATCAGGCACATCGGCCGCCGGAGTGCCGGGACGGGCGCTGTAGATAAAACTGAAGCTAAGATCAAAGTCCATCGCCTGGATGAGATCCATAGTGGCCTCAAAATCGGCATCGGTCTCACCGGGGAAGCCGATGATAAAATCTGATGACATGCTTAAATTGGGGCGGACTTTTTTCAGCTTACGGATCTTGGATTTGTACTCAATGGCAGTATGGCCGCGCTTCATCAATGCCAGAATGCGATCTGAACCACTTTGCACCGGCAAATGCAGATGATCCACCAGTTCAGGAATTTCCGTGTAGGCCTGGATAATATCATCGGTAAACTCCACCGGATGTGAGGTGGTATAGCGAATACGATCGATACCGTCGATGGCAGCAACCAGTTGCAACAGTTCGGCAAAAGTACAGATACTGCCGTCATATTGCTCGCCGCGATAGGCGTTAACGTTCTGCCCCAGCAGGTTGACTTCACGCACACCCTGCTGCGCCAGTTGCGCAATCTCAAAAATTACATCATCGGCCGGGCGGCTGACTTCTTCGCCGCGGGTGTAGGGCACCACACAGAAACTGCAGTATTTGGAACAGCCTTCCATAATTGAAACAAAAGCAGTGGGCCCTTCGGCTCTGGGCTCTGGCAGCCGATCAAACTTTTCAATCTCGGGGAAGCTGATATCTACCACCGGGTTTTTATCCCCTTTGACCTGGTTGATCATCTCCGGCAGACGGTGCAGTGTTTGCGGCCCAAACACGATATCCACAAAAGGGGCGCGCTCACGGATATGATCCCCTTCCTGAGAGGCCACACAGCCGCCGACACCTATTATCAGTCCGGGGTTGGTCTTTTTCAGGTTTTTCCAGCGACCAAGCTGATGGAACACCTTTTCCTGCGCCTTTTCACGTATGGAACAGGTATTCAGCAGGATGATATCGGCATCCTCAGGATTTTCGGTGGCCTGGTAACCATGAGTTGAATCAAGCAGGTCGGCCATTTTCTCCGAGTCATACTCGTTCATCTGGCAACCCCAGGTTTTAATAAAGAGTTTCTTGCTCATACTGCCTTAAAAACTAAAAAAGGAAGGTGTTCAACGCGCTCAACCTTCCTGATGAAAATAGAAATCGACGTAAAATCAGACCGGCTATTTTACCGCCAAATGCCATGCTATGCCAGTAATGCCGCCGCGGGTCTTTGATTAAAACATAAGTAGTGACAACATAACTGAAATGTCCAGGTCGCGGGATCACCACAACCACCGCTGACGCAGGGTCATGTTGGCCGCCCAGATGATCAGTACCGCCCCGCCAATCAAGCCTGCAGAAATAGGCTCTGCCCAGAAAATATAGCCCAGCAAAGCGGCAAAAAAGACACTGGAATAGGTGAGCAGACCGATGCGTACCGGCGAAGCCAGTTGAAAGGCTTTGGTCATCAACAGTTGCCCGGCTGCAGCCATCACTCCCATTAATCCGAGCCATTTCCACACGGCTTCGGGCAGGGCGTGCCAGTTTAACAGCATGGGAACAAGCGATACGATTGTGGCCAGAAAGGTGAAGTAAAATACGATGCGGGCCGGTGGCTCTGAACCTGAGAGCTTACGGATAGTGCACTTTGTAAAGGCCACCAGGGTGGCACAGATCAGTGCCAGCAGAATAAAGAGGTTCATGTTTTCCCCTTCCGGGCGCAGGATAAAGCCCGCGCCGATAAAGCCCAGGCCGATAGCCATCAGGCTCTTATGGCTGATCAGCTCTTTGAGCCAGATGCGGGCGATAATCGGCACAATAAAAGGTGCCACCAGCAGAGCCATCATCGCCTGCGCCAGCGGAATGTGGGCCAGCACATAGAAAAAACAGTACATGGCAATCAGTCCGGAGGTAGAACGCAACAGGTGCAGACCAAAATGCTCTGTCTTAAGTCCGACTTTGCCCATTCTCAGTATCCAGGGCATCAGCGCAATAAGAGCAAACAGGTTGCGGAAAAATACCAGCTGAAACTGGTTCATATCAGTGCTGAGATGCTTTACCAGTGCACCAATCCCGGCGAACAGCGCTTCGGCAACTATCAGACAAATGGCACCGACAACAACGGGTGAGCCCATGATATTCCGTATGCTTGAAAAAAGAGCGGTATTTTATCAGAAGCCCGTACAGTTATTTAGCGCGTAAAAAGGCCACTTCCATAAATGTGTGTTGGTTGGGAGCGGAAGTGGCCAAGGGAACGCAGTTATTCGTATGTTGCCTGACTGTCGGGATGGTTACTCAGAGCATCTGTTAACCTAGTTGGACGCCTGGCCAGCTTTTGTGAGGCCTGTTGTTGATACTGACGGAAAAAATCTTCTGTTTGCTCATCGATATCACTGCTCAGCAGATGCTCCATCTCCTGCTTAAATTGCAGGTAATGGGTCAGCGCCAGATCGACTTTCTCACTGAAGCTGTAGTGAAAGCTGTATTGCATATACTCATTTGTCTGACTGGCAGACAAGGCGGAAAAACTGCTGCTGGTTAATGCTAGGCTCAGCAACAGGGCTTTGATAGAGATTTTCATAACGGACTCACTGATTAAATTATTGATGACTGCTGTACTATATGTAGCCTTTAACATCTCAAAGGTTGTATTGCTGTTGTAATAATCTGTGTCAGAACACCGCCACAGTTATGTATGCTTACAAACAGAGAAAAAACAGCTGTTTGTCGCCAGAGGCGGTCGTTAATCGTGGTACGATTCGGGCAGTATGAATATGACAAAAAAGACGATGCAAAAATTTGACGTAATGGTGATTGGCGGCAGTATGACCGGCGCTGCAATGGCGCTGGGACTTGCCCGTCAGAACTATTCTGTTGCGGTGGTTGAGCCGCACATGCCGGCTCCCTTTGCCGCAGATTCAGTGCCGGATATCAGAGTTTCGGCTATCAGCGCCGCGTCTCGTACTTTGCTTGAGCAACTGGGCGCCTGGCAAAGCCTTGAGGCGATGCGGGTCTGCCCATACCGGCGTTTATCGGTGTGGGAGGACGGCGCCCGCACGGATTTTACTGCCGAAGATATTCCTGCCCGTCAACTCGGGCATATTATTGAGAACAGCCTGATTCAGCGTGCGCTTTATGAGGTCTTACAACAAAGCAGCCGGGTAAAATGGTTTAATGCCGGATTAGACTGCTTTGTTGAGCAGAATACCAATAATGTAATCCTGACTGATGGCAGTGAAATATCTGCGGCGCTTTTAATTGGCGCAGATGGAGGGCACTCGAAAGTGCGTCAGCAACTGGGTATTGGCATCTGTGGCTGGCAGTATAAGCAACAGGCCCTGGCGGTGAGTGTGAAAACCCATGCTCCGCAGCAGGATATTACCTGGCAACAGTTTGTTCCCAGTGGGCCTATGGCTTTTTTACCCTTGTATGATGGCTATGCCTCGCTGGTATGGTATCACCAGGCGGAGCAGATCCAGTGGCTGAAAGCCTTGTCTGACAGCGATCTCAAAACAGAAATTAAACAGGCATTTCCCGCAGAGCTGATGGATTTTGACATCCTTTCCAGGGCATCTTTCCCGCTGAGCAGACAGCATGCCAGTGAATATGTGACAAACAACGCCGTGTTGATTGGAGACGCTGCCCATACCATTAATCCGCTGGCCGGGCAGGGCCTGAACCTTGGCTTTAAAGATGTTGCCTGTTTAATGACGGAGCTGGAGGATAAAAGCTGGCTGGATAGCGCCCATCAGCTCGGCCAGGCTCTGACTCGCTATGAGCGTAAACGCAGGCCGGATAATCTGCTGATGATGTCGGCCATGGATGTGATCTACAAAACGTTCAGCACCGAAATTCTGCCGGTCACACAGCTGCGCCGCTTAGGTTTAAGGCTGGCTCAGCATGCCGGACCGCTTAAAAAACAGGTGACCCGCTATGCCATGGGTATTTAAGTTGTCAGCGTTGAGGAGGACGTTATCAGCAGACAGCTCTGATAGTCGTTTTTCAAACTATGTGGCGCTCTGATACTCGATGGTTAACAAATTCCATTCTTCGTGCTCTTCGAGCACTTCGTGGTCTGAAAAAAGTCGTTAATCACGAAGAACGCGAAGGGCACGAAGAGGGCAACAGAATGATGCTTTAAAACCCTCCGCGCCTTTGCGCCCCGGCGAGATCTAAAACCAAAAAGCCTGATGAGCTCGCAGAGGCGCGGAGGACGCTGAGGAGGTAAGTTGAAATCGGTCTGCTTATTCAGTCTTCCATAATCTGCGTATAGCGCTCTACCAGAAAATCGATCAGAGCCCTTACTGCAGGTAACATACCCCGGCGGGAGGGAAACACCATATGGATCATTTCCCGGCGTGGCTCCCAGTCCGGCAATATTTTTATCAGTGTACCGGCTTCAAGCTGTTCTCCCAGCATCAGTAAAGGCAACTGAACGATGCCTACCCCGGCAATGGCTGCGCTTCTTAATGCCATCATATCCGTGGTGGTGTAGCGGGGCGTAAAATCAATATGCTGCTTTCGTCCATCTCTATGCTGCAGTACCCACTGGTGCTGTTCCTGCGGCGTGGCACGGCTCATACTGGGCCAGCGGATTAGATCATCCGGGTGTTGTGGCAATCCGTTCTGTAGTTCGATTAGCGCCGGACTGGCGACCAGACACTGACCCCGATCAGACAGAATCCGCAATGCCAGATCACTGTCCTGAAGCGGTAAGGGGCGAACACGCAATGCGATATCCACGCCTTCTGCCATGACATCAACCCGCCTGTTGGTGGCTTCAAGGTAGACTGACACCTGTGGATAGCAGGCCATAAAATCTGCCAGCATCTGACCCACATGAAAATGCAGCAGGCCCACCGGGCAGGTTACTTTAATGCACCCTTTAGGCTCAGCTTTGATACTGTCGATGGTCTCCTGCGCGGCTTCTGCCTCTACCAGCATCGCCTGACAATGCTCATAGTAGCGCTGTCCCACTTCGGTAATCAAAAAGTGTCGGGTTGAGCGCTGAATTAACCGTACTCCAAGACGTTCCTCCAGCGCCGCTATGCGCCGACTTAGCCGCGACTTAGCCACACCCAGCGCCCGCCCAGCAGGGGCGAAACCACCATATTTTACCGCCTGTACGAAATAGTAGAGGTCGTTTAAGTCCTGCATCGTTTTCCCTCTTGTCGTTGCAATATTGCAACGCTGCATCGCGAATTATTAGTCTACTGCATTTTTAAATACAAATATAAGCTTAAGTCATAAGGTATTTATCGGAGCAGCAATGATGAAAAAAGTTCTTGAAGTGCGTGGTAAAGCAGGGCGCCACTGGGTAGGAAACGGCTTTCCGGTGCGCTCAATGTTCTCATATCGCAGCCATCCGCAGGTGCTGAGCCCTTTCTTATTACTGGATCACGCCGGGCCCGCGGAGTTTGCCCCGACAAGGATGCCAAGAGGTGTGGGGCAACATCCGCACCGTGGTTTTGAAACGGTGACAATTGTTTATCAGGGTGAAGTGGCTCACCGCGACAGCACCGGTGAAGGCGGGGTGGTTGGCCCCGGCGACGTTCAGTGGATGACGGCAGGCAGAGGTATTGTGCATGAAGAGTTTCACAGCCCGGGTTTTACGGCCAAAGGTGGCACCCTGGAAATGGTGCAGTTATGGGTTAACTTGCCTGCCAAAGATAAGATGACCACCCCAGCCTATCAGGGCATTCGTGATGAACGGATCCCTTCAGTGCAACTGAATAAAGGGGCCGGCAGTGTCAGGGTGATCGCCGGTGAATATAAAGGTATCGCCGGGCCTGCCAGCACTTTTACGCCCCTTAACCTGTGGGATGTGCAATTAAAGGCTGACAGCCAAAGTCAGTTTTTGCTTCCTGATGGCTGGGGCGCTGGGTTGGCAGTTCTGCAAGGTGAGGTACGGGTCAATGGTGAAACGAAAGCCAGTGGTTCAGAGCTTGTGGTACTCACAGCCGAAGGGCAGGAGATCTCTGTTGAGGCGATGGCCGATACCAGATTGTTGCTGCTCAGCGGTGAACCCATCGATGAACCTGTGGTAGGCCAGGGCCCTTTCGTGATGAACAGTTATGATGAAATCGAACAGGCCTTCCGGGATTTTCAGCGTGGTGATTTCTCTTAAAACATTGATGCCGCTCCGACATTGGCGGCACCGATCCACGGGGCGATTATCGCCCTTTCAATTAGCAAAAGGAGCTAAATATGAGCAATTCCTACAAACGTTTAAACAAAGATGATGCCGCCGTACTATTGGTTGATCACCAGACCGGCTTATTATCGCTGGTGCGGGATATCGATCCTGATCGTTTTAAGAATAATGTACTGGCACTGGCGGATTTGGCGAAGTACTTTGAACTGCCGACGATCCTGACTACCAGTTTTGAAGACGGCCCTAATGGTCCATTAGTGCCGGAGCTAAAAGAGACCTTCGCTGATGCCCCGTTTATTGCCCGCCCTGGACAGATCAATGCCTGGGACAATGATGACTTTGTCAATGCGGTTAAAGCGACAGGTAAAAAGCAACTGATTATCGCCGGAGTAGTGACCGAAGTCTGTGTTGCCTTTCCGACGCTATCGGCGCTGGCTGAAGGCTTTGACGTGTTTGTGGTAACCGATGCGTCCGGTACCTTTAACGAACTGACCAGGGATTCAGCCTGGGATCGTATGTCTTCGGCCGGTGCACAACTGATCACCTGGTTCGGTGTGGCCTGTGAACTGCACCGCGACTGGCGAAATGATGTGGAAGGGCTGGGGCAGTTGTTCTCAAACCATATCCCTGACTATCGCAATCTGATGAACAGTTATGCGACGCTGATGGCAGCAAAGTAGTCGCTGTGTACGGCCAGCTCCGATGGCTGGCCGTTTTCTCGGGTTATACTGCACATCCCCGGCATGTTTTCTTCTATACTTTATTGTTTTTAAAAGCAAAATGGGAGAGAACATGACAACGATAAGAGTCTTGCTGACTTCGCTGCTGAGTTTGCCACTGATGGCAATGGCAAATCCTGTGGCGGACATTCAGGAGTGGACAGTTCCATGGCCTGACACTCGCCCCCGCGATCCCTATGTTGCAGGCCCTGACCTGATCTGGTTTGTGGGCCAGAAAGCGGATTATGCCGCCACCTTTGTTCCTTCCGACGCTGAATTCAAACGTTATGATCTGCCTGAGGGGGCAGGGCCCCATAATGTTATCGTCGATAAACGTGGCGCCTGGTATGCCGGTAACCGAGACGGCCATATTGGTCTGATTAACCCACAAAACGGCGATATCCGGCGCTTCGAATTGCCGGGTGAGGGGCGCCGCGATGTCCATACTATGGCCTTTACCTCACAGGGGGATATCTGGTTTACTGTTCAACAAGGTAACAAAGTCGGATTTCTGGATACCGAATCTGGGGAATTTACCCTGTACCCTGTAGAAACTGAAGATGCACGGCCTTATGGGCTGGTGGTATATCAGGATCAGCCCTGGATTGTTTACTTTGCCAGTAATGAGGTGGCAACGGTAAAAGACGGCAAATTGAAGGTGTTTCCGTTGCCTCGTAAAAACACCCTGCCACGACGGGTAGCGGTTACCAGTGATGGCTTTGTCTGGTATGTGGACTACGCTGAAGGGTATCTCGGCCGGTTAAATCCGGACAATGGTGAGGTAAAGGAGTGGCTGGCCCCGGCTGCGGCACTATCGCGCCCTTATGCCATGGCGACCGATAAAAAAGGCTGGTTATGGCTGGTGGAAACAGGTGTGCAACCGAATCGTCTGGTTGGATTTAATCCCACCACTGAAATCTTCACCGACCCTGTGGAGATACCGAGTGGCGGCGGGACGGTGCGGCATATGGTGTACGATCCTGACAGCCACAGTCTGTGGTTTGGCACCGATGCTAATACGCTGGGGCAGGCAAGGCTGAACAACTGAACGCAAAAATCATGCAAAGCGTGATGAGAACGGGTTACTGTCCTGTACCTGAACCTCGCTCTCTCATATAGGCCGCCAGTAACCTGGCATCGGCGGATGGACTGTTTTGCAGTGCTGCATAGACCCCTTGCTGATCCTCCTGTTTGCGGTGCTGGCCAAGTTTTTCCTTAGCCTGGATCTCATCAACAACGACTTTAAAGCCTACCACTGCCTGGCGCAGGCGCTGCTGATAGTCAGCAGGCATAATCTCAGGGGTATCCAACAGCGATGGTTCGTATTTTCTGACCAGCTCTTCCATCGCGCTGTGATTTTCATCATCACTGATAAGCTCAATCTTTCCGTAGCAATGCACGGCGGCATAGTTCCAGGTAGGCACGGCAGGCGCTCTAGCATACCAGGAAGGTGAGATATAAGCGTGGGGGCCATTGAAGATCACCAGTACCCGTTGCCCCTGAAGCTCCTTATGATGCGGATTGGCTTTGGCCATATGACCGTAAAGACAACCCTTGTCACCCTCGTCAGAGGTGAATACTAACGGCAGGTGACTGGCGTTGAGATTGTCTGAAATCACAATCCCGAATCCGTGCCCGGCAATAAAATCGGCGATGGCTGAGGGTTCAGCCATCTGCATGTTGTCTGGGATATACATAGAACTTGTACCCGGTACTGTTAAAGGTTGCTGTTATTCAGGGAAGTTATGTTGCCAGCAGGCCATCAGCTTTGGATGCCCGTCCACACGCCGGGCAATGTTATAGACTGCTGGACAATGTTGCGCGAACCAGTCCCGCCCCGGCTGCCAGCGGGTCATAACGCAAAGGTAGATATCCAGTGCCGAAAAGGACCTGTTTGTCGGGAATTGTTCGGTCTGAACAGCTTCCTCAACTATCTTCCACAATCGCGAACGATATTGCCCGACGTTTTTGCTGAAATCTTCCTGAGCGGATTTATCAGTGACAAACCTCGACGGATCATCCTTGTAGGTGAAGGTGGGATAGATGTTGGCGATCAGAAAGACTAACCAGCGCAAAAAGGCACAGCGTTCGGGGCTGTCGGCTGCGGGAACTAACTCGTCACTTTTAGTGATATCGGCAAGATACAGAGTGATTGCTGCACTTTCCGTTATCACCTGACCATCAGGCATCACCAGCGTCGGGATTTGTGCCAGCGGGTTAACCCGGGTTAAACGCTCACGGGCACCGTGAGAACGAAATAAATCGCCAACAGACTCAAATTCAAAGGGCAACTGATACCACTGTAGTTGTGCTTCAATGAGGGCTGATCCCCAGCCTGGCTCTCCAAATAATTTATACATCCGCTGTCCTGCAAATAAAAATTCAATTTTTTAGTCGGGCTTGTTCAGGTTTATTGGCATTGCCACCATCCCAGATATTATCTTCAGTGGCACCCTGGATCTCACAGTTGCCATGCTGGTACTGGGGCTCCTTGCCTCGTTTGCGCTGATTCAGGTAATCCTGGCTAACGGCGACGATGGTGGGGGTTAGCCAGACAATGGCGATAATATTGATTACTGTCATCAGCCCCAGCGCCATATCCGCCAGTGCCCAGACATGAGGCAGAGAGGCCATAGAGCCCCAGAGGATCATCAACAGATAGCCTACCGTATAAACACTGCGCCCCGTGCGGTTATCCAGCTTAAACATATGCAGGTTACTCTCACCATAGGCGTAATTGGCCACCACTGAGGTAAAAGCAAATAAACTGATGGCAGCGGCAACGAAATCATTGCCGCCATTGCCTAAGTGAAAGGACATGGCATCCTGAGTCATACGAATGCCCTCCATCTGCTCACCTTGCTCCCCTCCGGCAAGCAGAATTATTACCGCGGTGCAGGTACACAGCACCAGGGTGTCTAGAAATACCCCCAGCATCTGCACATAACCCTGGCTGGCGGGGTGGTTAGGATTGGGCGTGGCACTGGCCGCTGCATGGGGCACACTGCCGGAACCGGCTTCGTTGGAATATAAACCGCGCTGAATGCCATGCTTAATAGCCGCTCCCAGCGCACCATAACCGGCTTCCTGCAGACCAAAAGCAGAACTGAAAATATTTGCCAGTATCCCGGGTACCATTTCAATGTTATACAGGGTGATGCCAACAGCAACCAGCACATAGCTGATGCCCATAAAGGGGATCATCCATTCGGCGAAACGGGCAATACCGCGCAATCCGCCGATAACAATCACCCCGGCAAGCAGAATAATGACGATACCAGCGTTAAAGGTATCGATACCATAGGCATGATTTAACGCATCGGTAATAGAGTTAGCCTGCACGGCGCTGAAAATAAAGCCGTAGCCTAAAAATAAACAAAGGGAAAAGGTAATCGCCAGCCAGCGCTTATTTAAGCCCTGCTGAATATAGTAAGCGGGGCCGCCACGGTATTCGCCCTTACTGTCTCTGACTTTATAGAGTTGCCCGAGCAAACTTTCGGCAAAGCCGGTGGCCATACCGAGAATGGCAATCACCCACATCCAGAATATGGCACCGGCACCGCCGAGGGAAATGGCCACGGCCACCCCGGCCAGATTACCGGTGCCGACCCGTGCAGAGAGGCTGGTACACAGTGCCTGAAACGAACTGATACCGGCTTTATCGCTTTTGCTGCTGCCTTTGAGCAGGCTGAACATATGGGTAAACTGGCGCAGTTGGACGCCGCCGAGACGGAAACTGAACCAGAAACCGGCCACAACCAGCATGATAATCAATAACCAGCCCCAGAGCACACCATTGACGGCAGTAACAAGTTCGTGGATCACAGACATATTCTTATTGTTGTTGATGATGGTGTAATACTGTCGGGAATAAGGCGCGCTGTCCAGAGCTAAGCTGTGAACTAAAAAGAAAGAACATATTCACCACAGAGGCACGGAGAACACAGAGAAGTAAAAGGGGCTAATCGCTTAATCCCTCAGCCTTGTATACAGACGAACAGCTTATTATTTCACGCAGAGGCGCTAAGACGCAGGGTTAAAAGATCCTGATTGTCATCAGGATGACGGGGCCTGTGGACATTTAATATTTCGTGTTTTTGGTGCCTTTAGTGGTTGAAATGCTTTTTACCACCAACCACACTAAAATCATGAAAAGAGAATTTACCGCAGAGTCGCGGAGGGCGCAGAGAAGTAAAATGGTTAATCCCATAATACCTCAGCGTTCTTTGCGGCTCTGCGGTGCAAGGCTTTCAGACCTCTGTGTTCTCTGTGTCTCTGTGGTTTATCTTCTTTTATCGTCAGATACAAAAAAGCCGCTCGTTTGAGCGGCTTTTTAAATATATGGCTGGGGTAGCTGGACTCGAACCAACGAATGGCGGGATCAAAACCCGCTGCCTTACCACTTGGCTATACCCCAATTGTTGGACTCATACGCGAAGAAAGGATATGGCTGGGGTAGCTGGACTCGAACCAACGAATGGCGGGATCAAAACCCGCTGCCTTACCACTTGGCTATACCCCAACAACATGGTGCGGAAGGAGAGACTCGAACTCTCACGCCGTGAAGCACTGGAACCTAAATCCAGCGTGTCTACCAATTTCACCACTTCCGCAAGATTGATGGTGGCTAAGGCGGGATTCGAACCTGCGACCCCAGCATTATGAGTGCTGTGCTCTAACCAACTGAGCTACTTAGCCACACTATACTCGCGTTGAGTGGCGCGTATTATGCTGATCTGCCTGATGATGGTCAACCCCTTTTTTGACAACCCTTGTCTGACTGAGCAGGAACTGAGCAAGTTGGGTAAATTTTAACTTTCAGGGCTTTCGCAGATTAATTGCAGGTAACAGGGTAAAAGTCAGGATAATAAAAAGCCGGTCAGTGACCGGCTCTGTAACCAGATTTAATCAGAGTAGGGCATTAGACGTTAAAACGGAAATGAATCACATCGCCGTCTTTGACAATGTATTCCTTACCCTCTAAGCGCCATTTGCCGGCATCCTTGGCACCTTGCTCGCCTTTATATTCGATAAAGTGGTCGTAACCCACCACTTCGGCGCGAATAAAGCCTTTTTCAAAGTCGGTATGGATTTTACCCGCCGCCTGCGGTGCCGTTGAACCGATTGGGAAGGTCCAGGCGCGCACCTCTTTGACTCCGGCGGTAAAGTAGGTGTTGAGGTTAAGCAGGTCGTAACCGGCACGGATAACCCGGTTCAGACCCGGCTCGTCGAGTCCCATATCGGCCATAAATTCAGCCTTCTCTTCTTCTTCGAGCTCGGCAATTTCTGATTCAATTTCAGCGCATACTGCTACGACTACAGCATTTTCACCTTCAGCCATCTCCCTGACCTTATCCAGGTGAGGATTGTTTTCAAAGCCATCGTCGTTAACATTGGCGATATACATGGTGGGCTTGAGGGTCAGGAAATTCATATAGGCGATGGCTGCCAGTTCCTCTTTTTCCAGCTCCACTGAGCGCAGCATATTGCCCTGATCCAGATGGGGTTTGATTTTCTCCAGCACCTGAACCTCAAACTTTGCGTCTTTATCGCCACCTTTGGCACGTTTACCAACTCTCAGCAGGGCCTTTTCGCAGGTATCCAGATCCGCCAGAGCCAGTTCGGTATTGATGACCTCAATGTCATCGGCCGGGTTAACGCCACCGGCAACATGCACAATATTGTCATTTTCAAAGCAGCGTACTACATGGCCTATGGCATCAGTTTCGCGGATATTGGCCAGAAATTTATTACCCAGCCCTTCTCCTTTTGAGGCACCGGCTACCAGTCCGGCAATATCCACGAATTCCATGGTGGTAGGGATAACGCGCTGGGGGTTGACGATTGCCGCGAGTTTGTCCAGGCGGGTATCGGGCACAGGCACCACGCCGGTGTTTGGTTCAATGGTGCAAAAAGGAAAGTTAGCTGCCTCAATACCGGCCTTGGTCAGGGCGTTGAACAATGTGGATTTACCCACGTTCGGCAAACCCACTATGCCACATTTAAAACCCATGAAAGTATCCTCTGCGTTAATCTGCTTTGAAGGAATGCAGGCGATTCATCGCTCTGGTCATTCCGTCTTTAATTAATATTTCTGTGCAACGCACCGCTTCATCGATGGCTGCTTCAATTTTTTCCTGCTCATCAGGCCGTGCCTTGCCAAGAACATGGCCGGTCACCTGACTTTTATGCCCGGGGTGGCCAATGCCAATGCGCAGACGATGAAAGCCTTTATCATTACCCAGTTTGCTGACGATATCGCGGATACCGTTTTGACTGGCACTGCCGCCAGTCTTGAGTTTTACTACACCCGGTGGTAAATCCAGCTCATCATAGGCCACCAGAATTTCGTCCGTGGCGATACGATAAAAGTTTGCCATGGCCGCTACGGACTGACCACTGCGATTCATAAAGGTAGTAGGATAGAGCAATCTGATATCCTGACCGGCGATGGTCAGACGGGCGGTGTACCCAAAGAACTTGGCTTCCGCTTTAAGGGAAACATGGAACTGTCTGGCGAGGGCATTAACATACCAGGCACCGGCATTGTGCCTGGTATTTTCATATTCAGGGCCCGGATTTCCCAGGCCCACAATCAGCTTCACCAAGAGGATTACTCCTCAGTCTTGGCTTCTTCCTCGCCGTCGTCAGCTGCAGTTTCTTCATCGTCTTCCGCTGCTGCTACTTTGGCTGCTTTGATGGTTACCACTGCCAGATCGTGGTCTTCACCTTTGGCCAGCTCTGTCAGGGTAGCGCCTTTTGGCATAACCAAATCAGACAAGTGCAGGGTCTGACCCATTTCTACGTTAAGCAGATCCACTTCGATATACTCAGGCAGATCATGTGGCAGACACTGTATTTCCACGTCAGCCATGTGATGCTCGGCATGACCACCTTCAAGTTTGATCGCCTTGGCTTTATCTTCGTTGATAAAGTGCAGAGGAACATGAGTGGTTACCGCCTGTTTGGCATCAACACGCAGGAAATCAAGGTGAGTCAGCTTAGGCTTATAAGGATGGCGCTGGATATCTTTAACCAGAGCTTCCACTTTTTTGCCGCCGATGTTCAGGGTCAGAACGTGGCTGTAAAAGGCTTCAAAATCCTGAGCCTGGTTTACTTTATTGTGATCCAGGGTCAGGGCTACAGGCTCTTTGCCCGCGCCGTATAGGATCGCAGGTACTTTGTCAGCATGACGCAGGCGGCGGCTCGCACCTTTCCCCAGGTCTGTGCGGACTTCTGCATCCAGGGTAAAAATCGCTTCAGACATAATATACTCCAAAATTTAAGTGTGTTCGGACTTCGCGACCAAAATCCGAAAAGTCTCTGACCTTATAATGATGATAAGGCAGGCCCCAAGAAAAGGGCGGCGAATTCTAACACTGGGAAAGGGGGGATACAAGAAAGTTAGTGCGTAATACCACTGCTGCGCACGCCAGATTCGTCCAGGATCTTGATATTAATGATGCGTACAAGGGTGCCGAACTGCTGATATGTGACCATATCTGTGACTTTTTCTGCTTCTACCTCAACGATCAGGCCGTGACGGCGGAATTCCTGTGCCAGTCCCATGGGCTGATATTTGCTGCCATCTTTGGCAATCAGAGCAAAAAAACCACCTTCCAGATTTTTAAACACCACTTCGGCGGTAAAACGGATAGTTTCTTTTTCAGAGGCTTGAGTATTCATATTTTCTGATGCCTGATTGGCGTTTTGTGTTTGTGAAGGTGTATTGGACTCTGCCTGACAGGCAAATAACAGCGGCAGGGCAATAACAGCAATCAGCGAGATTTTCATGACGCATCCTTAGCAACACATTGTGAGCGCCATCTTATATCAATAGTCCTGGCATTGTCATTGAATCACAGGCCTTTATCGCTGGTTCGTCATCCTGATGAAAATAGGAGCTTAATTCCTGCTGATTCGAATCTTAGTGCAAATGGATCTCGCTGAGGCGCAAAGACGCGGAGAAATACGGAATTAGCACTAAGGGCTGGTGGTTGGTGAATAGCTTTTTATTCATAATTCAGCATTCATCACTCAGCCCTAATCACTCCCCTGCGTCTCAGTGCCTCTGCGAGAGGTAATTATAGGCTCGTGACTTTAGCGTTTTTGGTGGTGAAATGCTTTAAATAAAAATGCCGGAACAGGTCCGGCATTTTCACTATTATGTGTCGTTAAAAATTAATACTCGAACATGGCCGAGATAGATTCTTCGTTACTGACCCGGCGAATGGCTTCGGCCAGCATATCCGACAGACTCAGTTGCTTGACCTTACCCAGCGCTTTGATTTGTGGCGACAGCGGGATACTGTCGGTGACGATGATTTCATCCATTACCGACTCTTCCAGGTTTTTAGCTGCATTGCCTGAGAATATGGCGTGGGTGGCATAGGCGAAGACCCGGCGGGCGCCATGATCTTTAAGAGCCTGAGCCGCTTTGCACAGGGTTCCGCCCGTATCAATCATGTCATCAACGATAATACAGTCTCTGTCCTGTACATCACCGATAATATGCATCACCTGTGAGACATTGGCTTTGGGACGACGTTTATCGATAATCGCCAGATCCAGATCGTTCATTACTTTGGCCAGGGCTCTGGCTCTGACCACACCGCCAATATCGGGGGATACCACTACCGGATTGACGAATTCCCTTTCACGCATATCTTCAAGCAGAATCGGCGTACCAAAAGCATTGTCCACCGGCACATCGAAGAAGCCCTGAATCTGTTCGGCATGTAAATCGACGGTAAGCACCCGGTCAACACCCACATTAGACAGGAAATCAGCCACCACTTTGGCGGTGATAGGCACCCTGGCTGAACGGACCCGGCGGTCCTGGCGGGCATAACCAAAATAGGGTAATACAGCAGTGATACGACCGGCTGACGCTCGGCGCAGGGCGTCGATCATGACAATGAGTTCCATCAGGTTGTCATTGGTGGGGGCGCAGGTTGACTGGATAATAAAGACATCAGAGCCACGTACATTCTCGTGTATTTCGACGCTGATTTCACCATCGCTGAAGCGTCCTACGCTGGCGTGCCCGAGCTTGGTGTAGAGCCGGTCGGCGACTTTCTGGGCGAGTTCTGGTACGGCATTACCAGCAAATAACTTCATATCCGGCACGGTAGGATCCTCAATGAGCTGTCTAAATTGTTTGGTCGGCATTTCTCAATCTGTCCAGCTTTTGCTGCAAAGGTGACTGGTTAACCCCTTGTGCGACAAAGCCATGACACCCTTCTGGTAGCTGAGAAAGCAGGTTTTCTGCCTGGTTCTGGTTATCACAAATGGCGAACAGACTCGAACCCGTTCCCGTCATCCGCGACGGCGCGTATTCTAACAACCAGTGTAACAGATTTGCAACTTGCGGGTGAGTGGCACAAACCAGTTTTTGGCAGTCGTTATGGGTATTTTCAAACTGATAATCCCGCCAATCCATAGGGGCTGTGTCCCGGGGTAAATCCGGATGACCGAAGATTCCGGCAGTAGAAATTTCAATGCCGGGATTCACCACCAGAAAAAACTTCTGAGGCTGAGGTGCCGGGGTTAAGGTTTCCCCCACGCCGGATGCAAAAGCCGTATTGCCATGCACAAATACCGGTACATCGGCGCCAAGTTGCAAGCCCAGTTGTGCCAGTTGTTGCGTGCTTAAGTGGCACTGCCATAAATAATTCAGCGCCACCAGGGTGGTGGCGGCATTAGATGAGCCCCCGCCGATACCGCCGCCCATGGGCAGGCGTTTGTCCAGCCAGATGCGGCAACCTTTGCTGATATCAGAATGCCGTTGTAAAAGCGTCGCGGCCCGCACAATCAGGTTATCCTGGTTAGCGACTCCGGGGATGGGTGTCATCAGCTCAATGTCCGGGTGTCCGGTTATCTCAAAGCGCAGGCTATCGCCGTAATCCAACATCTGAAACAGACTTTGCAACTGGTGGTAACCATCAGGGCGGCGACCGGTGATATGTAAAAACAGGTTGAGTTTGGCCGGTGAAGGCCAGTTGATCAGTTCAGTTGCCATGCATCAACCCGTATTTTAATTCTGTTAGGACCGGCCTGCAGACTGATCTGGTGCGGTAACAACGTCTCGCCTGTTTGTCTGTAATCACTGTAGTTCACCACCCAGCCATCAGCAGTTTGCAGGCGGCTGACCAATCCATTGTCGGAGAACTCGGCCTGTGCCTCTGCGCTGGTCTGGCCTTTGACCCACTGACTGATGGATTCGACCGGAATGGTCCATCCGAGTAGCTCATACAGCAGTGCTGCAGCGTTGATATGCTGATAAAGCTTATCGTCGTATTGCAGTTCAACCTGGCCCTGATGTTTTTCCAGCAGTAAAATATTGGTTCCGAGGAAACTGCTCAGGTTTACGCGGAAATCTTTATCCTGCTGGCGCCAGTTCAGGCTGGCACTGAATTTATCCTGTTCTGAGCGAAACGCCAGTTTGCCTCTTATCTGCCAGTTTCTGATTTGTTGCAGTTGCTTCTGATGGCTCTGAGCATTAACTGAATATTGCGGCACGGGTCGGGTGGCACAGGCGCTAATCAGTATAATCAGGATACTGATTACCATCAGGCGGCAAAGGTTAACTGCTTGCATTTGATAACAGCGGGATGGGTAATGTGGCTTATGGGAACACAGAACCCGGGATGCTTTCAATAGTTTTGGCTTTTGCGTACAATGCCACGCCGTAACCGCTCACTCTCAGGCATTAACACACGACTCCACCATGGCGCTAATTGCATTCGGTATAAATCACAACACGGCTCCGGTGGAAGTCAGAGAAAAGGTGGCCTTTTCTGCTGACAGCCAGCTTGCAGCCTTGCTTGCCCTGAAAGAACAACTGGGTAGCCAGGAGTCGGTGATCTTGTCTACCTGCAACCGTACCGAAATCTATGCTGATGTGAATGTGTCGGAGCAGCAACTGGGGCAGTGGCTGGCGGCGTTCCATCAACTCGATAACAGTGCCATTGAAAACGCCAGTTATTGTTTTACTCAAGATCAGGCAATCAGGCATCTGATGCGTGTGGCCAGTGGGCTGGATTCCATGGTGTTGGGTGAGCCGCAGATCCTGGGGCAGGTAAAACAGGCCTATACCAGTGCCAGACATAGCGGCATGGTCGGCAGTGGATTCGATCGTTTGTTTCAGCAAACCTTTTCCGTGGCCAAGAAAGTGCGCTCCGATACGGATATCGGCGCTAATGCGGTGTCAGTGGCCTTTGCGGCCGTGCAGCTGGCAAAACATATCTTCTCATCCCTGAACAAAGTCAATGTGCTGCTGATTGGTGCCGGGGAAACCATTGAGCTGGTAGCACGACATTTACACGAGCAAAAGGTGCAGAGTATCAGGGTCGCTAACCGGACCCTAAGCCGCGCAAGCGAGATGGCGCAGCCATTGGGAGCGGATGTGATCACCCTGGCCCAGATCCCGGACCATCTGCATGAAGCCGATGTGGTCATCAGTTCAACCGCCAGTCAGTTGCCTATTCTTGGGAAGGGGGTAGTGGAGCGGGCGCTGAAAAAACGCCGGCATCAGCCCATGTTTCTGGTGGATCTTGCGGTGCCCAGAGATGTGGAAAGTGAAGTGGCAGAGTTAGATGATGCCTACCTGTATACGGTGGATGATTTGCAGCAAATTGTGCAGGAGAATCGTGCCTCCCGCCAATCTGCGGCAGAAAAAGCCGAAGCCCTGATTGAGCAGGGCGTTGCAGAATTTTTAATCTGGCATGATACCCTGGCTTCAGTGGACCTGGTGCGTTCGTATCGTGAGCAGAGTGAGGCGCATAAACAGAAATTACAGCAACGTGCCCTGAAGCAATTACAGGAAGGTAAGGATGCTGAGGCAGTGATCGCTGAGCTGGCAAATAAGCTCACCAACAGTTTGATCCATGCTCCTACCAAGGCGATTAAACACGCGGCGGCTAACAAAGATCAAAGTACACTGGAGCTGCTCAGACAGGCGCTGGGTCTGGACACAACCAGGTGACTTTAAAGTACAGGCTCGTATTTTGAGGGGGCCGGGTATTTGTATTTAGGAAAACTATGAAAGAATCGGTACTGCATAAACTCGAATCATTGATTGAACGTTTTGATGAGGTTCAGGCGCTGCTGAGTGAACCTGATGTGATTAACGATCAGAATAAATTCAGAGGGTTATCTAAGGAATACGCTCAGTTAGAAGAGCTGGTGAAATGTTTCCGGGAGTACCGCCAGGCTCAACAGGAGCTGGAGAACGCTCGTGAGATGCAGCAGGAAAGCGATGCTGAAATCCGTGAGATGGCAGAAGAAGAGGCCAAGCTGGCTAAGGAGACCCTGAGCGCTCTGGAGAGCGAATTACAGATTCTGTTGTTGCCTAAAGATCCTAAAGACGATCTCAACTGTTTTATTGAAATCCGCGCCGGGGCCGGCGGTGATGAGGCGGCTATCTTTGCCGGTGATTTGTTTCGCATGTACAGCCGTTACGCCGAACACAAAGGCTGGCGGGTTGAGCTGGTCAGCGCCAGTGAAGGTGAACATGGGGGCTATAAAGAGGTCATCGCCAATATGGTTGGTGACGGCTGCTACGGTATCCTTAAATTTGAGTCCGGTGGCCACAGAGTTCAGCGGGTTCCGGAAACAGAGTCTCAGGGGCGCATTCACACCTCAGCCTGCACTGTTGCTGTATTGCCTGAGCTGCCTGAATCAGAAGCCATTGATATTAACCCGGCAGATTTGCGGGTCGATACCTATCGCGCCAGCGGAGCCGGTGGTCAGCACGTGAATAAAACCGACTCTGCTATTCGGTTAACCCACCTCCCCACCGGGCTGGTGGTGGAATGTCAGGATGAACGCTCGCAACATAAGAATCGTGCTAAGGCTATGTCAGTGTTGCAGGCCAGACTGAATCAACTGGAACAGGACAAACGTACCGCACAGGAAGCCAGCACCAGGCGTTTGTTAGTGGGCAGCGGTGATCGTTCTGAGCGAATACGCACATATAACTTTCCCCAGGGCAGGGTAACGGATCACCGAATCAACCTGACGCTCTACCGGCTCGATGATGTGGTGCAGGGAGATCTGGATGCCATTCTCGATCCTATTCGTCAGGAGCATCAGGCTGACTTGCTGGCTTCGTTGTCGGATGAAAGCTGAATTACCTGCACTGTCTTCAGCCCTGAGCTGGGCCCGGCTGGTATTGCAACAATCTGATTTGGGTGATGCCGACCCGCTGGTAGACAGCAAGGTGTTGCTTTGCCACTGCCTGCAACAGCCTCTGGTGTATTTGCACACCTGGCCTGACCGATTGTTATCTCAGCAGCAATGGCAGACCTATCAACAACTGATTGAACAACGGCAACAGGGTATTCCCGTAGCCCACCTGACTAAAGAGCGGGGGTTCTGGAACCTGTCCCTTGCCGTCAGTGATAAAACTCTGATCCCCCGTTCTGATACTGAAGTGTTAGTGGAACAGGCTCTGTCATTATTTGATGCGTCACCCATTGAGGTGCTGGATCTGGGCACCGGAACCGGGGCAATCGCGCTGGCGCTGGCCAGTGAACGACCACAGTGGCAGCTGACTGCAACAGATTTTGATGCCGAAGTGGTGGCACTGGCTCAATCCAACGCCAACCGTAATCACATTTCCAATATTCATATTCTGCAAAGTGACTGGTTTGCCGGGCTTGCCGGAAAATCTTTTTCCATGATCGTCAGTAACCCCCCTTATATAGAGTCTGACAGTCCATTTTTACAACAGGGCGATGTCCGCTTCGAGCCCTTGTCGGCACTGGTGGCAGAGCAACAGGGCATGGCCGATCTGGAGCATATCATTGCTCATGCCGGAAAATATCTGCTTGATTCCGGCTGGCTGGTACTGGAACATGGCTTTGAGCAAGGTCAGAAAGTGCGTCATGCGCTGCAACACCATGGATTTGCTGAGGTAACCAGTATCAGAGACTACGCTGGTCTTGAACGGGTTTCCTTCGGCAAGTTGCTGAAAAAGAAGTGAAATTTTATGGCGCTGAGGGCCATGCCGGTCTATAAGTAAGTTTTGCATAACTATAAAAATCCAAGGAGACGTCCACTATGTCTGATGAGCTGTTGTTTATGGATGAGACCGAAGATGAGGTAGTGGGCGAACGCAGTAACTGGAAAGTGCTGATTGTAGACGATGAGCCTGAAGTGCATGCCGTTACCAAACTGGCCCTGAGTGATTTTGTTTTTCAGGATAAAGGTATTGAATTTATCAGCGCCTACTCCGGAGCCGAAGCAAAAGAGATTTTTCTTACTCACAACGACATTGCCATTGTGCTTTTAGATGTGGTGATGGAAACCGATGATGCCGGTTTGCAGGTGGCCGAATTTATCCGCAATGATGCCAATAATCACTTCACCCGTATTATTCTGCGTACCGGACAACCAGGCCAGGCACCAGAACGGGATGTCATCATCAATTATGATATTAACGATTATAAATCCAAAACAGAACTGACGGCTCAGAAGCTGTTTACTGTGGTCATCGCAACCCTGCGTTCTTACCGGGATATCATCGTTATTGAAGAAAACCGTCAGGGGCTGGAGAAAATTATCGCGGCCTCTGCTGATCTGTTCAGTATCCATTCTCTGGAAAACTTTATCGACGGTATTGTTCAGCAACTATCGTCGCTGATAGGCGGTACTCAGGATGCCGCGTACATCACCTCTGCCGTGGCCGGCCCCAGACCTATAGACAACGAGGAGTCATCGCAATTCTATATTTTCAGCGGTAAGGGTGATTTTGCCAACCATGAAGGCCAGACTCTCGATGCAGTGCTTGATGGTGAACAGTTGGCGTCCTGTAATAAAGCGCTAGAAGATCAGGATATTGTTTATCAGGATGAATATCTTGTGGCCTATTGCAACAGCAAAACCCTCAATGGTTCTTTGCTGTATCTGTCCGGACTGCCCAGAAAGCTGACGCCCACAGATAAACACCTGCTACAGATATTCTCCCAGAACGTACAAATCGCCTTTGATAATGTGCTGCTGACCAAAGACATTGAGGATACCCAAAGAGAGATTGTCGAGCGCCTGGGACAGGCGCTGGAGCGGCAGATGGGTGGAGGCAAACATATCCAGCGAATGACCATGATTTGTGAACTGCTTGGTCGTGAATATGGCCTGGAAAAAGAAGAAATTAATATCCTTAAGCTTGCCATTCCGCTGCACGATGTGGGCAAGCTGAAAATTCCTGAGGCCATTTTGCTCAAGCCTGGTCAACTGAATGATGAAGAAAAAGAGGTTGTACGTCACCATACTGAGTTTGGCTATCAGTTGTTAAAAGATTCCAGACGACCGATTATTCAGGCTGCCGCGAAAATGGCCAGAGATCATCATGAACACTGGGACGGCAATGGTTATCCTCAGGGACTGAAGGGAGATGAAATCAGTATCTTCAGCCGCATTACCGCGCTGGCTGATGTGTTTGATGCGCTGCAGGCGCGGCGCTGTTATAAGGATGCCTGGCCAATGGAAAAGGTGCTGGAAAATATTCAGGCGCAGCGGGGTAAGCAGTTTGAGCCAAAGCTTGTGGATATCCTTCTGGACAACAAAGATAAGCTGGAAGCTATCGCCGTGGCTTATCCTGATGATCTGGCTATTCAGCAGGACGGTGATGGGCATGACAGCCCCTAAACGGTGATTTATCCGGCTAAATTAACCTGTCTGACATGGAGTTAGCCGTAAAGTCTGATTCTTAACTCGATTTTCCTTTCTGAACACAGTAAATTTGCAGCCTGGATAATTACAATAATAAGGTCCGTAGTATGTACGCCATGGTCAAACATCTCCATCTCACCGTTATATCCATCAGTCTGGCACTGTTTATCCTGCGTTTTTTCTGGACAATGCGTGGCTCCGCCATGTTGCAGAAAAAATGGGTGAAAGTGGTCCCTCATGCCGTTGATACGCTGTTGCTGATTACTGCTGTCTGGCTGTGTGTGCTGATCGCTCAGTACCCCTTTGTGCATGCATGGGTAACGGAAAAACTGTTTGCGGTATTGTTGTATATTCTGATGGGTCTGGTTGCGCTTAAACTTGGACGCACGGTGTTTATTCGCTGGGTAGGCTTTGTTGGTGCACTGGCCTGGCTGGTGTTTGCGGCCAAAGTCGCGATCATGAAGCAGCCCTTGTTGTTTGGCTGAGGCCTGAAGCCTGAAGCCTGCCAGAGCATACCTGATGTCTGATACAGGCCGATACCTCCTGTTTATGAGCTTTCTGCGATGAACACTTCTATACAGCATGCACTGGATAAAGATGACGTGTTGAGCGCTTCGTTGCTGGTGGCACAGCAATTTGACGCGGATATGCCGTTATCGTTTTACCTGTCCATGATGAAACAGTGGGAAACATTGTTTCGCTCCCGAATTAATTTTCGCTCTTCAACGCATCAACAGGTACTGCAGCTAAACAAGCTGTTTTTCACTGAACTGGGCTTTGCCGGCCAACCCAGAAATCTGTTGGCCTCGAATTATGCCCTGATGGATCAGGTCATGCTTTATCGTAACGGTTGTGCGGTATGTTTGTGCATGCTTTATTGTCACCTTGCCCGGGCCATGGGACTCGATGCCACGGGCGTCAGTTTTCCGGGTCATTATCTGGTCAGGGTGAGACTCAGCGACAGACAGTATCAGTTTATGGATGCCCTGAGCGGTAAGACATTGAGCTGGCCAGAGCTGGAGCAGCTATATCACCAGATCGCCGGGGATGACAAAGAAGAAAGTATGCCGGCCGGCTTTGTGATGCCGGCCAGTAACCGCGACATGCTGATACGCCAGTTGCAGAACCTGAAAGGGGCATTTATCAATCAGGATCAGTTTCAACAGGCGCTGACGGTGAGTGATTTGCTGGTGATGTTGAGCCCGGACGATCCCTATGAGCGTCGTGGCAGAGGCTGGCTTTTACAGCAACTTAACTGTCATGGCGGTGCTTACGCCGATTATCGGTACTATATTCGTCAGTGTCCACAGGACCCTGCCGCCCATTTACTTAAATTACAGCTGCGCAGTCACAGCCTGAAGTCAGTAGTGCTGCACTAAAGGTCCTGACTGCTCAGGTTTGCTGGTTAGAAGAAGGAGTTAAAATGACAGAAACGGCATTGATTACCAACGACGCAGTGGTAATAGGCATGCTCGCGCTGATCCTTGGTGGCGTGTTCTATACGGCAGGCAGTCCCCATCCGTTCTGGCAGAAATTTTACCGTTTCGTGCCGACGCTGATCCTCTGTTACTTCCTGCCATCTCTGCTGACCACTTTTGGCATTGTGGATGCGTCGAGTTCCAATGCGTATTATGTGGCCTCCCGGTTCTTGCTGCCCGCCTGTCTGATTCTGCTTACCCTGAGTATGGATTTGCGCTCGGTATTTAACCTTGGTCCCAAGGCGCTGATTTTATTTTTTACCGGCACCATAGGTATTGTGGTTGGTGGCCCGATTGCAATGTTGATCATGTCAGCAGTGGCGCCGGAGGCCATGGGTGGACAGGGGCCGGATGAAGTCTGGCGCGGACTGACCACCATTGCCGGAAGCTGGATTGGTGGAGGTGCCAACCAGGCGGCCATGAAAGAAATCTTCGAAGTAGGCGGCGGTATTTTCTCCACCATGGTGACGGTGGATATTATCATCGCCAATATCTGGCTCGCTGTGCTGTTGGTGATGGCGGCTAACGCCAAAAAGCTGGATGCAAAAAGTGGCGCTGACACCTCTGCCATCGAAGTGATGATCACTAAGGTGCAGAAGTTTGAGACCGAGAATATGCGTATTCCGCAATTGCGGGATATGATCATGATTTTCGCGGTGGGCTTTGGCGCCTGTGGTGTGGCCCACTTCCTGGCGGATGTCACTGTGCCCTTTATGGAATCCTATGCACCCTGGGGCAAAGAATTCAGCTTGCACAGCGGCTTTTTCTGGCTGGTAGTGTTCGCCACCACCATAGGTATCGCCCTGTCTTTTACCCGGGTGCGCCAGTTGGAGCATGTGGGTGCATCCCGGATCGGTAGTTTGTTTGTGTATATTCTGGTGACCACCATCGGTCTGCAAATGGATATCACCAAGATTGTTGATACACCGGTTTTCTTTGTGCTGGGTATTATATGGATGCTGGTGCATGCCGGACTGATGTTGCTGGTGGCAAAGATCATTCGCGCGCCGGTCTTTTATATGGCGGTGGGCAGTCAGGCTAATGTGGGCGGCGTGGCCTCTGCGCCTATTGTGGCGGCGGCATTTCATCCCTCACTGGCACCAGTAGGAGTATTGCTGGCCGTGGTCGGCTATGGTCTGGGCACCTACATGGCTTATCTGTGTGGCATTATTATGAAAGGAGTTGCCGGATGAATAATCAGCAGTTGATCAATGTCGCCGGGCTGGACGTGGCCAATGATAAACCTTTCGTGTTGTTTGGTGGCATGAATGTGCTGGAGTCCAGAGATCTGGCCATGCGCATTGCCGAGCACTATAAGGAAGTCACCCAGCGTCTGGGGATCCCTTATGTTTTCAAGGCCTCATTTGATAAGGCCAATCGTTCATCGGTGCATTCCTACCGGGGCCCGGGCATGGAAGAGGGCCTTAAGATTTTTGCCGAAATTAAAGCGACCTTCGATGTCCCCCTGATCACCGATGTGCATGAACCCTGGCAGGCCGTGCCGGTGGCAGAGGTGGTGGATGTGATTCAGTTACCGGCGTTTCTGGCTCGTCAGACCGATCTGGTAGTGGCGATGGCCAAAACCGGGGCCGTGATCAATGTGAAGAAGCCACAATTTCTGGCACCCCATGAAATGCGCCATATCATCAATAAGTTTATGGAAGCGGGCAATGACAGGATTATCCTCTGTGAACGGGGTAGCTGCTTTGGTTATAACAATCTGGTCGTGGATATGCTGGGCATGGATGAAATGAAAGCCTATGCTCCGGTGATTTTCGATGCCACTCATGCCCTGCAAAAGCCAGGGGGCGGACTGATTCTGCTGATGGCCGCCGGGCGCAGGCGGCGCAACTGGCGCGCAGCGGTATGGCTCTGGGGCTGGCCGGGTTATTTATCGAAGCTCATCCTGATCCCGATCAGGCTAAATGTGACGGCCCTTGTGCGCTGCCACTGGCCCGATTAGAGGGCTATCTTGAGCAAATGAAGGCGCTGGATGATTTGATTAAAGACTTTGCGCCACTGGACACCAGCTCAAGCTGATGGTTTTTTTAAGGTTGATGCTCTGGCATACAGGTTTCAGGCGGACGCAGAGGTCCGCCTGAAGGCGTAATTATGAAATATCTGTTTGACTGCAAGGGCAGTTAAACAAGGCGTCCATACCAGCACGAACCGGTCATTCGCTTCCTTTAAGGTTGCAGAATTTCCGGGTTTACTCAGACGCCGAAGCTTTTACCGGTGTCAGTACCTTAGTTTCATTTTTTGCCAGCATTGGCGATTGTTTTTGTTCGGCTGTCGGTTTGCTCAGGCGCTTAAGCTCTGCCATAACCGGCAAATCCAGATTAATCACGGCTTCCCTGATATACTCATTGCCTTGCTGCAACAGCCAGTCTTTGTTGGTGATTTCTTCAGCACCGGCCTGTTGGGCGCCAATCAGTGCTAGGCCGAGGGTAATAAGTCTGGTAAAGTTTTTCATCTGCTAACCTCTAGTTAAATTAATGTTAAAATTACGCTTTTGTGAGAGAGTTGTTAAAAATTTGCTATCTTAACTAATTAACCATAAAGGCTTTTTTCTCTCACGGTTAAAATATAACCTGTTATTGACTCGACTTAAATTGACATTAATTGAGTCAATATCATTAGAAAAACTAATGGAAGTGTCACCCCTATGTCACGTAGACTGCCACCACTGAATTCTCTTAAGGCTTTTGAGGCTGCGGCCCGTCATCTCAGCTTTACTAAGGCGGCCGATGAACTCTTTGTGACACAGGCCGCGGTAAGCCATCAGATTAAGTCCCTTGAGTCTTTTTTGGGGATGAAACTGTTTTTACGCAAAAACAGGACACTGCTTTTGACCGAAGAGGGGCAGGGGTACTACCTGGATATCAAAGATATTTTCAGTTCATTGCAGGATGCCACCCAGCGGTTGCTGGCAAGAGGAGCAAAAGGAGCAATTACAGTCGCCTTGCCACCCAGCTTTGCCATCCAGTGGCTGGTGCCGAGGATCAATAAATTCAGCGCCGAACACCCTGATATCGATGTGCGTATCAAGGCGGTGGATTTTGATGAAGGACATCTGACCGATGATGTGGATGTGGCTGTGTATTATGGCAAGGGGCGCTGGAACGGATTGCTTGCTGACAAATTGCATACTGAGTACCTGACCCCCATCTGCTCTCCCATGTTGTTTCAGTCTGACAAACCCCTTGAAGAGTTAGATGACTTACGTCATCACACGCTGTTGCATGATGCCTCAAGAGAAGCCTGGAAGAACTGGATCCGACACTTTAATGTGCAGGGCGTTAATGTGAACCAGGGCCCGGTGTTTAGTCATTCCATGCTGGTGTTGCAGGCAGCAGCGCTGGGACAGGGGATTGCGCTGGGACACAGCGTGTTAGCCAGGCCTGAAATTCAGGCGGGGCGCTTAATCTGCCCCTTTGATGAAAAATTGATTACCAGAAATGCTTATTATCTGGTTTGCCATGAATCTCAGGCTGAGCTGGGAAAAATTGCCACCTTCCGCCAGTGGGTGATCAATCAGGTACAGGAAGAACAGCAAGATGATGTTATTGACCAGTAAGGCTGAGCAGCCTGTTGCCGCTCTGCTGCTCGCCCATGGCGCCGGGGCAGGCATGCACAGTGAATTTATGCAGCAACTGGCACAGCTGTTGTGTGGCCAGGGGATAAGGGTGCACAGGTTTAATTTTACCTATATGCAGCGCAGTGAAACCGAATGTAAACGCCGCCCGCCAGAACGCCTGCCTAAGCTCAGTGCGGATTTTATTAGCGCCATCGCCAGTGTAACAGACGATCTGCCGCTGTTTATTGGTGGCAAATCTATGGGCGGCCGAGTGGCCTCAATGCTTGAAGAACAGCAAAAGGTCAGAGGTTGCCTGTGTTACGGCTATCCGTTTCACCCTCCCGGTAAGCCAGATAAACTGCGCACAGAACATCTGCTTAAAGACGGCAAGCCGGTGTTGATCCTGCAGGGGGAAAGGGACCCGTTCGGCAACAGGGCCGAATCAGAGTCTTATCCCTTGCACCAGCGGGTAAGGCGGGTTTATGTACCGGATGGTGAACACAGCTTTAAACCACGCAAAGCTTCCGGCGTTTCTTTGGCGCAGAATATGGATTTTGCCGCACAACAAAGTGTTGAGTTTATTAAGGAGCAACTATGAACTGGATCCTAACCGCAGGCGCCTTTTTAGCCATGACAGGTGTGATGCTGGGAGCTTTTGCCGCTCACGGTCTCAAGGGGCGGCTCGAAGAGAGCATGATGTCGGCTTTTCAGACCGCAGTGCAATATCAGCTCTGGCATAGTCTGGCGCTGATCCTGCTGGTGCTGTTGTACCGCCATCAGCCGCAGCCCATGTTGCAATGGTCCGCTATCAGCATATTAGTGGGTATTGTACTGTTCAGCGGCAGCTTGTATTTGCTGGCCTTAACCGGTATTCGATGGTTTGGCCCGATCACCCCTCTGGGTGGGCTGGCGATGATCCTGGGTTGGCTGCTGTTGCTGATTGCCAGCATCCGGAGCGCATTGTGACGAGATCATTACTGGCCTATTGTCGCCCTGGCTTTGAAGGCGATCTGGCCAATGAGCTGCAGGATGAAGCTGCCAGCATTGAGGTATATGGCTTTGCCCGTACCCAAAGTGGTACTGGCTTTGTCTTGTTTGAATGTTATCAGAGTGGCGATGCGCAAAAACTGGCCAAACAGTTGTCTGTACAGCACCTGGTTTTTGCCCGCCAGATCTTTGTTTGTGTGGCCAGATTACAGAGTCTGGATGCGGCAGATCGTATCAGCCCGATTTTGCAAGCCTGCAGTGACTTTCCACAATGTGGCGAACTCAGGGTGGAATACCCTGATACAACAGAGGGCAGGGAGCTGTCCCGGTTCTGTCGCAAGTTTACCGTGCCTTTGCGCCAGGCCTTACGCAAAAACGGCACACTGAGTAAAAAAGAGCGACCAGACAAACCGGTGTTTTTTGCCTTTTTTACCCAAAGCCATGAAGTATTCGTTGGTTATGCTGAGCCGGCTCAGATTTCTCCCTGGCCACAGGGAATACTGAGGTTAAAGGCGCCACCGGATGCGCCAAGCCGCTCAAGCCTGAAGCTGGATGAGGCCATTCAGGTGTTTCTCAGCAAAAGTGAGCAGGAAACCCGCTTACAAGGGGGCATGCAGGCAGTAGACCTGGGAGCCTGCCCCGGCGGCTGGACCTATCAGTTGGTCAGGCGGGGGTTATTTGTACAGGCGGTCGACAACGGTGCTATGGCCGAAAGCCTGATGGAGACCGGGCAGGTGCGCTATTTTGCCGAGGACGGTTTTAAGTTCGAGCCGAAGAAGAAAAACATCCACTGGCTGGTTTGTGACATGGTCGAGCAGCCGCAAAGAGTGGCGCGGCTGATGGCGAGCTGGCTGGCCAAAGGCTGGTGCCAGGAAGCGATTTTTAATCTTAAGCTACCGATGAAACGGCGGTATGAATCCTGGCAACAGGCAGAGCAGGAAATTGCTGACCAGCTAAATGGTATTCCTTACAGTCTGCAGGCCAAACATCTCTACCATGACCGTGAAGAAATCACCCTGCATTTGCGACGCCGCTAAAAAGCCTATCCCCGCGAGGGCTGTTCCCCGGTTTCACAAATAGCAATCAGATTGTTGTCAGTGAGCTGATGGGGTTGATCCAGTGCCAGTGTCTCTTCACCACGAGTTTCACTGGAGTCCCAGCTGGAGTCATAGGCACGATGATATTTGCGGTCAAGGATCACCAGCCTGTCACCCACTACCTGATAGTAGGTCTGTGTATGGGCCTGTGCTTCCATAGTAAAAAAGATAAAGGCGCGGCCTTTACCGGAAAAGTTAATTTCCGATTTCAGCGGGAAACCTTTTTCGTCAATCCAGATGCGATATTCTCCGTCAAAGCGCTTTACATAATCCCGTACCTTTTTATTACTGATCACCGCCTCCAGAGGCAGGTCAAAATTCAGCAGACGTACCTCACCAAGCTCGCAAGTGCCGGGTTCTTCACCCTGATATTGGGCTTTTTGGATAAAGCGCAGCAGATTAGCTGCTGCAGAGAGTTTTGACTTCAGCTCGCTGGCTTCGAGATTATTGACTGCATCCTGAGTTGGAGTCGATGCGTCTTCATCCTCTGATTTTAGACTGGCTTCCTGTTCCATGACTTCCAGTATGGCTTTGCGGTAGGTAATTTGCAGACCTTTGCCGTCATCAGCGAGCAGGATGTCTGCGGATCCTTGCTGCTCCTTGAGATCGTTGCCCTCTCCGCGCTTCTCGGTAAAGGTATTGGTTAACGTGGCACTTATTGGCGTCGTGCCCTTAAGACTCTCCAGCGCTTGTTGTAAATCAGTTAATCCATCTGCCAGACTCGTTGACGAAGACAGCATTGTGCCAATCAATACTAATAGAGTGAGACTGTTTTTTATCCGTAACATGGTGATCTCTTGAGCCATTTGCAGTAGATACAGGATATTGTACCCGGATCGGATTCAACAGCGGTTTTTTATTAATCCGCAGCAGAATTTGTTTCATGATGTTTACTGCCCAGGGAGAGACCCCCAGGTAAGACGGGAGCTCAAAGCAAACTGTTCTGTCTGCTCAGTTTAAATGTCTGTGGGTTTTCTCCAAAAACTAGAAAGACGTTTGGTCATGCCCGAGTGTCGTTATCGGTCATCCAGTGACCTTTGCTGATGGTAAATTTACCGCAGAGCCCAGAGGACGCAGAGACGTTGTCCCTTCTCTTCTCTGCGAACTCCGCGACTCAGCGGTGAGAATGTCTTTTTATTTGTATTTTTACTCCGGGCGCCCCTTCGGCTGTTCACCAAGAATTGTAGGAGCAATTCAGAACAGCTTTAGCTGGCCTGCGCCGCAGGTGAGCTACAGGGATGTAGCGAATAATAACGCTCCCGGTGTTTTAGTCGAGCCAGATCGCTGGTTCTCACCCAGCACGACAAAGTGCTAAGTGTTACTTCTGAGTTTACTTGGGAAGATCCGGGTATCTGAGGATTGTGGTGGGTCGTGCTGGATTACTCCGGGGAATCATCCTTGACTTTGCGCCCCATCAGGTGATGGAGCAAACACATCCCTGATGATCGGCCCCCAGCTCGCTTATCCACGACCTCGCGTTCAGGCGGGCGGCGCGGTGCGCCTGAAGATTCCGCCTTCACCCTTCGGGCCGCGCTGCGCGCGCTCTAAAACGCTCCCGGCGTTTTAGTCAAACCAGAACGCTGGTTCTCACCCAGCACGACAAAGTGCTAAGTGTTACTTCTGAGTTTACTTGGGAAGATTCGGGTATCTGAGGATTGTGGTGGGTCGTGCTGGATTCGAACCAGCGACCAATTGATTAAAAGTCAACTGCTCTACCAACTGAGCTAACGACCCACAATCTGACATCTTTTTTGTGCTCCGTTGGCTGCGCAGTTGACTTTTAACGTCCACTACTCCCTGAGCTAACGACCCACAATCTTACTTGGAAAGGACAGAATTTTTTGCTTCTTCTTCCACTGGGTGGAGTATTGAGAAGAAGTGGTGGGTCGTGCTGGATTCGAACCAGCGACCAATTGATTAAAAGTCAACTGCTCTACCAACTGAGCTAACGACCCACATTCTAAAACCTTTTTGTGCTCCGTTGGTTCTGCAGTTGACTTTTAACGTCCACTACTCCCTGAACTAGCGACTCACAATCTTACAATTTTTTGTGCTCCGTTGGCTCCGCAGTTGACTTTTAATGTCCACTACTCCCTGAGCTAACGACCCACATTTAAAACCGTTTTGCCGTCTGTCACGACGGGCGCATATATTACTGAAATCCTGACCTGGTGCAAGCCAATTATGGATTTAAATGACATTTTTCTGTCTGAATGGTCTAAAACTAGCCTGATTGCACAAAATTAGCACCAAAGCAGTGAAACAAGCACTGATCTGTGCCGCAAAAGGGCTGTTTTTCACCAGTATCTTTCCATACTGATATGACCAGGATTACGTTTAAGGTTTTTCTTCAGCCCTTTTTCCATCAACAGTGTTTGAGTATCGGCGATCATGGCCGGATTGCCGCAGAGCATCACATGACTGTGTTCCGGCGTTATTGCTATGCCAGCACATTGCTCCAGCTGACCTTTTTCAAGGGCCTGTGGAATCCGGTAGTTCAGGGTGTCCTGCAGTGACTCCCGGGTAATACTGGTGAGATATGAGAAACGAGAGTCTTTTTCAGTGCTCAATGCCTGTAACTCCTCATTATATGCCAAATCCCTGGCAAATCTGACCCCGTATACCAGTACAATATGTTCAAAGCGTTGCCAGGGAGCCTCTGTGCGCAACATAGAGATAAAGGGACCGACTGCGGTGCCGGTGGCCAGCATCCATAAATCTCTGGCCTCGGGCACCCAGTCCAGAGTCATAAAGCCACTGGCTTTGGCGCTGACATGCAGAGTATCTCCAGGCTGTAATTGGTGCAGTGCGGGGGAAAGCAGACCATCTTCGACACTGATCAACAGTACTTCCAGCAAATCACTTTCAGGAGCGTTTACCAGCGAGTAGGCTCTGCCCACTCGCTTTTCGTCCAGGTCCAGCCCCAGCTTAACAAACTGACCCGCAGTAAAATCGCCTATATCCGCATCGATAAAGAGCGAGAACAGTTCATTGTTCCAATCAATGCGTTTTACTACCTTACCCTGTGTCCACATCCTTTGACTCCTTCAAGATTTATTTACAGTCTGACCTGATCCAGGCCTGAGGGAATTGAGAATTTCTTTTGCCACTGTTGTCTCAGACTAAAACATCAGTGTTACAAGGAGCAATGCCTATTATCATCCCATACCATTTAAGTTTCAGGAGCGGTATAATCTGCGCCCTTTTAAGCGGATGCCGAGCAGCAGTATGAGCCAGACACAGACCATAGACACGCTTGATTATCATTTTCCGGCCAAGCCCCGGCCGCTGAGTACAGAGCAAAAAGCGGATTATCGGACGCAAATTAAAGCCTTACTGGAACAAAAGGATGCAGTGCTGGTAGCTCATTACTACACAGATCCTGAAATTCAGGCGTTGGCAGAAGAAACCAAGGGTTGTGTGGCGGACTCACTGGAAATGGCCCGTTTTGGTCGTGATGCTGATGCACAGACCCTGATTGTTGCTGGTGTGCGTTTTATGGGTGAGACGGCGAAGATCCTGAGCCCGGAGAAAACGGTACTAATGCCGACTCTGGAAGCCACCTGCTCGCTGGATCTCGGTTGCCCAGCTGACAAATTCAGTGCCTTTTGTGATCAGCATCCGGATCATACTGTTGTGGTTTACGCCAATACCTCTGCGGCGGTAAAAGCCCGGGCAGACTGGGTTGTTACCTCCAGTATTGCGCTGGAGATTGTTGAGCATCTGGACAGTCAGGGGAAAAAGATCCTCTGGGGGCCTGATCGCCATCTCGGTGCCTATATTGAAAAACAAACCGGTGCTCAAATGCTGATGTGGCAGGGTGCTTGTGTGGTGCACGATGAGTTCAAAGCCCGGGCGTTAAAAGCACTCAAAGAGCAATATCCTGACGCTGCCATATTGGTTCATCCTGAGTCACCGGCCAATGTGGTTGATTTGGCTGATGCTGTGGGTTCCACCTCGCAATTGATCAAAGCGGCTCAGGACTTGCCGAATCAGCACCTGATCGTGGCCACCGACAAAGGCATTTTTTACAAGATGCAGCAGGCCGCACCGGGCAAGACTTTTGTGGAAGCGCCAACGGGCGGCAATGGTGCCACCTGTCGCAGTTGCGCCCATTGCCCCTGGATGGCCATGAACGGATTACAGGCAATTCACGAGGCGTTGACCGATAACACCGGTCACGAAATTTTTGTGGATGAAGCAACCCGCCAGAAAGCTCTTGTGCCATTAGACCGGATGCTGGATTTTGCTGCAGCCCATAAAATGAAAGTTAAAGGTAACGCCTGAGTTTAAATCTCTGCAGGTTCAGCAGACGCTGAGCCTGCCAATTGCTCGCTTTATCTCCGTCCCCCTGTTCAGGCTGTTTTTCCATGCTAGGCTGACTCCTCAAACCCACAAGTGTTGAGGTGTTAAGTGTTAAAGCCTTTTATTCCGTTGGCGTTATTACCGGCAATGATAAGTGTTCCGGTAATATCTGCTGAGAGCGACGTTGAACAACAACTGCACGATATTGCGGCCAGGGTGTCTGCTGAGCGTATAGAGCAGGATATCCGTACCCTGGTGAGCTTCGGTACCCGCCATACCTTGTCTGAAACACAATCTGATACACGAGGGATCGGCGCGGCAAGGCGCTGGATAAAGGACGAATTTGAGCGCATTTCAGCAGATTGTGGTGGTTGTCTTGAAGTGTACTTTCAATCGGATGTAATCGAAGGGGAAACCCGCATTCCTGAGGCTACAGAAGTGGTCAGCGTGATAGCAGTGCAGAAAGGTCATACCGACCCCGATCGCTATGTGGTGATGTCAGGAGATATCGATTCCCGTGTTTCTGATGTGATGAATGCCACCGCCGATGCCCCGGGAGCGAATGATAATGCCTCCGGCGTTGCAGGCACGCTGGAAGCGGCCAGAGTGTTAAGTCAGTATCAGTTCCATGGCTCAGTTGTTTATGCGGCGCTGGCCGGTGAGGAGCAAGGCCTGTTTGGCGGAAAAATTATGGCCCGCAAGGCAAAGGAAGATGGCTGGCGCGTCAAAGCGGTACTGAATAATGACATGATTGGTAATATCGCCGGTATTAATGGTGTGGTGAATAATACCACTGCCCGGCTTTTCTCAGAAGGTACCCGCAAGACAGAAACCCCGGAGGAAGCCCGTATGAGACGTTTTACCGGCGGTGAAGTGGACTCGCCCTCACGTAATCTGGCCCGGTTTATTGACCGTATTGCTGACCGTTATATTCCTAATCTCGATACCATGATGGTTTATCGCCTCGATCGTTTCGGTCGGGGAGGGCATCACCGGCCTTTCAATGATGAAGGGTTTCCTGCGATCCGCATTATGGAAACCAACGAGCATTATGATCGTCAGCACCAGGATCTGCGCACGGAAAATGGTACTGAATACGGGGATACACTCGATGGCGTAAACTTTGAGTATGCCGCCAAGCTGACCGGGCTGAATGCCGTATCACTGGCCAGCATGGCCTGGGCGCCAGCTCCTCCTGCATCAGTGAAGATCGATGGGGCTGTTACGCCAGATACAACCCTGAGCTGGGCAACAGCGAACGGTAATGAGAAAGAGTTGGTCAAGGGGTACCGTATTTATTGGCGTTATACCGACCAGCCCCAGTGGCAGTTCAGCCGCTATGTGGGCAATGTCACTGAATTTACCCTTGAGAATGTGGTAATTGATAACTACTTCTTCGGCGTGGCCAGTGTGGCAGAGAATGGCCTGGAAAGCCCGGTAGTATTTCCGGGGGCCGCTGGCTCATTTGGAGACTAATTCTTACCGTGGAGCTGCAAAATAATACTGCGGCTCCATGTTTCCAGTTCAGTGACTTTCCGGGCATTACTCATTGGTTCTTTTATCTTCATCTTCGGGCGTATCTTTGCTCTGTTCAGCCTCTTCTTTTTTCTGGTTTTTCAGCTCTTTTTCCATATTTTTCGGTGCAAAGTACAGTAATGTTGTTCCCGGGTTAAGTTTAATACTGCGCTCTGCAGTTTGTAGCCAGAGCTTACCCTGAGGGGACAGCCCACCCACCAGTAGCCATTCACTGCCGGGTTCACCGAGACGCTCTTTGAGCTTCTCAAAGTCAAAGCTTTCACTGAGTTTGGTGGTTTGCATGGTCCAGCCGTCATCAAGCCACTGATGCAGGGCTTCAAACGTCGCATCCGGGTTAAAGGCGCCATAACCACGCTGCTGCAGGGATAAACGTTTTTGTGCCTGATTGGACTCTTTGTGAATAGCGAACTGGAAGGTTCGGTGGTGGCCAAATTCCTTGCCCTGAGCCTTACACACCAGGGCATTGTAATAATCATTGTCAGTGGCCGCTAACAGATGACTGAGGTGTTCAATTTCCAGCTCGTGGTGCGCATGCTCAGAGAGGATCTCACCATAGTAAATTTTGATACCGTCCATGCGCAGAGCTTTTAGGCGATGATAGGCACCATCTGCTACCAGTACATCGATATTCAGTTTTTTTAAGGCCTGCGCCAGTACCTGAGTCCAGCGCGAAGCGCCGATGATCAACAGGCCGTTTTCCGACTGTGCCGCTAAACCCAGCTTGCGGGCCAGATTTCCCAGCGTCAGACCATGGGCCAGTACGGTAACAATAATGATCAGGAAAACAATGGGCAGCAGTTTTTCTGCATCGGCATAGCCGGCGCTGACCAACGCAGGCCCGAATATCCCGGCCGAGGCTGCTGCGACTATGCCTCGCGGTGCAATCCAGGCCAGCAGCAATTTATCCTGCTTGCGGATAGCACCACCCAGGGTAGCAAGAAAGATGGTCAGCGGGCGGATAATCAGCAGTACCACCAGTACAAAGGCCAGCACCTGCCAGTTAATTTCATCCAGTTGACTGAATTTAAGTTGCGATGGAATGATGATAAAGAGCACAGAAAGCAAAATGACGGTCAGGTTTTCCTTGAAGTGCTGGAGCGATTCACGCTCCACCAGATTCATATTACCAATCACTACTCCCATAACGGTGACCGTCAGCAAGCCAGCTTCATGTTGGATAAGATTGCTGGCCCAATAGGCAATAAGCACCAGTACCATCAGCATGGGCGCTTTTAAATGCACAGGTACCGAGCCGCGACGATAGAGCCAGCCTGTCAGCCAGCCACCCAGGCCACCAAATAGTGCGGCAGCAAAAATGGCCGCGCCCATGCCGGTAAGCGTCTGCACCAGACCGGTATCGGCAAGTGTGAAATACTGAAAGGTCAGCACGGCCAGTAATACGCCAATAGGGTCGTTAACAATACCTTCCCATTTAAGCAGCGAGGCCGATTCCTGATTGAGTTTGGCCTGGCGTAACAGGGGCAAAATAACCGTGGGTCCGGTTACCACTAAAATGGCACCCAGTACCCAGGCCACAGGCCAGCTCAGACCGGCAATATAATGAGCAGCCAGGCCTCCGAACAGCCATCCCAGCGGTGGACCCAGAATGGTAAGACGGCGGATCCCATGACCCATGCGGCGAAATTCACTGAGTTTTAAATCCATCCCCCCTTCAAACAGGATAATCGCCACACCCAGGCCAATCAGCTCGGTCAGTTCTGTTTGTGATAATCCCAGCTCTATGACTCCTGTAACGGGGCCAAGCATTACCCCGGAGGCTATAAGCACCACAATGGCTGGCAGTCTGAGCTGGGCAGCCAGCCACTGACTGGCGATACCGGCTGAAAGGATAATCAGTACCAAAGTGGCGATATGCATAGAAATCCTGATGTCCCGTTTTTAAAGTTAAAACTGACTATCAACATACTGTGGAATTGGATTTTGCGCAAAGAAAAGCAGGATAGGTTGGGCGTTTGCCACAGGATACTTAGAAGCAAAAAAGTGGAGTTCGCCATACAGAATAAAAACGTTCACACAAGTCGTGTTTGCTTGTTTCGTACCTTCCTGGCCCGACACAAATCAACGATCTTTATACTGGCAACTATACTCTATGTTTAGGGCTCAACACTGAAATTAGCTGTATATAAAGAACCTGCCAGGGAGAGAAAAATGCGGGGAAGGAAAAAGCATCGAAGTAAGGGGGTAGCTCTGGTTATTTGCTACGGTCTTGCTGCCGGAATAGCTATTGGCACAGTCACGGGCTTAATATATGGTCAGGTGGCTTATTTCGGGGTCATAGGAATGTTGATTGGGGCGGCAGCGGGCATAGTAATTGGTATTCTGTTTGGACGAAAGTTTGCAAAGTATTCAGGGGATTAGTTTACTTTGGTGATTAAACTGGCGATAGCCCTGGACGCTTGCGACCGGACGCCAGAAAGCAGAAAACCCGGCGTAGTTTGCCGGGTTTTCTTCATTAATATGGCGGTGAGGGAGGGATTACAAAATACATCCCTGTATTTTGCCCTTCGGGCCAGCCTTCGGCTGTTCTAAAACGTTCCCGACGTTTTAGTCGAACCAAAGGGTTCGAACCAAGTCCTCCCGTCACCGGGTCAAATAAAAAAGCCCCGGCAAACTGCACCGAGGCTTTTTTGTTTGATATGGCGGTGAGGGGTGAACTTCGCTTTCTTTAGACGCATAGCGCCGCGCGAAGTGAACGGGCGATAGCCCTGGACGCTTGCGACCGGACGCCAGAAAGCAGAAAACCCGGCGTAGTTTGCCGGGTTTTCTTCATTAATATGGCGGTGAGGGAGGGATTCGAACCCTCGATACGTTGCCGTATACACACTTTCCAGGCGTGCTCCTTCAGCCACTCGGACACCTCACCTAAATCTTATTGTTTGCCGCGTTTTTTGAAGCCTTGTTGCAAAGTGGCTTCAGGAGCACTACGGCGTGCTCGTTGCTCCGGGCGTCCTGCCCTGCGCCCCTTCGGGGCCATCCTGCGGATGTCCAAATTTGTTCCTGACAAATTTGTCAGCCACTCGGACACCTCACCTAAATCTTGTTATCTGCCGTGTTTTTGAAGCCTTGTTGCAAGTTGGCTTCAGGAGCACTGCGGCGTGCTCGTTGCTCTGGCGAGTAAATCTCAGCCGTTTAAGCGCCGCGTATGGTAGGGAATTCATTCAGCTTAATCAAGCAAAAAATCAATAACCCTGGCTATTCGCTGGCTTTATAGACGAATCGTCCTTTTGATCTGTTCGGATTAAGTGATTGCAGTCAGTTGAATAAGCTTTTGTTATACTGCCGCGGTTATCAGAGCGAGTCAGGAGTGTCCGTGCCATCAGTTAAACAGATTTTTGCCAGTGACGGGGCTCTGTCTCAGCAGGTCGGGGGCTTTGTGCCCAGGGCCGAGCAAACCGAGATGGCCACCTCGGTGGATAAAGCGATAAAAGACAAAGCACAACTAGTGGTAGAGGCGGGTACTGGTACCGGTAAAACTTTTGCGTATCTGGTGCCGGCGCTGGCCAGTGATAAAAAGGTGATCGTTTCCACCGGGACGAAAAACTTGCAGGAGCAGTTGTTTCACCGTGACCTGCCTATTGTGAAAAAGGCACTCGGCAGCAATAAGAAAACCGTGTTGCTGAAAGGCCGGGCTAATTACCTGTGCCTGCACCGCTTATCTCAGCACGGTGGCAACTCGGTTTTGTTTGAAAAGCAGACCCTGCACCAGATGAGCCAGGTCAGAGAATGGGCCAACAGCACCAAAAGTGGTGACATGGGCGAGCTGAAAAGCCTGCCGGAAGACGCCAAAGTGCTGCCTTTTGTCACTTCTACCGTAGACAATTGTCTGGGTAAAGACTGCCCCGATTATGATGACTGTTATCTGGTAAAAGCCAGGCGCAAGGCGCTGGATGCGGATATGGTGGTGGTTAATCATCATCTGTTTTTCGCCGATATGGCGCTCAAAGATACCGGTTTTGGCGAACTGATCCCCGAGGCGGATGTGGTGCTGTTTGATGAAGCTCATCAAATCCCGGATATTGCCAGTGAGTATTTTGGTGAAGCACTATCCAGCAGGCAACTGGCGGAGATGGGCTCGGACATGGAAATGGTCTATCGCACCAAGCTCAAAGACGCCGGGCAGCTTAGCAAGGCTGCAGAAAAGCTGCGGGTCAGTGCCATGGATCTGCGTCTGCAATTTCCACAGCAACCGCAAAAGGGCAACTGGCAGCAGGCACTGATGACCGAAACAGTGCAAAACCAGATAACCCGCCTGAGCGATGCGTTGGATCTGGTGTACGAAGTGCTAAAAGTGCATCTCGGACGCGATAAGGATCTCGACAGCGTGTATGAACGTTGCATTCAGGCCAGAGGGCGCCTGGCGAGACTTACCGATACCGAAAAGCAGGGCGTCAGCTTGTGGTATGAAACCACGCCCAAGCATATTATTTTGCACCTGACGCCGCTTTCTATTGCACAGCGCTTTGCCGATTATATCGAAACACCCAAACGCAGCTGGATTTTTACTTCTGCCACCTTGATGGTGGACGGCGGTTTTGAGCACTTTACCGGCCAGATGGGACTCAAACAGGCGCGCACACTGGGCCTCGAAAGTCCTTTTGATTACCAGCAGCAGGCTTTGTTGTGTGTGCCAAGATACTTGCCCGAGCCCACGGCGAAAGACCGCAGCGAAGCACTGGTTAACGTATCGCTTGAGCTGATCAAAGCCAGTGAAGGCCGCTGTTTTTTACTCTTCACCAGTCACTTTATGCTGCGGCAGGTAGCCAGGGCACTGGAAGAGAGAATTTCCAACCCGATACTGGTGCAGGGCAGCACCAGTAAAGGCGCGCTGTTGGAGGAATATCTTTCCTCGGGCAACGGTGTGCTACTGGGCACCAGTGCCTTTTGGGAGGGGGTAGATGTCAGGGGCAGTGATTTGACCTGTGTGCTGATTGACAAACTGCCCTTTGCGGCGCCGGATGATCCGTTGCTGGAGGCGAAAATTAACGATTGTAAAAAACACGGCGGCAACCCTTTTGCTCAGATCCAGATCCCCAGAGCCGTGATTGCCCTGAAACAGGGCGCGGGCAGGTTAATCCGCGATACCTCAGACAAAGGCGTGTTGGTGATTTGTGATAACCGTCTGGTGACCCGTGATTACGGGCGAATTTTTCTTACCAGCTTGCCGCCAATGCAGCGAACCCGCACGTTGAACAAGGCTGTAGAATTCTTACAGCAGTTGCAGATCCCACAATCTGAAGCGCAGTCAGTTAGCCAACCTGAACAACAAGAGACCCACGCATTATGAATATTCTGGTCATAGATACGGCCACCGAAGGCTGCTCCGTTGCCCTTAGTCGTAACAGCGGCAGTGCACAGGAAGAAATACTTGAGGTGTTTGAGCTGTGTCCACAGCAGCATAGTCAGCGATTGTTACCCATGGTGGATCAATTGTTGTCTGAAGCACAAATGACTCTTAAGGACTTTGATGTATTGGCTTTTGGGCGTGGGCCCGGCAGCTTTACCGGTGTGCGCATCGCCACAGGTATGGTTCAGGGGCTGGCCTTTGGTGCAGATTTACCTGTTGTGGGAGTATCCACTTTGGCGGCCATGGCCCAGCAGGCCATCATGCAACAAAACAAGGACAATATTGCTGCCGCAATTGATGCCCGTATGGGTGAAGTCTACTGGGGCTGTTATCAGTCCTGTCAGGGCAAGGCAGAACTGATTGAACAAGAAAGGGTACTGCCACCAGAGGAAGCGGCCGCCATGATTGAGGCAAGTCCACAAAGCTGGTGTGGTGTGGGTACTGGTTGGGCCGCCTATCCGCAACTGGATAGCCTGACCAGGGTGGAAAAAGATACTAACATCCTTTACCCCGTGGCTCGTTATATGTTGCCGTTGGCACAGGTCGCCTTCGAACAGGGGGAAGCCGTCAGCGCAGACAAAGCGGAGCCGGTTTATCTGCGTGATAAGGTGACCTGGAAGAAGTTGCCTGGCAGATAAAGGAACGATTTTTGCAGAGTTTTTGTATATGTTTTGCTAGTCAGAGATCAAGCACTATGCTGTGTAGTTGGCTGGTCCTGTTGATGGAAACACGGTGGAAATAGAGTCTTCCTTAGTTGCGTCACAACAAGGTCTGATTGTTAATCCTGCGATTAAAGAAACATCGCGGGAGGCTAATCCGCGCCAGCAACAGGATAATGCCCCTACTGAACTACCCCGTTCGCAGACTGTCATTCGCCAGGGCAGTGAAGAGTCTCAGGTTGAGGCCGAGCGCTATCGCAAACAGCAGCAACAGTTTTATGACCAGCCAGAGCCCCGCAATCGCCAGGCTATCGATGCCTATCAAAGCCTTTCCCGTCTACAGGTCAGAGAGCAGATCCAACAATCCATGGGAATCGATACCTACGTCTGAAGGTATTGCAGGGATTGTGATTAGCTCAGCGGCCGTACCTGATCCAGTTCAGTATAGATTCAGTTAAAAACCACATAATGTAACTAGTGAGTTTCAGGCTTTGTGTTAACCTGATGATATGCAATCAGGAATGTCGAATTGAAGGAGTAAAGTATATGAAACGACTTTTATTTGTGGCAATGATACTGGGGTTGGCGGGATGTAGCACCATCCCGGAGCCCATACAACTGAAAGACGAGAGCAATCTGCTGAGTTATCAGCAGGTGTCTGCCAGCCCGGAGCAAACTTCGGGTAATAAGGTCCGCTGGGGTGGTGTGATCGCCAGAGTCGATAATCTCAAGGAAAATACCCGTCTAGAGATGTTGTATTACCCCCTCAAGAGCTACGGCCGTCCTGTTACCAGTGATGAAAGTGCTGGTCGTTTCAGGGTCTATATAGACGGCTTTCTCGATCCTATGGTGTATAAAACAGGGCGTTTGCTCACCGTGATAGGTGAAGTCGGTGGCAGTGAATCCGGTACGGTTGGTGAACATGAATATGTGTTCCCTGTGATTAATGCCAGCGGCTACCATATGTGGAAGAATGTAGACAGAGTCAGTGTATCTACAGTCGGCGTGGGCATGGGGTATTGGCCTGGTTATTACTCTTCCTGGTATGGCTGGCATTTATGGCCTTACCATCAGCGTTTGATTATTCGTTCAAGAAATTCAACTGGGCATTGGCCGACTAATTCGGGTTCTGCAGATAGTCCCCGCCCAAGGCCTGAAAGTTCGCCATCACCGGCTCCCAGACCGAGGCCCGCCCAGTCCCAGCCACGGCAAAATAACAACCGTGATATGGGTAAAATACAGCGGCATTAAATTGCCGCCTTGTCGGACAATACGGCAAAAAAATTACAGAAGGCGGCAATATTTTGCCGCCTTCTGTTTTTGGTAAAAGCCGGTTGCATCGGCTAGGGGAAATCTTTAAGGTCAGTTTTATTTTCCCTCAGGACAATAATGACAGACATTTCTTTTCAACTGCGCCACCAGCGTATCAGTGGGCAGCGTTTCGGTGATCCTAACGGGACAAAAGTATTGGCATTGCATGGCTGGCTGGATAACAGTGCCAGTTTTATTCCCCTTGCAGAGCATCTTCAGAATGTTGATTTACTCGCCATTGATTTAATCGGCCATGGCCACTCTGACCATCGCAGCGCCGACGCTCACTACCACCTGCCTGACTGGGTGCAGGATATTTATGAGCTGACTCAGTCACTGGGCTGGAAAGAGTTCCATCTGCTGGGGCATTCTCTGGGCGGCATCATCAGCTCGTTGTATGCGGCGACTTTTCCTGAACAGATTCTCACACTGACCATGATAGAAGCCTTTGGCCCCTTGAGCCGCGAGGCTGAAAGTAGTCCCGCGCAGTTACGGGAGTCAGTATTAAGCCGGATTGAAATTGACAAAAAACAAGCCAGGCACCCTCCGTCACTGGAGCGTGCAGCTACGGCCCGCATGATGGCAGGGGATCTTAGCCGTGAGTCGGCAAAGTTGCTGGTACAGCGCAATCTGTCAGAGGATGAACAAGGTCTGAAATGGCGCACTGACAGAAGGCTCAGAACCATCTCGTCACTGAGAATGACAGAAGAGCAGGCTACTGCCTTTCTCCGCAGCATCAGTAGCCCGGTGCTGGCTATCACTGGCAGCACTGGTTTTGAAAAAGTCCGACTGAATCAGCAAAATCGCGCTGCTCTGATTAAAAACTTACAGGCAACAGAGTGCGAAGGAGGCCATCATCTGCATATGGATAATCCACAGCCGGTGGCAGAGCAACTACTGAGATTCTGGCAGGATTGCGGCACAAGCTAACAGGCCGACTTTAGTCATTTATCTTTTCTGGGGCTTTGGCTACTATAGTGGTCAGACCCCTTGTTAAAAAGTGGTTAAAATAACAACAGGTTCACCATAATAACGAGAAAAGCCCTTAGGAGGCATTGTGGAAAAGACTTGGCTAGAGCATTACCCTGCTGAAATCCCTGCCGAAATCGATGCAGATCATTATTCATCCATTATTGATATTTTCGAACAGTCGGTAAAAAAGTACGCCGATAAAGTCGCATTTATCAATATGGGCAAGGAAATCACTTATGCCGAGCTGGACAATTATACCCTCCAGTTTGCCGCTTACCTTCAGAATATGGGGCTTAAAAAGGGCGATGCCGTAGCCATCATGATGCCCAACCTGTTGCAGAATCCAGTGGCGATTTTTGGTGTGCTAAGGGCGGGGCTGACGGTGGTGAATGTTAACCCCTTGTATACCGCAAGAGAGCTGAAACATCAGTTAAATGACTCTGATGCCAAGGCCATTGTCATTGTCGAGAACTTCGCCCATACCCTGGCTGAGGTGATCAGTGAAACTAAGGTTAAGCAGGTTTTCCTGACTCAGATTGGCGATATGTTGCCGGCTCCCAAACGCTGGCTGGTGAACTTTGTTATCAAACATATCAAAAAGATGGTGCCCTCATACTCGCTTTCAAATACCAAGGGGTTTATGGACGCGATCCATGCCGGTAAATCCATGACCTATACCCGCCCCGATGTAAGTGGAGACTGTATCGCCTTTTTGCAATATACCGGTGGCACGACAGGGGTCTCCAAAGGGGCCATGCTCACCCATCGCAATATGGTTGCCAATCTTGAGCAAATTTCAGTGATTCTGGAGCCTGTGATGAATGACTCTGAAGAGCTGGTAGTGACGGCCCTGCCGCTTTATCATATCTTTGCGCTGACAGCGAATTGCCTGACCTTTGTGAAATATGGCTGCAAAAACCTGCTGATCACCAACCCCCGGGATATGCCGGGTTTTGTCAAGGAACTGGCCAAATACCCCTTTACCGTATTAACCGGCGTCAACACCTTGTTTAACGGCTTGCTGAATACTCCGGGATTCAAGGATCTGGACTTCAGTAATTTTAAGTTTGCTTTGGGCGGTGGCATGGCAGTGCAGCGTCCGGTTGCAGAGAAGTGGCAAAAAGTCACTGGCCATGTTCTGCTGGAAGGTTACGGGTTGACTGAGTGCTGCCCTGTGGTGAGTATTAATTATCCGACTATCACACCAGAATATACCGGTTCTATCGGTATGCCGGTACCCTCTACTGACGTTAAGCTGATAGATGAAGAGGGCAATCTGGTAGCACCCGGTGAGCCAGGGGAACTCTATGTGAAAGGCCCCCAGGTGATGAAGGGCTATCTGAACCGCGAAGAAGCAACCAGGGAAGTGCTGAATGACGGCTGGCTGGCTACCGGCGATATCGCCCGCATGGACGAAAAAGGCTGTTTCTTTATTGTTGACCGTAAAAAAGACATGATCCTGGTGTCTGGTTTCAATGTTTTTCCCAATGAAATCGAAGAAGTGGCGGCCATGCATGATGGTGTTGCTGAAGTGGCGGCAGTGGGTGTGGCCAATGAGGCAACCGGTGAGGCAGTTAAACTTTTTGTAGTGAAAAAAGATGCCTCTCTCACCGAAGAAGAGTTAATTGCCCATTGCCGTAAGCATCTTACCGGGTATAAAGTACCTAAACAGGTGGAGTTCCGTGAGGAACTGCCGAAAACCAATGTGGGTAAAATCCTCAGGCGGGAATTAAGGGAGTAGTCGAAAAACCGGCGCCAGCCGGTTTTTTCATTTAAGCAGATGCAGTATCAGTTAATCGAAAAAGATCAGGAGCTGGCGGACTATTGCCGTCAGGCCTCACAGCAACCCTTTGTCGCCGTGGATACAGAATTTGTGCGCACCCGCACCCTGTACCCCAGACTCGGCCTGGTTCAGCTCTATGATGGTCAGCAACTGGCGCTGGTGGATCCGGTGGCCATCAGTGATCTCTCACCACTGAAAAATCTGCTCACCGATGAGGGCATCATTAAGGTGTTGCATGCCTGCTCGGAGGATCTGGAAACTTTTGCATCAGCTCTGGGAGTGATGCCAACAAGGGTTTTTGATACTCAGGTGGCCGCAGCCATGCTGAATATGGGGCCTTCGCTGGGCTATGCCAGGCTGGTAGAAGAAATGTCAGGCGTTACGCTGGATAAAGGTGAGTCACGTACCGATTGGTTAGCTCGCCCCTTAAGCCCCCAACAACTGCATTATGCTGCCAACGATGTGCTGTATTTATTTGATCTTTATCCGCAACTGGCAGAGCAAATTGAACAGCAACAAAAAACGGCCTGGGTGTTTGCCGAAGTATTACAACTCATTGCTAAAAAACAGGCCGAATTACCGCTGGAATACGCTTATCTGACAGTAAAGAATAACTGGCAACTTAAGGGCCGGGCACTGGCGGTACTCAAGGAGTTGGCGAGCTGGCGATTACAAACGGCCAGAAAACGGGATATTGCCCTTAACTTTGTGCTTAAGGAACAGGCAATGCTGGAACTGGCAAGGCGTCAGCCTGGTTCGAAGAATGCCCTGCACGGGATTAGCGATCTGATGCCTCAGGATATTCGCCGTCATGGCGATAGTTTGCTTGAGGTCATCAGCCAGGCACTGGCATTGCCGCCGGAGCATTACCCGGCGAGAGTCGAGAGGCTGGTGGAATTTCCGGCTTATAAGAAAACCTCCAAAGCCCTGAGGGATATGTGCGAGAAGGTTGCGCTGCAAAATGGTTTGCCGATTGAGATGTTAGGGTCAAAAAAACAGCTCAATCAATTACTCAAATGGCTGTGGTTTGAACTCGATGAGAGTAAACTAATGGGTCTGAAACCGGATCTTATCAGCGGTTGGCGTGAACCCTTGCTAAAAGAAGGCATTGAGCGGATTTTACCAGCCTGCTGATGGTCAGGGATTAACCAGCCCAACAGGAGAAACCCAGCCAGCATGTTGTGCGCTATTTATAAAAGCAGCAAAAAAGATCAGACCTATCTGTTTGTCGCTAAACGGGATGACTTTTCCTCAGTCCCTGAAGCCCTGATGAAAAGCTTCGGTAAGCCTGTACTTAGCATGATGATTCAGCTTAAAGCCGATACCAGACTTGCTGTCAGTGATCCGCAGAAGATCATGGATGCACTGCAGGGCCAGGGTTATTATTTGCAACTGCCACCGCCTCAGGAAGACCTGCTGGCACAATTCAAACAGCAACAAACCTTCAAATAACAGGAGTTATTTAATGACCAGAGTCTTATGCGTACTGGCCTTTGTCATCAGTACGGCTGTCGCCGCCAAACCAAGCTTTGATGAATATGTAGCTACTCTGAAGCAGGAAGCCATTGAGCAGGGTTATGAGAAGGAGTTTGTTGAGCAGGCTTTTGCAGATATCAAGTTCTACGAGCGAGCGGTCAGTTCTGATAAGAATCAGCCGGAGTTTAAACTCACCCTGGATAAGTACCTCTCAACTCGCGTGCCTGACTGGAAAGTCAAACAGGCCGTAGAGAAGTACCGTGAGCATCAGCAGGTGCTCGAGCAGGTAGGTGAAAAGTTTGGCGTACAGCCCCGGTTTATCGTGGCGCTGTGGGGTAATGAGAGCAACTTTGGCCGTATTCAGGGTGATTACCCGGTGGTATCAGCCCTGGCAACCCTGGCTTATGAAGGGCGTCGTGAAGCGCTGTTTAAAAAGCAGCTGTTTGCCGCCCTGAAAATTCTTGAACAAGGGCATATCAGTAAAGAGCAGTTTCTTGGTTCCTGGGCCGGAGCCATGGGCCAGAGTCAGTTTATGCCCACCTCCTTTAATGCCTATGCTTATGATTTTGACGGCGATGGCAAGAAGGACATCTGGCAGAATCCGGCCGATGTGTTCGCCTCAATTGCCAATTACCTCAAATCAGCGGGCTGGGATGACAGCCTGACCTGGGGCCGCCAGGTGAGTCTGCCGGAAGACTTTGATTACTCCCTGGCAGGACTGGACAAAGACAAAATGAAAAGACTGTCTGAATGGCAGGAACTGGGCGTGCGACGCTATGATGGCAGCGATCTGCCTGGCCGTGATGTCAGGGCCAGCCTGATTATGCCGGATGATGAAAAGGGCCGTATCTTTCTGGTTTATAAAAACTTTCATAGCCTGATGAACTGGAATCGCTCCACCTATTTCGGCAGTGCTGTGGGTTATTTATCTGATCGCATCAACGCTGAGCTGAACTGATGAGCGATTATGTCCATCAGGATAATCAGGGGCAGCCTGTCGGGTTGCCGGTGGGGAAAATAGTCTGTGTCGGGCGCAATTATCTGGATCATATTCAGGAACTGAACAACGAAGTGCCTGACAAGCCCTTATTGTTTATCAAACCTTCTACCTCACTGCAGCGCTTTGCAGGTGACCTTGCAATCCCTGCAGATCAGGGAGAATGTCACAATGAGCTGGAAGTGGCGGTGTTGATAAAAAACAAACTCAGCCATGCCCAACCTGCACAGGTTAAGGAAGCGATCTGGGGTTATGGGCTGGCACTGGATCTGACCCTGCGTGAGGTGCAAAGTGATCTTAAGGCCAAAGGGCAACCCTGGGAGCGGGCCAAAGCCTTTGATGGCAGTTGCCCGGTCAGTGATTTTATACCGGCGGCGAGAATAACTGACGAAACGAATATTGATTTTACCCTGCAGGTCAATCAGTCTGTGCGCCAGCAGGGCAATACTAAGATGATGATGTACCCGATAGCGGAACTGATCGGTGAGATTTCCCGTGTTTTTACCCTGTTACCCGGTGACATCGTGCTGACAGGTACACCAAAAGGTGTCGGGCCGCTGCGCACAGGCGACCTTCTGCATGCCAGCCTGAGTGATTTACTGCAGGCGAAAGCCAGTGTGGTGAGCCGTGACTGAAGATAAATTCTGGGAGAATAAGACGCTGGAACAGATGAACGACAGGGAATGGGAAGCCCTGTGTGATGGCTGCGGCAAATGCTGTCTACAGAAGTTTATCGAAGACGATGAAGGGCAGGGGGAATCTACAGCGGAGATTAACGCTGGTGAAGAGATTCACTATACCAATATCGTTTGCCATTTACTGAACACCAAAAGCTGTCAGTGTACCCAGTATCAAAAGCGCACCCAACTGGTGCCTGACTGTGTCAAGCTGACCAAAGACAACCTCAAAGATATTTTCTTTATGCCGCAAAGCTGCAGTTATCGGCGGGTTTATGAGGGTCGGGGATTGCCCTCATGGCACCCACTTCTGCATAAAGGGAAAAAATCCGCCATGCACAAGGCCGGTATGTCGGTAAGAGGCAAAACCGTACCAGATGACGAACATTCACTGGATGATTTTGAAGATTATATTGTCAGCTGGCCCCTTAAGGATCTGGATTGACCTCAGGACAGTTCTTAAAAACCTGGCATCCCTGCCTGTACTAACCTGCTCGTCCTATAAGCTGGAATGCCCATTTCAGGGCGCCAGCGCCCGTTGCTTCATTTCCTGATAAAACGGCATACAGCTGTCTGCCACTGCCTGCTGCTGTGCTGTCAGTTCGGGTAAGGTATCGCGCGGGCCACCAAAACCGGTTGAGTCTTCTACCGAGTGATACCAGTGTGGTGCCCACACACCATCTGAATCGCGCTTACCTTTTGGCCAGCTCAGCATCTGTGGGTAAAATGACACATCCAGCGCTTTACAGATGGCTTTTAGCATAGGCTCAGGAGAACCTAACAGTGCATCAGAGTCCACCACCGGAATGTTCTGAGCACTGATCTCACAAAGTTGCTGGTACAGTGTGTACTGACGTTCAATACCTATGTCGGCGGCGTCGCACTGGCCCATACTGCGGGTGTAAGAATCCACCACTTTGGCCGGATGACGGATTAGAAAACAGTGGCGTAATGATGCACACCAGCTCATATCTGCCTGCTCGGGAATATGATGGGTCATCTGTTTCTGGTATTGCAGCGCAGAGGATACCGGCCCCTGGCTCAGCTCACGGGCCACAGCGTCAAAGTCACTGTTCTGCGCGGCTAATATTTCCTGCTGGTAAGGATGAACAGCCCCGGTCTGAGTTAAAAAGCTGGCGTAAAAGGGTTCATCCACCACTTGTGTATCAGGGCGGTTTTCCCAGCTTCTCATCATCGCGGTAGAGATATTACGTGGTCCTGACCACATGGCTATCCGTATTGTCATGCCTCACCTTTGCTATGTTGTTCGATAAGCTCAATATAATGCTGCTGAAGTTGTCTGATCATGGGGTTTTCACCTTGGCCAATCTTTCGTCCGTCCACTTCTCGCACCGGCGTCAGGCCGGCGAAGGTGCCGGTGACAAAGGCCTCATCGGCGCCATACACCTCACTGAGACTAAAATTCTTTTCATAGACCGGGATTTGTTGCTGTTTGCACAGATTGATCACATTGCGCCGGGTAATACCGTCCAGGCAATAGTCGCCGCTGGAGGTCCAGACCTCGCCTTCGCGAATGATAAAGAAGTGGGTGGAATTACAGGTCGCGACAAAACCATGGGGGTCGAGCATCAGTGATTCGTCGGCCCCGGCCTTGGCGGCCTGAATGCAGGCAAAAATACAGTTCAGCTTGGAATGGGTATTCAGCTTTGGATCCTGCACATCGGGGTAGCCCCGGCGCACATGGCTGGTAAACAGCCGGATACCGGAAAAATCAGGTTGTACCAGCGGCGTTTTAAATTCCGCGATAATCACGATAGTCGCGCCGCCTACAGTCATGCGTGGATCCTGATAGGGGGTGGCTTTAACACCCCGGGTTACCATTAAACGAATATGTACCCCGTCATGCATTTCATTGGCGTCACAGGTGCTTTTAATACGCTGAATCATTTCCTGTGGGTCAATGCCAATATCCATATCCAGTGCCTTGGCACCGTCGTAGAGTCTCTTCATATGCTGATCAATAAAAGCCAGCTTGCCATGATGCAGGCGGATCCCTTCCCATACGCCATCACCAAGAATAAAACCGCTGTCAAATACTGAGATTTTTGCGTCTTGTCGTGGGAATAACTCACCATTGATATTAATCAGGATATTCTGGTTTCTGGGGTCATCCTGATACTCATGTGTACCTTTACCCATATTCGGCTCCATAATGTTGCAATATGCTCAGCTTAACTTACTGTAATACTATTGAATAATGTCTCATACATTACGGTGTTGTGACCACAACGGGGGTAAAGATTTGCGCCAAGTGATTTGTCTGGCAGGACTGCTTACCGTTAGCTGCATGTCTTATGCTGAGCCACCGGCCACAAAGCAGAAATTAACCATTGGTGTGCAGGCCATTAACCATTATCCCCACTATGACTTTACCAGCGGTACGCTGCGCGGTTTTGCCGGCGACTTGTTCCGCTTATTTGCAAAAACCAACCAGCTTGAACTGGAGTTTGTGCCGTTGCCGGTTAAGCGCTTGTCAAAAGAAGTGCATGGCTCGGTGGATTTTGTTTACCCTGATAACCCAAAATGGCAGGCGTTGAGAGAAGGTGACGATGGCAGGCACTACAGTCAGCCAGTGATATCAAACTGGGGTGTGGCGCTGGTGTTACCGGAAAATAAAGATATCAGCCTTGATCAGTTAAGCTCTGTATCTATTGTACGGGGGTTTACGCCCACTAAATGGATGCCGCTGCAGTCGCAATATGGTTATCAGTTTGTAGAAGTACAGAATACCCGAACGGCTGCGATGATGGCGCTCAAAGGCAGAGTGGACGCCGCTGAAGTGGAATACCATGTTGCTATGCATCATCTTGGCGATTTGGGCCTGGAGGAGACTCTGGTGGTGGCAGAATCTTTGCCCCAGTCCAGCGTTTGGTACCATGTTTCCACCATTGAGGCTCTGGATATGCTGGAGCGCTTCGATCTCTTTCTGCTGGAGGAAAGTCTGTCAATACAGGCTCTTGCCGAAGCATATCACCTTACCAGCACTACAAAATAAAAAAATCCCGCCAGTTGGCGGGATTAAGAAAACAGGGAGAGTTTAAAATGTTAGCTGATACGTGACAGCAGTTCCTGGCCGATTTCGGTGCTCAGATGACCGTTGTTTTCGGCCCACTGCTTAAGTTCCATACCATCTTTTTCGGCACCGGTCAGATCGGTTTTGCTCATGCGCTTGATCATGTAGGTACCGGTTTCAACAGAGTTGTTCTCCATTGAGTAACGAATAAGGCTGCTACCGCCACAGCTGATGCCGGTGTAGTAATCACCCAGGCGCAGTCTGTAGTCGTCCTGAACCTGACGCAGTTTCTTACGCAGTTCAGATTTGTCATCGTTTTTCACGATAGTGCAGATGTTTGCCAGGTCGTCGTTAATATCTGCGAAACTCGCAGGAGCGAAAACCAGAGCAGAAAGGGTAGTGATAATTGCGATTGCTGACTTTTTCATAATGTTGCCTCTTAAGTTTTTAAAGTGTAACTGTCTTGACGGAAGCTATCGTATGAAAAAGCAGCACGGGCAAACAGGGGGCAGTTTGGTACCCTGGTATGAGAAATGATACTTATAATGCTGTGCAGGGATAAAACTAAATACGTTCAGCCCTTGTGACTAAAGGGCTGACGTAAAGATTACCGGCTTCTCTCTTCGGCCAGCTTTTTTGCAGTATTGGTTGAATTTTCAGGCTTTTTTTCTTCAGGTTGCTCTATTTGTTCGCCGACCAGCCTCGCTCCCCAGCGGCGCAAGCCTTCGAAACCCCATAAACAAACTGCTACAGCCAGCAGCGATATAAGAGTGCCGGTAATGCCAAGCGTTTTTTGTTCGTTAAACAAAGTCCACACAAACTGGCCAACACAGAGTGTAGCTACCACTAATAGTGTGGGTTTGCGACCAATACGGTCAACAATAAAGACGCCCAGCGGCGCCCCGATAGCCACTACCGGGGCCGCTGCCAGCCAGTTTTCAAAGGTGCCAGGCTGCAGTCCGTCTCCGACTGTGGTCTTTACCAATACGCCCAGCACAGAGGTATAGGCCATAATTACCACGGAAGAGGGAATGGCAATTTTCAGGTCGGCGCGGCACAGCAATACCAGCGCCGTGTACAACACCATATCGATACCGACTCCGGTGACGGCGGCGACGGTAGCGCCGGCCAGCAAACCCAGCCACAGACCAAGACGGAAATCCCAGTTCTCATCAAATTCTGTCATGCCACTATGCCCGGCAATTTCATTTAGCCGGTATAAATGCAGCAGACCAAAGCTCGCCCAGACCACGGCAAAGGTGAGCTTAATCCACAGTTCAGGAATATAAGGGGCGATAAAGAAAATACCCAGGGGAGTGCCCACCAGCGCACCTAACATGGCACCCTGCAAAATGGCCCAGGCCAGCGGCTGGCGGCGGCACAGAATAAAATGCTGGCGCTGACCATGCCGATTGACTGAATCGCGAAACTGAAATCACGCCCCAGGCTGGCAGGCAGATCGAATAGCAATACCAGTACCGGAAAACCAACGGTGCCGCCCCCCATTGGTGTGGATCCTGCCGCATAGCTGCCGATGGCCATCGCCAGTGCCATCGGCCAGTGGGCAACAGCCTCTGACCAAAGCTTCTGACCGATAATTAAATACAGCCAGACACAGAAAAAAGCACCCAGGCACACTAACCATATCCATAAATATTGTCTGGGAGGGGAATGAAAGGTCATTGAGGCCAACTGCTAATCAAGGAAGGCAAAAGTTTACCAGCGGCAAAATAAAAAGACTATGTCTTCCCGATATCAGCCCCTTATCACCGTAAAAAGAACTTTTACAATTTTGCTGCGTACTTATTAGCTACGCCTGGCTGTGACCGTGCATAATAGATTTGAAATCGGTTTAACAAACATCCTACAGAGGTGCTTATGAATACCAGAGGGTTACTCGATCAGTTAATGAAATCCGGTGATCAGTTGCTGGGGCAGGTGAAAAATCAAAAAAACGCTGCCAGCGGCAAAGGGCAGGGAGGCGGCTTATCGGACCTGATGTCCGGTTTTGGTGGCGGTGCGGTAACCGGTGGTGCTTTAGGGCTGCTGTTAGGTAGCAAAAAAGGGCGTAAGCTTGGCGGCAAGGTACTGACCTATGGCGGCCTGGCTGCACTGGGCGTAGTGGCTTACAAGGCTTATTCAAGCTATCAGAAAAAACAGAATATGGCCGCAGCCGAGCCGCAAACCATTGACCGGTTGCCCGATGCCCAGGCCGAACAACATGCTCTGGCCATTTTGCGGGCATTAATCGGTGCTGCTAAATCAGATGGACATATCGATGAACGGGAGCGGCAACTGATTAATGAAGAAATGGCCAAACTGGACAATCAGCAGGACACCCGCCAGTGGTTGCAGCAGGAACTGGCTAAACCCCTCGACCCGGCTGAGGTGGCTGGTGCTGCCAGTACCCCGGAGGTCGCTGCCGAGATGTATCTGGCCAGTTTGCTGGTTGTGGATGAACAGAATTATATGGAGCGCTCTTACCTGCAGGAACTGGCACGGCAAATGCGACTGGATCCGGCGCTGCAACAGGAACTGGATGCTCAGGCCAGCCAGGCGCTTAATCGGGCCGGGTGATGAAAACAACCTTTTTCTTACCCGGTTTACTGATACTCACGCTGTCAGTAAGCTCGAAAGCACAAACCCTTGAAGACCTGAACTGGATGTCGGGCTACTGGGTTTCTTCTGAGGGCGGAGCCACGCTTGAAGAACTCTGGATGCCTGCTTCAGGCGGTATGATGGTGGGGCTTAACCGAAGTGTTTATGCCAATGGCCGCTCCGCTTTCGAGTACCTGCGGATTGCAGAATCTGATTCATCCATTGTTTACCTGGCCAGCCCCGGAGGATCAGTTCCTGTGCCCTTTATACTTAAAGAAGTAACCGATTCTAAAGCAGTGTTTGAAAACCTTGAGCACGATTTTCCTCAAAGGATAATTTATTCTGTGTCTGGCGACCAGTTAACGGCCCGGATAGAAGATGAAAGCGGCGCAAAAGGGCAGCAATGGATCTGGAGAAAAGCCAATTTTAAACCCTGATGTTATGTTGAAACTCTATGGCCCTGCGCCATTTGGATGGTTATTTGCCGTCACCATAAAGGTATGGCCCTGTCTGCGATGGCAAAGCTAATGGCGCATTATGGTATTAACGGGCTGGGTGACCACAACGCCAGATTCAGGGTATATATTGGCAATCGCCCCGATCATGAATTCGGTAAAGCTGGAATTGTTGCTCTTACTCAGGAGGATATTCTGCGGATTGGTCAGCACTGTGGCAACGGCTGGCGTAAAGTGTTTAATGTTTATGCCAAGTTAGCTTTTACCCTGCCGCCGTCTTTCGGATTCAAACGGAACTTCAGAAGCTGGCAGCAATATCGGGATAACAGTTTACTGCAACAGGGCAGTAACACGGCACTGTTATTTACACCGCCTGATCTTACTAACCGTCCTGATTGCGTGCATATTGTTATGGGCCGCACTTATGCCAAATCCCTGGACCTGGGGGAGGGGCTCCGATGGATTAACCCGGAGTTTGCCGTCGACCATACAAAGCGACTGATCGTCTGTCCGTATTTTGATTACCGGCAACTTTCCAATATCAAAATTCTGTTTTTATCAGATTTGATAGAGCGTACTTTCTTTGAGTTGTTCATACAGCGCTCCATTGGCTGATAACAACGCTTTGCGCTTTTCGTTTTCTACGGTGTTACGTTGCGCCTCTTCTAACAGGGCTTCTTTTTGCTTTTCAAGCATGCTGATCAGTTGCTTCTTCTGTTCACTGCTCAAACTGTCATCATTGCTGACAGCCTGAATACGCTCTTCAATTTCATTGAGCTTTTCGCGATCAATCCCCATTCTGGCGTCAATCAGCAGTTGAATAATATCCTTGTGCGTACTGTCAGTGACGGCAGTGCTCTGCCTGGCCTGATCCTGATTCGTCGTCTGGCCAGCACGATTGCTGTCACTTGCAGCAGCCTGGTTTGAGGTGGCTGGAATCGCATTAAGCTGATCTTCGAAACGGTCATAAAGCGTTTTAAGCTCCCGATTTTGCTCAGTCCAGCCTTCTCGGCTGACCCGAAACTCAAGATTACCGCGTAACAGACCGAAAAACTGTGCGACACCTTGTTGGCCCCACTGCTGCTCTGGTGGCAGTACCGGTTTCTGAGGCATGCCCTCAATCTGAATCCCGTAGATGGCAAGGTGCATATGAAATCCCTGTAATCCCTTTTCCATCTCACTCATGCCCTCGGTGGCTTTATCCCATGCGATTTTGACGTGTTCGGGCGCATTCACCGGTGGGAAAATAATTGAGCGGGCCAGGCCTACCTCGACAATGCCATCATTGTTCAGATCAACCTTATCTGAATGATCTGGCTGGCTTAGCAGGTTGGCCGCTCCTTCTTCTGACAGCCCGCGAGGATTAATCGGATCAGCCAGTGAATTGGCTTTTTGCAGCAGCGCCAGTTGCTCGGGGGACATTGCCAGAAGACGCTGTTTAGCGCTGCCTGATTCACTTCTGGCTTGCTCCAGCAATGCACCAAACTGCTGAATTTCATCCTGACTAAGCTGGCGTCGGTTCAACAATGTGATAGATCTGTCGCTGAACTGAATACTGTCGATCATGCTGCTTTCCTTTTGTATCGGGTCGTTGGCTTGCCGAGATGAGGAGTAACAGGCGGCAATAATTTGCCCGGGTGTCAGGGCACATTTTCGGAGAAGACAGGTGAACTGTGTTGTGTCCGGGCTTAACGGCAGTCGCCACTGCTTTGCTGTTGTCTCTTCGCCTTATTCAATTAATCAGGTAAGCAAATATCAAACCAAAAGCAGTGCTGGAGCGAGTTAGCCCCTGAAGTAATCACAGACTCTGTATGAGCTGAATTATCACGGCGTGCTGGCCGTCAGTTATTACCGCCAAGCATCTCTCGTAGTTTTTTCTCGGCAAGTTCAGCCGGGGTCAGGGGGGCATCTTCTTTATTCCGTTCTTGTTCAGGCGGGGCATCACCAAACAGGGCCGCCAGTTCCGCTTTGGCGCGTTGGGATTTATCCTGATAACCCCCTTTGTAAGCATCAGTGGCAGGCTTAAAGTAATCGCAAAAGTTGGCTTTTTCGGTATCGGATTGTGACTCGGCGCGGTCTTCATCACAGCCTCTGTGGCCGAAATGTTCGCACATTTTGCACACATGCTGATCAGCCTGACATTGTGCACAGACTTCCCGCCGGGACATGGGCAGAATCAGATCTGCCAACGTTTCGCCGCAGTGCCAGCACTGATATTGTTGTGACATGATGACTCTCCCGGAGCATAAACTGAACGGCAGTATCCAATGATGCTACGCCACAAACTCTTGCTGCACAAATCAGGAGTGAGAAACCAGCCAGCTTGTTTTCAACCTGAAATAACGGTGCGCTGATTTTTATAACGCCTTTTTTGTCGGCATGACTGCATTGGCAAAAATTAATCCTGCAACCAGCGACATAAAAATCAGAAAGGTTTCCTGACCCACATGCTCAGCTTTGACAAAATCCTGCCCTTCGACAAAGGAATTCAGACCTATATAAGTTTTGGAGCCGGGCACCAGTACGATCAGGCCCTGCATGATCACTATGCTGGCCGGGGCATTGGCAAATCGGGTAAACAGATTTGAATAAACACCTACCGCGAAGGCACCGGCAAAGGTGGCCAGCCCAAAGGCCAGATAGGGAGCGCTGAGGATACTGGTACCATAGGCAATAAAGCCCGATAACAAGGCCCAGGGAGCATGCCTGATGCGAATTCTGAACAGCACCACCAATGCCGTGCAAAGCAGCATAATGGCAAACCAGGCTGTCCATCTTGGCAAGGGTTCAGGTGCAATAAATTCACTCTGACCAAACAGTCCAAAGCCTAAGGAAATCCCCAGAAACGCCCCGAAATAGAGCTTAAACAGCATCATCAGGGCATCCATCACCCGCGCTGTACCCGAAACCAGGTGCCGGGCAGACAACTCGGCCAGTCCAAGAGCCAGCGCCAGACCCGGAATAAACACAATAATCGACGACAACACCACCAGGCGGATATTAATACTGGCATCCACATAATTGCTGATGGCACAGGCCAGCAGCCCGGATACCAGCGCTACCACAGGCTCCAGCATATGGGTGACCCGTTTGGACTTTGCCGCCCACAGCACCCACAGGTACACCACCAGGCCAATAGCGGCCGACCAGAGCACATCGTTCCAGCTTGAACCCAACAACATGGCAAAGGCGCCGGTGGAGAGGCAAAATGCGGTACCGGTGATCAGCTTGCCATAAGGGTTAGGCAGGGCATTGATTTCATCCAGCAGCCGGTCTGCTTCACTCAGGCTTAGTTTGCCTTCCAGTAACTGAGTGACCAGCTCATCGGTACGGGCCAGAGAGCCAAGATCCAGGTCGCCGGGCTGAACCCGTGCGGCATGGGTGTATTCGTCCTCGTGCTTATCGCTCCAGATCACAAAAGTCATGGAAGTGGGGGTGGAGATAAAAGAGGCATGCACACCCAGATAGGTGGCCACTTCTGTCAGATGGGCTTCCTGACGAAACGCAGGGGTGCCGTACTTGTGTAGCATCTTGCCAAGTTTGACGATAAATTTACGGATCTGTACGAATTCTGCCTTATCCACCTTGAGATCTCTTTTGTTTGCTGTGCCTATGTCTGAGCGAATCGGCGCGGATTCTAGTGCCAATGCCCACTATGAACAACGACTATTTTTTATCCCTTTTGGATTAGATAATTTATTTTTACGAGAAAAAATCAAAGATGTGTCTGAGGTGGTTTGATCAGTGATTCAGCAGGAATACCCAGGCCTTGATGAAGTCTCCAGATCATTTTTAAGGTCAGTGAACGCTTATGATTCAGGATCTCATAAACGCGATTGCTTTTGCCGATCATTGGCTCAAGATCTTTTACGGTTAGGCCTTTGCGTTCCATTTCGAATTTTATGGCCTCAACAGGATCCGGCAATTCCATAGGAAAATGCCTCGCTTCATAAGCCTCGATCAATGTGACCATGACATCAAGCTTTTCACCTTCCGGCGTATCCGTTTTGGCCATCATCAGGCCCTCAATCTCTTTTAATGCCGCCTGATAGTCGGCATCAGTTCTAATTGGTTTAATGTTCATAATTAACGCTCTCCAACCCCTGTTAACTGCGAGGTGCCAGGCTAAATCGTTTGGGCATCAATTTTATCGTACTGCACATGAGTGCCAATAAAACGGATGTATACGACTCGATAGGCGTAGTTGCTCCAAACGACCAGTTGGTACTTATTGCCTGCGATATTGAAAACCACACGCCCATCTTTGAGGATACTGGCATTTCTGAAGTCCTGTTTCACATCAGCCGGTGTACCCCAGTCAGCAGCCAGTGCATGACGATACCAGGCCAGTGTCGGCTCTTTAGCATCCAGACAGTCAGGATTATTTTCCCAGAATGCTTTCAGTGTGGACAAGGCTATTATTCTCATAAAACGAGAATAGTCCCAAAATGGGACGTTTGTCAATGTGAATCAGCTAAGCAACAAACAGGCAGGTGGTATAAAGCGGCCAATAAAAAACCCCATGCCTTGCGGCACAGGGTTTGTTATTTGGTGGAGCTGGGGGGACTTGAACCCCCGTCCAGAAAGCGTCTACCGTTGGTACTACATGCTTATTTTGTCTTTTATTTAACTATTTCGAACTCCGACAAACAGGATTTCTCATAGCGGTCCTGATTCTATTTCGCGGTTCAACCCCAGGCGGGTTTCCCTCGCTAGTTCATGTTGATGACCTTCCGAACCTCTACCCATGAACGAAGTTTGAGTGGAAGGGCTCACGGCCGGTTATTAAGCGGCGAGAGCGTAGTTTTCGTCGTTTGCGACTACTTTAAATGCGGCTTTTTAAAGAGGCCAACCGCTCCTCTGCATGCACCTCGGGCGTCCAGAATCCTGTCGAATCCAAAATCAGCCCCGAAATCTTTCACACAACGACTATGTGAGGCTACAGTGTACCATATTCAAGGCCCTGAGAATAAAAATTTAGGCGCTGTGCTTCATAATTCGTTCTTTCTGGCGTTCCCAGTCACGGTTTTTCACCGTATCCCGCTTGTCCTGGTTGTGTTTACCCTTGGCAAGGTAGATTTCTACCTTTACCCAGCACTTCTTCCAGTACATGGCGGTAGCGACTATCGAATAGCCCTGACGTTCACGGGCACCGATCAGGCGATTGATTTCCCGTTGTTTTAACAGCAGTTTACGGGATCGGTCAGGATCGCACACCACATGGCTGGAGGCTTCCTTCAGCGGCTGAATACTGCAGCCCAGTAAAAAAGCTTCGCCATTGTGGATAATCACATAACTGTCGGAGAGGTTGACCTTACCGGCACGGATGCTTTTGACTTCCCAGCCCTGTAGTGACAGACCTGCTTCGAACTTATCTTCGAGGAAATACTCGTGGCGGGCTTTTTTATTCAGCGCAATGGTGCTGCTTTGTTTGGATTTGTTCGTCTTTTTGTTCATCGGCGGTATTATACTCAAGTTGCCTTAAAGCACCAGTATCCTCAGCGGTAAAAGCTGTAGCGGGCCTGCATCTTGAAGCAAATTAGGGTTATACTGCAACGAATTTTTTATTAGCGGCTGGCAGGCCTGTCGTTATATCCGTGTTGCTCCTTTTTTTGGGTGGAGCGTAGTAAGGGAGTTTTGATGGCGAATGTGAATCGTAGTGCACTGGTTAGCTACAGTGCTGAGTCCATGTTTGATCTGGTCAACGATGTTGATGCCTATCCGCAGTTTCTGCCCGGTTGCGCCGAGACAAGGGTGCATGAAGCCGATGAAAACCATATGAAAGCCTCGATCCTGATCAGTAAAGGCGGTTTGCGCCAGTGGTTCACCACCCAAAACCAGCTTAAGCGCGGTGAATATATTCGTATGGAACTGATTGAGGGTCCTTTCAGCCATTTAACCGGCGGCTGGCGCTTTACGCCCTTGTCTGAGGATGCCTGTAAAATCGAACTGGATCTGCAGTTTGAATTTGCCAGTCGTCTGGCTCAGGCGGCATTTGGAAAAATCTTCAGCAGCGTTGCCAGTAATATGGTGGCGGCCTTTACCCAGCGGGCCAGGGAGGTTTACGGTGACAGATAAACAGATTCGCCTGGAAGTGACCTATGCCTTACCGGATCAGCAGGCGTTGCTGGAGGTGGTGGTAGAGCAGGGGGCTACGGTTGAGCAGGCGATTAAGGCCTCGGGGATACTGCGTCGTTTTCCGCAGATCGATCTGCAAAACAGTAAAGTCGGTATCTGGTACAAAAGCTGTAAACTCGATGATCAGCCCAAAGAAGGGGATCGAATCGCCATCTACCGGCCACTGATCGCCGATCCCAAGGAAGTCAGACGGCGCAGGGCGGAGAAAGCCAAACAGGAAGGCCGCGCTGACAAAGTCACCGGCGGCCGGGTGAATCCCTTAAAACGAAAAGAGCAGGGGGCAGAGTAGTCCCGGGCTGATTTGTGGCCAGCCCGATATTCTTTATGCTGGGTATTATTCTGGTTGCGGATCCAGTGGGGTATTAAAACTCTCTGGCTGGTCAAAATCACCCTGCATGGTGGTCAGCGCACCCTCTTCAAACTCCAGAATCAGCTCTTTACGCACATCTTCACCGCTCATACCGCGTTTCATGGTGTAAACGTAATACCATTTGTCTTCATTGAAGGCATCTTCCACCACGGGTTTGCCGAGTATAAAAGCCACCTGTTCCTTGCTCATTTGTACCCGCAGTTTATCGATATCATCCTGATCCAGATAGTTACCCTGGGGAATATCAATACGGTAAATCCAGCTCTGACAGGCTTGCAGGCTGAAGATAAGGACGAGGCTGATTAAGAGTTTTTTATAGGTCATAGTAATTCGGTCTTCACTGAGTGGCTGCATCCTAACTTTTTGCCGGGAAACTGTCTACGCCAGATCGCCGGGATAAAACATAAAGCCCCGACAGATTTATTTTTCATACAGCCGGGGCGCCGTTTAAGAGCGCTTAACCTGCGAGAAGTTCCCTGGCATTGGCCAGAGCAGTTGGGGTGAGCTTATCGCCGGTTAACAAACGGGCCAGCTCTTCCACTCTTTGTTCCTGCTCCAGTGCCTGCATATGGGTCTCTGTGGTACTGCCGTCACTGAATTTAGTCACCAGCATCTGATTGTGAGCACTGGCTGCCACCTGCGGCAGATGGGTCACACAAAGCACCTGGGCCTTTTCACCGAGCTTACGCAGCAACTGGCCGACAACAGAAGCGGTAGGGCCGCTGATGCCGGAATCGACTTCATCAAATATCAGGGTGGGCACCTGGTGGCTGGTGATCACCTGTACCGCCAGGCCAATACGGGATAATTCACCCCCGGAGGCCACTTTTTCCAGCACCTCTGGTGGCTGCCCCGGGTTAGTGGCAACCAGTAAGTGAATTTGATCCAGTCCGTGGCGGCTGATGGTGGCACTGGGGTCGAATTCCACTTCCACCTCGACACAGGCCTGGGCCATGTTCATTTTACGGATACGCTGTTCAATCTCAGCGGCCAGTTTATTACCGGCCTGTTGTCTGGACTGGCTCAGTGCCTGTGCCTGCTGAACATAATCCTGTCTGAGTACGTCGAGCTTGTCAGCCAGCTGTTCAAGGCGGTCATCATCCTGCTGTAATTGCTGGTATTCCTGCAATAACTGCTGATGGTGCTGATACAGATTTTCCGGCACCACCTGATGCTTACGGGCCAGTTCCATAGCCTTGGAAAAGCGCTCTTCTACCTGTTGCATCCGCAGTGGATCGATTTCCAGCCCTTCCACATAGTCGCGCAGTTGCACGGCCGCTTCGTCTATCTGAATACTGGCCTCAGAAAGCAGCTCGATAATAGGTACCAGGCTGGCATCCTGCTCCTGCAACTCAGACAACCTGTCTACCGCATGCTGAATCAGAGACAGGGCATTGATTTCATCGTCATCGTATAGCTGGTGAAAACTCAGTTGTGACTGCTCAAGCAAACTCTGGCTGTGGCTGAGGCGTTTGTGCTCTTTCTCCAGGCTGGCAAACTCTTCTTCCTCGATGGCAAAGTCATTGAGTTCCTGTACCTGATATTCAAGTAGCTGACGGCGTGCTTCGCGATGCTCCCGGTTTTGCAGCAAGGCCTGATAGTCCTGCTTACTTTTTTGCAACTGTTCAAAGGCCTGTCGGACCTTTTCCTGCAGCGGTTGATGAGCGGCAAAATCATCCACAATGCGGCGCTGATTATCAGCCTTGAGCAGTTGCTGATGGGCATGCTGACCATGAATGCTGATCAACAGGTTACCCAGCACCTTAAGTTGTTGCAGTGAGGCGGGGATACCGTTGATGTAGGCTTTAGAGCGCCCTTCGGCGGAGATCACGCGGCGGATGATACATTCCTCGGTGTCCATGTCCTGTTCACTGAGCCAGCGCCTGGCCGAAGGTAAATCATCCAGAGTGAAGCTGGCCGTGATCTCGGCTTTTTTTGCGCCTTTTCGGACCATTGACGCTTCGGCTCTGTCGCCTAAACACAGCCCGAGGGCATCAATGGCTATAGATTTACCGGCGCCGGTCTCGCCGGTAACGGCTGTCATGCCCTGTGCGAACTCAATGTCGAGAGACTGAACGATAGCAAAATGTCGAATAGAAAGTTGTACCAGCATCCTGAACCCCTGTTTACCTATACAGTTAACTGTAACTATATACAGTTAAATATTCCTGTCCAGCATCTGATTAAAATTTTTCCTCACCCCGAACACCTGACTCCTCGCACCTCACCCCTCTCCTCACTAATACAGTTTGCTGCCCCAGCCAAGCTTGGCACGCAGCACGCTGAAATAGTTATAACTTTTAGGGTGGATAAGGCGCAGGGTATAGGGATTTTTGCGGATCCGGATCTCATCGCCAGGCAGCACGCTCAATACCACATGGCCATCACAACTTACCTGCAGGGTTTCGGTGTTGTCCTGAGAGATCACCAGTCGTATTTCACTGTTGGCATCCAGCACAATGGGCCGGCTGCTGAGGGTATGGGGAAACATTGGCACCAGGGTCAGGGCATCAAGGTTAGGCATCAGTATAGGGCCGCCGCCAGAGAGGGAATAGGCAGTGGAGCCGGTAGGCGTGGCGATAATCAGGCCGTCAGAGCGTTGGCTGAAGACAAACTGTTCATCCACATGCACCTCAAACTCCATCATATGGGCTACTTCGCTGTGGTGCACAACGGCCTCGTTAACCGCCGCATTACTGCTTTTAAGCTGATCATGGCGATACACTTCCACTTCCAGCAAAAAACGTTGTTCGGTGACGTAGTTCCCGGCAAAAATATCGTCTAACTGGGTTTCAATATTATCCGGATGGATATCGGTTAAAAATCCCAGATTGCCCCGGTTAACGCCCACCACGCCCACATTAAAACGGGACAACACCCTGGCAGCACCCAGCATATTACCGTCACCGCCCACCACTATGGCCAGATCGGCCTGTTTGCCAATACTGACCAAATCCATGACCTCGGCACCATCCTGATCCAGCTCCAATGCCACCCGCTGTTCCACTAATACCCTGAACTGGTGGCTGGTGAGATAGTCGTATATCGCCCTCAGGCTTTCATTGGCTCCCTGATGATTGGGTTTACCGATCAAGCCTATGGTTTTAAAGCGCTCTTGCATGGCAATGGCCTGTTTCCGGTTGGAAAACAATTTGTCTTTTATCCTAATGCCAAAGAGGGTAACTGTCGCGGCAAATAATGCAATAGTCAGCAAGTCGTAAAAAAAACCTTGAATCGTCGCAAACCAACCCCATTTACTGCTGCAACCTGAATTACAGACTTAGTTAGACGGAGAGCCGAATGAGCAACGAGCAGCAGCCACAACAAGACGAGCAGCAGCCGGAAACTGAAATCAAGCAGGACAACCCGGCAGAGCAGGCTGCAGAGGAAGAGCAGAAGCTCAGTCCTGAGCAGCAGCGAATTGCAGAGCTGGAACAGGCGCTGGAGAACGCAGAAAACACCATCAGGGATCAGAAAGATTCTGTGCTCAGGGCCAGAGCGGATATGGAAAATGCCCGTAAACGGGCAGAAGCCGAAATCGATAAGGCCAGAAAGTTTGCGCTGGAGCGTTTTGCCGGTGAGCTGCTGACAGTAGTGGATAATCTGGAGCGCGCGCTGCAGGTGGCCGATGCCAGCAATGAGGCGGTGAAACCTTTAATTGAAGGGGTGGAGCTGACGCACAAGTCATTTATCTCCACCATCGAGAAATTCGGTATCCAGGTGATTGACCCGCAGGGTGAGAGCTTTAATCCGGACCTGCATCAGGCGATGTCGATGCAGGAAAGCGCCGAGGTGGAGCCGAATTCTGTTATCGCTGTCATGCAAAAAGGCTATCAGCTTAACGGCCGTTTGTTACGTCCGGCCATGGTGATGGTATCCCGCGCCCCCGAAGGTGGTGTGGATACCGAAGCATAAACCTGAATTCGGCAGTTGACACACGGACGATAGCACATCTCCTTGATTCGGCTGGCTATATGAAAAAATGCCTCATCACCAATAAGGTGACCACGGATTTTTTCATTACGCCATCCAAATCAGATAGATGCACTCTCGTCTCGCACGCAACTGCAGAATCCAGGTTAAACAATAGACACAAATTTACTGGGGATTTTTTTGCCCTTGTTATTGAAAACAAGCACTGGCATCCCCACAAAAGTAGCAACTGGTATTAACGAATATTTTGGAGTGGACTAATGGGCAGAATCATTGGTATTGACTTAGGTACAACGAACTCATGTGTTGCCGTTCTTGACGGTGACAAACCTCGTGTTATTGAAAATGCAGAAGGGGATCGTACCACCCCCTCAATTATTGCTTTCACCAAAGACGGTGAAACGCTTGTCGGCCAGCCTGCCAAACGTCAGGCGGTAACGAATCCAAAAAACACCCTGTTTGCCATCAAGCGTTTGATTGGCCGTCGCTGGGAAGATAAAGAAGTGCAGCGTGATATCGATATCATGCCCTTCGGTATTATCAAAGCAGATAACGGTGATGCCTGGATTGAAGTGAACGACAAGAAGATGGCGCCGCCGCAGGTTTCTGCCGAAGTGCTGAAAAAGATGAAAAAGACCGCAGAGGATTACCTCGGTGAAGAAGTGACGGCTGCGGTGATTACCGTACCGGCCTACTTTAACGATTCTCAGCGTCAGGCCACAAAAGATGCCGGACGTATCGCCGGTCTGGAAGTAAAACGTATCATCAACGAACCCACAGCCGCTGCCCTTGCTTATGGCATGGACAAGAAAAAAGGCGACAACGTGGTTGCCGTTTATGACCTCGGTGGTGGTACCTTTGATATTTCCATTATCGAAATTGATGAAGTGGAAGGCGAGCACACCTTCGAAGTACTTGCCACCAACGGTGACACCCACTTAGGTGGTGAAGACTTTGATAACCGTCTGATCACCTATCTGGTCGATGAGTTCAAGAAAGATCAGGGTATGGATCTGCGTAAAGATCCGCTTGCCATGCAGCGACTCAAAGAAGCGGCAGAAAAAGCCAAGATTGAACTGTCTTCTGCACAGCAGACAGAAGTCAATCTGCCTTATATTACCGCTGACGCGTCAGGTCCTAAACACCTGACGATCAAAGTGACCCGTGCCAAGCTCGAATCACTGGTTGAAGATATGGTGAAAGAGTCCTTAGGGCCGGTTAAGCAGGCTCTGGCCGATGCAGACCTGTCTGTGTCAGACATTAACGACATCATCATGGTTGGCGGCCAGACCCGTATGCCACTGGTGCAAAAATATGTAACGGAATTCTTTGGCAAAGAGCCGCGCAGAGATGTTAACCCCGATGAAGCCGTAGCAGTAGGTGCGGCGATTCAGGGGGGGGTACTGGCCGGTGATGTCAAAGACGTACTCTTGCTCGACGTTACGCCACTGTCTCTGGGTATTGAAACCATGGGCGGTGTAATGACCAAGCTGATTGAGAAAAACACCACTATTCCGACCAAGAAGTCGCAGGTGTTCTCAACAGCAGAAGACAACCAGTCTGCGGTTACTGTGCATGTTATGCAGGGTGAACGTAAACAGGCTGCCGGTAACAAGTCACTGGGGCAATTCAACCTTGAGGGTATCCGCCCGGCGATGCGTGGTGCACCACAGATTGAAGTGACCTTCGATCTTGATGCTGACGGCATCCTGCATGTGTCGGCTAAGGATAAAGACACCGGCAAAGAGCAGAAGATCACTATCCAGGCTTCAAGCGGTCTGTCTGAAGATGAAGTGAATCAAATGGTACAGGACGCCGAAGCGAACGCCGAAGCGGATAAGAAGTTTGAGGAACTGGTGCAGGCCCGTAACCAGGCTGACGGACTGGTACATTCCACCCGTAAGCAGGTTGAAGAGGCCGGCGATGCGCTGAGTGAGGAAGATAAGACTCAGATCGAAACCGCTGTCTCAGCACTGGAAGCGGCAATCAAGAGCGACGACAAGTCTGAGATTGAAGCCAAGACTCAGGAGCTGATCCAGGCCTCTGCCAAACTGATGGAAGTTGCTCAGGCCAAGGCCGCAGCGGAGGGAGCTGAAGGTGCAGCAGGCGGTGATGCCCAGTCATCTTCAGCCAAGGCGGATGACGATGTGGTGGACGCCGAGTTTGAAGAAGTGAAAGACGACGATAAAAAGTCCTCTTAAGTGATCGATGCGGTCACATTGTGATTGCCGATAACGTCGGGCGCAGAGGATAACTCCTTTTGCGCCCGAGTTTGTATTCGGAGGCGAGCAAGCAATATGTCGAAGCGAGACTATTACGAAGCGTTAGGGGTATCCAGAGATGCCTCGGAGCGTGATATTAAAAAGGCCTATAAACGCCTGGCGATGAAATATCACCCTGACCGTAATCAGGGCGATAAGGCATTAGAGGAAAAGTTTAAGGAAGCACAGGAGGCATATGAGGTCTTAACCGATCCCCAGAAACGTGCAGCCTATGATCAATATGGTCACGCCGGTGTCGATCCTAATCGTGGCGGCGGTCATGGCGCGGGTCATGCCGATTTTGGTGATATTTTCGGTGATGTGTTTGGCGATATCTTTGGTGGTGGCCGCCGCCAGCAATCGCGGGCCCGTCAGGGCGCAGATCTGCGCTATAACCTCGAGCTTTCTCTGGAAGAAGCCGTTCGCGGCAAGAATGTAGAGATCCGTATTCCTACTCTGGTGGGCTGTGATGAGTGCGACGGTTCAGGGGCTAAGAAAGGCTCCAGCCCCACCACTTGCCCTACCTGTCATGGTCAGGGCCAGGTACAGATGCGGCAGGGATTCTTTGCCGTACAACAGACCTGTCCTACCTGTTCCGGGCGCGGCAAAATTATTTCTGACCCCTGTCGTAAGTGTCATGGCCAGGGTCGGGTAGAGAAAAGTAAAACCCTGTCGGTGAAAGTGCCGGCCGGTGTCGATACCGGTGACAGGATTCGTTTATCCGGTGAAGGCGAAGCGGGAGAACTGGGCGGCCCTGCCGGTGATCTTTATGTGCAGGTGCATATCAAAGAGCACCCGATTTTTGTCCGTGATGGCAATAACCTCTATTGTGAGGTGCCTATCAGCTTTACCCGTGCGGCCCTCGGTGGTGAGGTGCATGTACCGACTCTTGAAGGTAAGGTCAAACTGAAAATCTCCCCGGAAACCCAGACCGGACGTATGTTCCGTCTGCGTGGCAAGGGCGTGAAGTCGGTGCGTAACGGTGCCGTCGGCGATCTGATGTGTAAAGTTGTGGTGGAAACCCCGGTAAACCTCAACAGCAAACAGAAAGAGCTGCTTGAAGAGCTGGATAAATCCATGGGTACCGGCGATGAAGCCGCCAAATACCGGCCCAAGGAGAAGGGCTTTTTCGACGGAGTGAAAAAGTTTTTTGATGATCTGACCGGCTGAACGGGCCCCGCTGAATAAGTACTTAAAAAACCACAAAACGACTCTGTTTTGTGGTTTTTTTCTATCCGGGATTAAATAAATCCAGCCGTAAGCAGGCGCAATCAAGTTGAGCACTATTACTTGTACTTAACCATCTGCTCGGTTTTCAACGCCTTGCCGATACGCCTTAACCATAACTCAATTCTGCTTTCCTGCACCCTTGCATTCTTTGCCTTGCCTGAGCTATCTTGCTGTTTTAATTTGGATTGGCTGTTCATCTTCGTGCTGTCCTTTAAATTATCTGCGAACAAATAATGGCGCAGGAGTGAACAGAAAACGAACGATAAATAATTAACTTTAAAATAAGTAAAACTTATGGATAAGCGACTGAGACATATTGCATTACTGCGTTGTTTTGCGGCGGCGGCCAAACATCAGAGTTACAGCGTGGCTGCGCGGGAACTGGCTATCACTCAGGCGGCGGTGAGTCAGCAAATTCGCAGCCTGGAACAGCAGTTGATGGTCAAGCTCTTCGCCCGCAAAGGGCGGGCAATGGTATTGACCAGTCAGGGCAGAACCTTACAGGAGTATGTTTCCAGAGCGTTTTCTCTGCTATCTGAAGGGTTTGATCGGGTACAGGTCGAGCCTGAGGAGGGGATCCTGAATGTTACCACTGGTCTGTCTTTTGCGTCGATCTGGCTGGTGCCGAGGTTATGGAGGTTTGCGGCATTATATCCTTCGATCAACGTTAAAGTGTTTGTTTCTGTAGAACTGGAAGATGTGCGCCACTCAGGACTGGATGTTGCCATTCGTCAGGGGGATACCATTGACCCTTCAGTCTACAGTGAACTGTTATTTATCGATCCGGTATTCCCGGTCTGCTCCCCCAGTCTGATTGAAAAAAACAATATTCAGACGCCGGAGCAAATTGGTTGTTGTCAACTGGTTGAAGCCACAGGAAAGGGCCGGTTTAGTTGGAAAAACTGGTTTGATATTGCCGGCGTAAAAATGCACAGTAGTCAGATGAGCTGGCTGGAAGTGTCGACACTGGAGATGGGCATCAATGCCGTGATGGCCGGTCAGGGAGTGTGTCTGGCGTCATCTTGTCTGGTCTCGGATCTGATTAAGAACGGGTTATTGGCCAAACCTTTTAATATCAGTATTGAACCCGGGCAGCGTTTTACTTTGCTGTACGATCAGGACTCACCGCGCATCGCCAGGATTAAAGTGTTCAGCGAATGGTTGAAGCAGGAATTGAAGCGCGCCGGTATTGCTACACAGCAAGGTTAGCAGAGCCTGCAGGCTAAAGTATTCAAGTCTGCCCTGGCAGTAAAAAAACGATTTTGTTTAGTGATTTTTAATATCCGGGATGGTGCAAACGGAGCGGGGCCAGAACAGACAGTCACTAATTCTCTGCGACTTACGTAATAGTCAGCAGCGTCAACTCAAAATGAGAGGACAATGATGTGGGAGTAGTGATCGCCAATGTTTGATACCTATCAGGAGATATTCAACAATCGCGCCTGGAGTTATCATCAGGCCATGCAGTCAGTGCCTGATGCGCGTAGATTAGAGTTTGAAATTGCACTGGAATACCTGCAGCCTGAAACAGGGCAGTGGATAGTCGATATGCCCTCCGGGGGGGATACCTTAAACAGTATATCCATGATCCCTCAGTCAACTTACTCTTTGTTGAAACCACCCCCGAGTTTGCCCGGCATTGTCCTCAATCATCTCATTGCAGGCGTCTGATTGGAGGCTTTGACAGCCTGCCAGTCCAAAAAAACAGCGTAGAGCGCTTGCTATCACTGGCAGCATTACATCACGTAGAAGATAAATCCCGGTTCTTCAGGGAATGTCATCGGGTTTTGAGTTCGTGCGGACGTCTGGTGATTGGTGATGTGTATGCGGATACTGCGCAAGCCCGCTTTTTAAATGAATTTGTCGACGAGTTTAATTCCATGGGACATAAAGGGGACTTTCTGACAGCGGATATTGACTCGCAGATAGCAGACAATGGCTTTGACGTTTGCCGTCAACAGCAACACCCCTTTTGTTGGTTCTTTTCCTCGCAACAGCAGATGCTGGCGTATTGCCGCGATCTGTTTGGAATTGACCTGGCTGACGATAAGGTACTGATGCAGGGGATAGAGGAATATCTGACTCCTGAATGGCGGGGAGATTGCGTCACACTGCAGTGGAGTCTGCATTATATCTGTGCCAGACCACTGGAGTTGGGGGCGTGATACCGCTAAAGCATCTGATTCGTCGTTGTAAGAATAGTCTCAACCGCCTGTCTGATAAATGTCAGTCTGTCTCCGTTGCATCTCAGAGGGTAAAGCAACAAAACGGCATTAGTTACTCAAGACAGTATTCTGAGTTGCTGACGTTGTTTATGCTCAAACGGCTGGGCCCTCTGATGTATTACGAAGCCCAGCTTTGGCGGCCTGAATTGTCTTTTAAAGACAAGATGGGGTTTCTCAATTCACAGCAGTATCAACGGCGGCTTGCACAGCTCAACCCCGTTCCTTACCGGAAGCTGTCTCAGCATAAAGTCACGGAGAAGGCGCTGTTACAATTGGCCGGAATTCCCACCCCCGCTTTCGCAGGGTTTTTTCATCCGCAGAAAGGTTTCGCGCAACGGGGCGAGCCTTTGCGCTGCGCGACTGAACTCAGTGATATGTTGTCATTGTGTATTGGCAAAACATTGTGTTTCAAACCAACAGAAGGCTGGGGCGGAAGTGGTTTTGTGGCGGCACAGGTAAAGGCAGAAAATGAGCGTTTGTATCTTATACCCTTAGGGCAAAACGAAAAGCTTAGCGTGCCCGAATTTGTCAGCCGATATTTGCGGTCAGCACAAGGTATGCTGATTGAACATTACCTGGTACAGCACAGTGTCATGGCTGATTTTAATCCCGATAGTGTCAATACATTGCGGATCTGGGTAAAGCAGACTCATGGCGAAGCTCAGGTATTGGGAGTCATTCTGCGTATTGGTCGCCGACATGCTGTTGTGGATAATGCCAGTCAGGGCGGCTTTATTGCGCGGGTGAATATGATGACAGGGCAGTTGCAACGCGCCATGACGACCGAGCTTTTACCCGTTGAATTTGATACGCACCCGGATTCAGGCGTGCAACTGACAGGACGTCAATTGCCCTACTGGGATGAATGCCTGGCGTTAGCCAGAAAAACCCTTAGCGTCTTTCCTCATTCCCGGTTTGCAGGCCTGGATATGGCCATTAGTAAGACCGGGCCTGTTATTATTGAATTGAATCTGGAGCCGGACAAAGTGACTGCCCGAAATTTTGGGCTGCCGCTGAAGCAGCTTTTGAGTTAGTCTTTGCCGATGTTAAGTATTGATTAACGGGCAAATGCGATGGTGATAAAGTTCTGTTTTACACTCATATTAACCTTGATGATGTCATTCACAGCACAAGCGAATGCTTATAAAGCTCTTGTTTTCAGCCATCAGGGAGAGACTCTGCCCTACCGTATTCTCTATCCACTGAATTTTGATCCTGAACAATCCTATCCTTTAGTGCTGTTTCTGCACGGCGCAGGTGAAAGGGGGGATGATAATCTTGCTCAGCTTACCCATGGTGCCGAACTGTTTGCCCGGGAGGCAATCCAGCGAGAGTATCCGGCGATAGTGGTATTCCCGCAGGCCGCGGAGGAGGACTACTGGGCCAATGTCGATGTTAATAGTGAATCCAGTCCTTATAAATTGCGATTTGCGGACAAGGACGCGCAGCCCACCCAGGCCATGCAATTGCTGTTGGGATTGATGGATGAATTGAGCTCAGAGCCTTTTGTTGATCAACAACGAATTTATGTAGGTGGCTTATCCATGGGTGGCATGGGTACTTATGAAATACTTGCCAGGCGCCCAAAGATGTTTGCCGCAGCTATCGCTATTTGTGGTGGCGGTAATCTGAAAAACGCCGGTCATTATCGTCAGGGATTGCCACTCTGGGCTTTTCACGGCGAAGATGATGAGGTGGTTGATGCGGATTTATCAGAGCAAATGGTCGCGGCCATTAATCAGCATGGTGGTAATGCCAGGCTCACTTTGTATAAAGATACCGGCCATAATAGCTGGGACAAGGCTTTTTCAGAGCCGGACCTGTTTCCCTGGTTGTTTTCTCATCAACTCGACGATTAATTGCCGATGAGACTAATTGTATTTGTTATATTGCTGTTGGCGGGGAATGCTGTTGCCGGTGAGCCTCCCGTACCGGTTAAAGTCGGATTGCACTATTCGGCTCCCTGGGCTTATGCCGATGCCGATGGAAAGCTTCAGGGTATTGATTACGATATCGTCAGACATGTTTTCGAACAGCTCGGTGTTGAGGTGGAAATAGAGCTGTTTGCTTATGAGCGACTGATCCAGAAATTTCGTGACAAAGAACTGGATTATGTCAGCCCCATGGCCTTTGAAATCAAAGGAGCACACCAGACCCGGGATTACCTTGATATTCAGGATGTTGCAGTAACCAGGGCGGGAGATGGTATCGTACTGCAAAAGATGGCGGACCTGCGCGGCAAAGCGGTGGTGGCTTATCAAAAGGCCAGTGAGGTATTAGGGGCAGATTTTAAATCAGCACTTCAGGAAACTGCTTATATGGAGATGGCTGATCGGGAGCGCCAGCTGGATTTGCTGATAAACAGCAAGGTCGATGTGGTTGTCGGGGATCGCAGGGTGCTGGAGTATTTCAGTCATAAAAACTATGGTGAAGGTAAAATCACAGTACATAGTATATTCCCACCAACCAGTTATCCGGGGGCCTTCTGGGATGCGGAGCTGACCCATTCTTTTAACCGGGTGCTGCATAAGATGCGTGAAGCCGGGCAGTTGCAAAAATACCATTCCAGCTCCCGCCACTGAAAAGCCTTATAGCCGAACAGCAATCTTTTTTGTAAGGTTGTTACCCGCTGACATTAAGCCAGTATTAATCTGATTGATGTAAGACACACTCTATTTCATCAAAATAGCGACACGGGAAACACATGAAAACAGGTATTTTTGGTGCCAATGGCCGCATGGGCCGGGTATTGATTGAAGCAGTGACGCAGGAGCCTCAGGCAGAACTCAGCGCCGCCATAGTGCGCTCAGGTTCGGACTGGCTGGGGATGGATGTTGGTCAACTGGCCGGTATTGGCGACCAGGGTCTGGCGGTAACAGACCGGCCGGAACAACAAGCCGACGAACTGGATGTCATGATCGACTTTACCCTGCCTGATGCGTTAAAAACCAATCTGGACTGGTGTCTTGCTCACAATAAACCTGTGGTAATAGGTACAACGGGTCTGAACGATGAGCAAAAAGTGTTGCTTGAGCGAGCATCAGAGCAAATCCCCATTGTGTTTGCGGCTAATTATAGTGTGGGTGTTAACCTGTTGCTGAATCTGCTTAAACAGACAGCCAGGGTAATGGGGCAAAGCTGCGATATCGAGATCTGGGAGGCTCATCACCGGCATAAGCTGGACGCTCCCTCTGGTACCGCTGTGGCTATGGGTGAGGCCATTGCCGATGAACTGGGCCGGGATCTGGGCAAAGACGCTGTTTATGGGCGTAAAGGCCATACCGGTGAGCGGCCACATCAACAGATCGGTTTTGCTACCATCAGGGCCGGAGATATCGTCGGTGAGCACACCGCCATGTTCGCCGATATTGGTGAGCGCATTGAGCTCACTCACAAAGCCAGTAGTCGCCTGACCTTTGCCAAAGGCGCATTAAGGGCTGCCCTGTGGTTAAAAGACAAACCCGCAGGGCTTTACAGCATGCAGCAGGTGCTGGGGCTGGAATAGTAAAGCCCAGATAAGTGCATGTTATGGAGGTTTGGATTAATTTTTAATCTTAAAGCGCTATTTTTAGTTATTATCTATTTGATATTAGACCTCAGGGTCAATTTAAGGTAGACTATTACGAATTTGCCAAATTTTTGCATTTGACCGGAGTGTCCGGCTTGTATAGTCAGCAAAAACAAGTAGACGGGATGTAGCCAGCTTTCATTTTTGAAACTGATTACGCCCGTTTTTTTTGAGTTGCCAGTCTACCCCTGCGTTTAGCCGCGGGGGCAGCGAATAGGAGGTTGACTTGACTAAATCCGCCCTTTTGGTCCTTGAAGACGGTTCAGTTTTCAAAGGTACCGCCATCGGAGCTGAAGGTGTCGCAGTTGGGGAGGTGGTATTTAATACCGCCATGACAGGTTATCAGGAAATATTGACCGACCCTTCTTACACCGAACAGATCGTAACCCTCACTTATCCCCACATCGGCAATACCGGTACCAACGACGAAGACACTGAATCCCACAAGGTGATGGCCAAAGGCCTGGTGATCCGTGATTTACCGCTGATTGCCAGCAATTTCCGTAATCAGCTCTGTTTGTCTGACTATCTGAAGAAACACAATATTCTCGGAATTGCCGACATTGATACCCGGCGTCTGACGCGGATTCTGCGGACCAGCGGTGCGCAAAACGGCTGTATTGTGGCCGGTGATAATCTGGATGAGAGCAAAGCCCTTGACCAGGCGAAAGCTTTTCCTGGCCTCAAAGGCATGGATTTAGCTAAGGTGGTGTGTACTGACAAGCCCTACGAGTGGAACCATGGTAGCTGGCAACTGGGCAGTGGACATCAGGAAAACCGACAGGATCTGCCTTACCATGTGGTTGCTTACGATTTTGGTGCCAAGCGCAACATTCTGCGTATGTTGGTGGACCGTGGCTGCAAACTGACACTGGTACCGGCACAGACCAGTGCCGAAGACGTGCTGGCCATGAACCCTGATGGGGTCTTCTTATCTAACGGCCCGGGCGACCCCGAGCCCTGCACTTATGCCATTGAGGCGATTAAAGCCCTGTTGGAAAAGGACCTGCCTATTCTCGGTATTTGTCTGGGCCATCAACTTCTGGCCCTGGCCAGCGGTGCAAAAACCGAGAAAATGAAATTCGGTCATCATGGTGCTAACCATCCGGTAAAAGATATCGCCAATAACAGAGTGATGATCACCAGTCAGAATCATGGCTTTGCGGTGGACAAGGACAGCATGCCGGACAATCTCGACGTCACACATATTTCATTGTTTGATGATTCAATTCAGGGTATCCATCGCTCTGATAAACCGGCTTTCAGTTTTCAGGGGCACCCTGAGGCCAGTCCGGGCCCCCATGACGCCGCACCTTTGTTTGATCATTTCATCGAACTTATCCAAGCAAGCAAGTAACGGGGAAGAGCATGCCAAAACGTACAGATATAAAAAGTATTCTTATTATCGGCGCTGGTCCCATCGTTATCGGCCAGGCCTGTGAATTCGATTATTCCGGGGCTCAGGCGTGTAAAGCCCTGCGCGAAGAAGGCTACCGGGTGATCCTGGTCAATTCCAATCCGGCTACCATCATGACTGATCCGGAAATGGCCGATGCCACCTATATCGAGCCTATTCACTGGGAAGTGGTAAAGAAAATCATCGAAAAAGAGCGCCCCGATGCCATACTGCCGACCATGGGCGGGCAAACAGCTCTTAACTGTGCACTGGAACTGGATAAGTACGGCGTACTGGAAGAGTTTGGCGTGGAGATGATCGGCGCCACGGCTGATGCTATCGACAAAGCAGAAGACCGGGATCGTTTTGATCAGGCCATGAAAGCCATCGGTCTGGCGTGTCCCAGAGCGGAGATTGCCCAGAGTATGGAGCAGGCTCACGATGTACTCAGTCGCATTGGTTTCCCTTGTATTATCCGTCCCTCCTTTACCATGGGCGGCACCGGTGGCGGCATTGCTTATAACGTTGAAGAGTTTGAAGAAATTTGCCGGCGCGGGCTGGATTTATCGCCCACCAAAGAGCTGCTGATCGACGAATCCCTGATTGGCTGGAAAGAGTATGAAATGGAGGTGGTACGGGATAAAAACGATAACTGCATTATCGTCTGTACCATTGAGAATATCGACCCTATGGGCATTCACACCGGTGACTCTATTACTGTGGCACCGGCACAGACGCTGACCGATAAAGAATTCCAGATTATGCGTAATGCGGCACTGGCGGTATTGCGTGAAATCGGTGTGGAAACCGGCGGCTCAAATGTGCAGTTTGGTGTTGACCCTGAAACCGGGCGCCTGGTGATCATCGAGATGAACCCCAGGGTATCCCGTTCTTCGGCACTCGCATCCAAGGCAACCGGCTTCCCGATTGCTAAAGTAGCCGCCAAACTGGCGGTGGGTTATACCCTGGATGAGCTTTCTAATGAAATTACCGGCGGTCTGACGCCTGCTTCTTTTGAGCCGGCCATCGACTATGTAGTGACCAAAATACCCCGCTTTAACTTTGAGAAATTTGCCGGCTCTAATGATCGCTTAACCACACAGATGAAATCTGTGGGTGAGGTGATGGCCATCGGCCGTAATCAGCAGGAATCGTTGCAAAAAGCCATGCGTGGACTGGAACAGAATGTCTCTGGCTTTGATCCCGTGGTGGACTTATCTGACTCTGATGCCAGAACCAAAATTGTGCGTGAGCTGCGAGAGGCAGGAGCCGAACGCCTGTGGTATATCGCTGATGCCTTCCGCCTGGGGATGGGCGTCGATGAGGTGTTTGAACTGACCAATATCGATCCCTGGTTCCTGGTGCAGATTGAAGAACTGGTGCAGTTAGAAACTAAGGTCGAAAAACTGGGCTTAGCCGGTATCGATGCAACCCTGATGCGCACACTTAAGCGCAAAGGTTTCTCCGATACCAGACTGGCAGATATTCTGGGGGTGGCGGAAGCCGATGTGCGCGGTCAGCGTCACGAAATGGATATCAAACCAGTGTACAAAAGGGTGGATACCTGTGCCGCAGAATTTGCTACCAGCACCGCTTACATGTATTCCACCTATGACGAAGAGTGTGAAGCCGACCCCAGTGACCGCGATAAGATCATGGTGCTCGGCGGCGGGCCTAACCGCATAGGTCAGGGCATAGAATTTGACTATTGCTGCGTACATGCGGCGCTGGCCATGCGCGAAGACGGTTACGAAACCATTATGGTCAACTGTAACCCTGAGACCGTTTCCACCGATTATGATACCTCCGACAGGTTGTATTTTGAGCCTGTGACTTTAGAAGATGTACTGGAAATTGTCCGGGTTGAGCAACCTAAAGGGGTGATTGTGCAGTACGGTGGCCAGACGCCACTGAAACTGGCGCGGGCGCTGGAAGCCAATGGGGTGCCCATTATCGGTACCACTCCGGATGCTATCGACAGGGCAGAAGACAGAGAGCGCTTCCTGCAGATGGTACATAAGCTGGATCTGAAACAACCTGCCAATGCGACGGTCAGCAATATCGAGCAGGCTATTGAACAGGCCAAACGTATCGGCTTCCCGTTGGTGGTGCGCCCTTCTTATGTATTGGGTGGCCGGGCCATGGAAATTGTGTATGACATCAAGGATCTGAAGCGTTATCTCACTGAGGCGGTTAAGGTTTCCAACGAATCTCCGGTATTGCTGGACAGATTCCTCGATGATGCCATTGAAGTAGACGTGGATGCTGTCAGTGACGGTGAGACCGTGGTTATGGGCGGTATTATGGAGCACATTGAGCAGGCCGGAGTGCATTCCGGTGATTCGGCCTGTTCCTTGCCACCTTACTCACTGCCGCAGGAAATTCAGGATAAGATGCGCGATCAGGTTCGGGCCATGGCTCTGGAGCTTGGAGTGGTCGGCCTGATGAATACCCAGTTTGCGGTGAAAGACGGTGAAGTGTATCTGATTGAAGTCAACCCGCGCGCTGCACGAACCATTCCTTTTGTCTCTAAAGCTACCGGTGTGCCGCTGGCAAAAATTGCTGCCCGGGCCATGGCCGGTCAGAAACTGACCAAACAGGGCTTTACCAGCGAAGTGATACCTCCTTACTACTCGGTTAAAGAAGTGGTGATCCCCTTTGCTAAATTCCAGGGTGTGGATCCCTTGCTGGGCCCTGAGATGCGCAGTACCGGCGAGGTAATGGGAGTAGGAGAGAGCTTTGAGGAAGCCTACGCCAAGGCGAATCTTGGTGCTGGCGCGCCGTTGCCCAAGCAAGGCAAAGCGCTGTTGTCCGTGCGCGGGAACGACAAGCGCCGGGTCATAGAACTGGCCAAAGCCATGCTCGCCAAGGGCTTTAAGCTCGAGGCCACCAAAGGCACTGCGCTGGTGCTCAACGAAGCGGGTCTGGATTGCGCGGTAGTGAATAAACTTGCCGAAGGTCGCCCCAATATCGTCGATGCGATCAAAAATGGTGAGTACTGCTACATTATAAATACGACCGAAGGCAGACAGGCAATTAACGATTCTGTATATATCAGACGGGAAGCCCTGTTGAATAAAGTGGCGTACACCACCACTATGAATGCAGCCTTTGCAACCATGAATGCGCAGGAGGCCGACGATCGTGCCCGCGTTAATTCATTACAAGAACTACATGAGAGAGTGACTCGTTAATGCAATCAATCCCAATGACAGCCAAAGGCGCAGAGATGTTGCGCAAAGAGCTGAATGAACTTAAATCGGTAAAAAGGCCGCAAATTATTCAGGCTATCGCTGAAGCCAGAGAGCATGGCGATCTTAAGGAAAATGCCGAATACCATGCCGCTCGTGAGCAACAAGGCTTCTGCGAAGGAAGAATTCAGGATATCGAAGCCAAGCTGTCTAACGCACAGATTATCGATGTCACCAAACTGCCTAATACGGGCAAGATCATCTTTGGTACCACAGTGACATTGTTAAACGTGGATACAGAAGAAGAGACCACTTACCGGATAGTGGGTGATGACGAAGCGGATCTGAAACAGAATATGATTTCGGTTAATTCGCCTATTGCCAGAGGTATAATCGGTAAAGAGCTTGATGATGTTGTGCCGATTAACACCCCGGCGGGTGTGGTGGAATATGAAATTATTGATGTGAAGTACGTTTAACCTGCTTTAGGGTGATACTCCTTCTCTAAATGGCGCCTTCTGGCGCCATTTTTGTTCGTCTCATCCCTGAGACTCACCCGCTTCGCGGGCCAGCTGAAGCTGTCCTAAAACTCTCCCGGAGTTTTAGTGTTCGTCTGCGTCCATGTAGCTCACCCGCTTCGCGGGCCAGCTAAAGCTGTCCAATTTGGTTCCAGACCAAATAGTTTTTACTCGTGTAAAGCAAGGTAACCGAAAGAAAGTACGCCCCTAACGCCACATAAAGTCCGGTCATGGCGAAAGCCGGTCGCGGAGATTCACGTCCGAAGTTCAGTCTCCGCTTAATTTTCATCCCTGAAAATTATCCACCTTTTCCACATCACCCTGCCCGGACGTGGCGTTTTAAGGGGGAATTAAGAGGCGGCTTCGCCGCCTTAACCGCGAATATAGCGTCCCGTTGCAGAAGCGGGCTTACCGCACTGGCGAACAGGGACGTTCGCCAGAGGCCGCTACCCTTACATGGATGTTACCTAAGGCCGGTGCGATAAGTAAGCCTGCTTAGAAAACGGGATCAGAAGCTGTCCTGAGCGAGGGACTTTTCGGTTACCTTTGTGTCCTTACAAAGGTAACTGGCTCGAAGGGACGAGAGACATAAAAGACAGGGAGGTCGATGTCTCGTTTAAGTCAACTTTCAATAGTTAGATATCTTTAACTGACATGCATAACGCCTTCTGGCGCCATTTTTGTTCGTCTCATCCCTGAGACTCACCCGCTTCGCGGGCCAGCTGAAGCTGTCCTAAAACTCTCCCGGAGTTTTAGTGTTCGTCTGCGTCCATGTAGCTCACCCGCTTTGCGGGTCAGCTAAAGCTGTCCTAAGACTCTCCCGGAATTTTAGCGTTGGCAGGCTGCTGTTGCCTGTCGGCATTTTTACGCTGTTTGTCCTGTTTCCGATAAAAGAGTTGAATTCCGTAATTGTTATAATATAACATATTGGAAGTTGAGCGGCGATAAAATGGCTTTATACTTATTTTTGCCAATGCTGGCTAAGTCGTCCGCCTTGTTTTGGTTATGATATAACATTGTTCGGGAGTAAGATGAAAAAACTAACAACACTGGCTGCTACTATCGGAGCCTTGCTTTCTCCTCTCGCCGCAGCCCAGTCTCTGGAAGGTCGTATCACAGATTCTGACGGCGTGCCTGTGGCAGGTGCCAGGATCCAAATTATGGGTACCAATCAGACCCAGACATCTGATCAGCAGGGCAGGTTTCAGTTTGATAAGGTCCGGGCCGGGACACTGGAATTACATCTGTCAGCCCGGCGTTTTTCGCATCTGAATCAGGACGTTCAGGTTCCCGAAGAAGGTCTTAAAGATCTTAAGCTGACCATGCTTAATACCAGTATTGAAGTGGTGGATGTCACCGCCACACCTTTTCATTCCTCGGCACTGGAATCCTCTATTCCGGTCAGTGTGCTGGCAGGCGACTCCTTGCGGATGCGCCAGGCCTCTACCTTAGGCGATACCCTTAAAAACGAAGTGGGGGTGCATAGTAGTTTCTACGCTTCTGTTGCCAGCAGCCCAATCATCCGCGGGCTTGACGGTCCCAGAGTGATGATTACACAAAATGGCCTGGACGCTGGTGATGCGTCCCGGGTAGGGCCTGATCATCTGGTGTCGTCCGAGACCAGTACCGCTACCCAGATTGAAGTGCTGCGAGGCCCCTCTACCTTATTTTATGGCAGCGGTGCCATAGGCGGCGTGGTGAATGTGGTGGACAACCGTGTTCCCAAAGACACCGTTACGCGTGGAGAAGCGACCCTGGAGCGGGATTCGGTAAATAGTCAGAAACTGGCATCGGCTTCCTTAAACAGCGGCAGCGGAAATCTTGGTCTGTATCTGGATGGATTCTGGCGCGAGAGTGATGACTACCGTATCCCTGGCCATGCAGAAACAGAGTCAGAGCACGACGATCATGCTCATGAAGAGGACGAAGAAGGTTATGGCCGGGTAGAAAATACGGCATCAGAATCTCAGGGCTTTACCTTAGGTGGCAGTTATTTATTAGACAATGGCTTTGTTGGTTTCTCCTATGGTCGTATGGATCGCGAATATGGCATTCCCGGTCATGCACATGGTGATGAAGAGGAGCATGACCATGATGAGGAGGCTGAGGGCGAAGAAACCGTTTATGCCGATATGCAGCAGGACAGATTTCAGCTTTTAAGTGAACTGAGTTTTGATCATGCTTTTATCAGCGGTGTTAATACCAAATTTGCCTATACCGATTATGAGCATGCAGAAATTGAAAATGGTGAAATCGGCACCTTGTTTAAAAACAACAGCAAAGAAGCCCGGGTCGAGCTCTTACACCAGCATTATCATGATTGGCGTGGTGGCCTGAGTTTGCATTACAAACAGAGTGACTTTGAAGCGCAGGGGGATGAGGCGTTTGCGCCGCCTTCAGATACCGAAATGCTGGCATTAGCCTGGATGGAGGAAAAGCATTTCGGTGATGTGCTGGTGCAATTGGGTGCCCGTATTGAGAGAGTTGAAATTAATGCAGATCAGGTGCGCTTGCCAGCATCTGCGGTGCATGGTGATGAAGAGCATGCAGATGAACATGGAGATGAAGATGAGCACGGAGATGAGCTGACACGGGTGTTCACTGCTAAACATGAATTCGAACCCTACAGCCTGTCTGCAGGTCTGGTGTGGGATTTTCACCCCGGATATAACCTTGGGGTATCTTTGTCACGTTCTCAACGGGCTCCTTCTGCGGCAGAACTGTTGTCTTTCGGACCTCATATCGGTACCAACAGTTTTGAAGTGGGAGCCATTTTCGGACTGTTTGAAGATGAAGATGGTGAACCTTATCTTGATGTAACCGATAAGCAGGTTGATCTGGAATCTTCTACAAACCTGGACATCAGTTTACGAAAAATCAGCGGCGATTTTGGCTTTATTCTGAATGCCTTTTATAACCAGGCTGATGACTTTTACTATCAGCGTGCTACCGGGTTGTTTGCCGGAGACGGGCATGACCACGGTGAAGATGAGCATGGTCATGAAGAGGAAGAACATGGGGCTGAAGAGGAGCTACATGCTGATGAACTACCGGTATTTATCTTCGCACAGGAAGATGTGATTCTGCATGGTTTTGAGGCCCAGCTAAGCTGGCAGATTAATGCGCCGTTCAAACTGGTGGTACAGGGTGATTATATCCGTGCCAGATTAAAGCAGGGTGGCGATTTACCAAGGACACCGCCCCTTCGTCTTGGTGCCAACCTTAAATATGAACAGGATCAGATTAGCGCTGATATTGGCCTGACCCGCTACTTTAAACAGGACAAGATAGCCGAACTGGAAACGGAGACTGCCGGTTATACCCTGCTCGATGCCAGTGTCACCTATCACCTGCCGCTGAACGGCAATGAGCTGGCGTTTTATCTTAAAGGTAGCAACCTGACCGATGAAGAGGCCAGGGTACACACCTCTTTCTTAAAAGATATCGCACCTTTACCGGGTCGTTCTCTGGCTGTCGGCGTGCGCGGTTATTTCTGATTTAGTTCAGGCAGAGAGTGCAATGCTCTCTGCGTCAAAATATTCAGTCGAAAATATAAGGGAATAAGAATGATGCAATCCAAAGTGAGTTTATTGGCCCTGATGGTATCTGCCGCACTACTGGGTGGCTGTGGTGATGCTACCACCACAATTGTGGAAAAAGAGCCAATTGTTGAAGACGACCATGATGATGATGATCACGACCATGGTGACGCAGAGGGCAATGCTGGTCGCCTGGTCGTCAGTGCAAAAGATGCCAATCAGGTTAGTGTTTTTGATTTAAATGATAACGATTTGTTGGCTGACTTTACTACCATCAATCCGGTTAGCGCCTTGCACGCCACTTCCGGTTCCAGATACGCTATGCTGGTGCAGCGCAACCAGGATCTGGTGGAGTTCATCGATGGTGGACTATGGCAGGAAGAACATGGTGATCACTTCGATACCTTTGAACAAGACCCTGCCATGGCAGAGTTTTCGCTTAATGACAGCCGACCCACTCATATTACTCATGGTGAAGGGCAAACGGCGGTATTTTTTGACGGTAACGCAGATGCAGGTATTCCTGCCGCAGTTGCTGTCTTTGGTGAGCACACTGTCGAGGAAAATGGGGAATTTTCGTTACTGCACTACAACGTCAATATGCACGGTGCTGCTCAGGCCCGTGGTGAGTACCTGATCTCCACGGTGCGTGATGCCGACAGTGACAGTTCGTTGCCTGATAAGATTGCGCTTTTCCATCAGCACGATGATCACTTCGATATGGAACAGGTGTTTGATGTCAGTTGCCCGGGCTTACACGGTAGCGCACAGAACCATGATTTTATAAGTTTTGCCTGTACAGACGGTGTGGTAGTGATTGAACAGGACGGTAATAACTTTGCTGCCAGCAAAATTGCTAATACCGGGGACTTTGCCGAAGGCATGCGCGTCGGTAGCCTGATTGGCCATCATGATAACGGGACCTTTATCGGCATCGCCGGTACGGCGTTGTTCTCAATTGATCCTGAACATGGCGAAATAACCAGTATTGACTGGCAGAATGAAGACAGCGCCCGCCCTGTAGGCTATGGCTTTGTCGAACATGGTGAAGGCTTTGTGGTGCTGGATGACAGCGGTCATCTGACCATCCTTGAGCATCATGATCATGAGCACGAAGGTGAGGAAGAAGAAGAGTCTTCCTGGGAATTCGGCGCCAAAGTGCATGTCAGTGAGGAAGCAGAAGAGATGCCTGAGGGCAGTAGCTTTTCAATGACGATATCTCATGCACAAGATGTAGTGTATATCTCCGATCCCATTGCCGGCCATGTCGTTAATGTGGATCTTGACAGTGCAGAAATCAGCGGTGAGCTGGAACTGGATTTTACCCCGGATAAGCTCCTCTGGTTGGGGATTGGTGCAGAAGAAGATGGGCACGATCACTGATGCTGTTTTACGTTGAATAATAAAAGGTGGCGCAGGTCACCTTTTTTGTGAGCTACGTCCATGTAGCTCACCCGCTCCGCGGGCCAGCTGAAGCTGTCCTGAAATTCTCCCGGAATTTTAGTGATTGGCTGCGGTGAATCCTTTAGTCTGTTTTGTTAACTATATCCGGATATATAGCGGTATTTGAGATGGCTTCAGAGAAAATTCCCAGACTTGGTTTTTTTACCCTATTAGGCATATTTTTACGCCTGGGGTTAACCAGCTTTGGTGGCCCGGTGGCACACCTGGGGTATTTCCGGCACGAATTTGTCGAAAAGCGTAAATGGCTGAGTGAACAGGCTTATGCTGAGCTGGTGGCGGTGTGTCAGTTTATGCCAGGACCGGCCAGCAGTCAGGTGGGGATTGGTCTGGGTTTGCAATGGGGCGGCATCCGCGGTGCTCTGGCATCCTGGCTGGGCTTTACCTTGCCATCTGCTGTTATCATGCTGCTATTTGCGCTGTATTCCGGCGAAATAACGCAATATTTTGGCAGTGACTGGCTGCATGGCCTGAAAGTGGTGGCCGTGGCCGTCGTCGCGCAGGCCCTTTGGGGAATGGGGCGAAGTTTATGCCCTGATCTGCCCCGTATCAGTATTGGCGTGCTATCCGCAGTGGTGTTGTTGATGTTGCCGGGTGTGGGAGCTCAGATAGCGTTAATCGTTGCCGGTGGTCTGGCGGGGTGGTGGCTGCTGAGCAGTTCTGAGCATCATCCACAGCATGATGCAATGACAGTACCGCTGAGCAAACGAACCGGTGGTTTACTGTTGTTGGTTTTCGTCGTGCTGTTGACTTTATTGCCGCTGCTGGCAACCAGCACCGGCAATCCGTTACTGGAACTGTTTGATCGTTTTTATCGTGCCGGGGCGCTGGTGTTTGGTGGGGGGCATGTGGTGCTGCCCCTGTTACAGGCCGAAGTCGTGCCAATGGGATTGGTCAGCAATGACACCTTCCTGGCCGGATATGGTGCAGCGCAGGCTGTGCCCGGGCCGCTGTTTACCTTTGCCGCGTTTCTAGGGGGGGCTGCGCAGGGGCCGGTTTCCGGGGGTGTCGGCGCTTCGGTGGCGCTGATAGCGATATTTTTGCCGGCCTTTTTGCTGGTAATGGGGGCGCTACCTTTCTGGTCATCACTACGGCGTTTTCCTGCCGTGCAGCAGGCGCTGAAGGGGATTAATGCCGCTGTAGTGGGGATTCTGCTGGCGGCTTTCTATCAGCCAGTCTGGCAAAGCGGAATCCTTACTGCCCTGGATTTTTCTCTGGTATTGCTGGCTTTTGCCATGTTGATGTTCTGGAAGATTCCGCCTTACCTGGTGGTGCTGTTTTGTGCCGTGGCAGCGGGCATGGGCTGGCACTGACAGAGATTAGTCCGGAACAAGCACCTGATCTTGAGTCTGACAACAGGTCATATGGGCTGAGCAAACTTTCTCCTGTTAAAGGTTTTGTCATTATTTTGTGAAACACTTTTACGCAAACTTTTCAGATAATTAAATCAGAGACAATTGATGCCTGAACAAAAACCGAAACAAAACCGTGCGCCAGCTTTTGCCCATATCCTCGCCGCCCGTCTGTCCCGCCGCCACGCGCTCAAGGGACTGGGACTGGGTGGCAGTGCGATAATGCTGGCCGGTTGTGGTGTGCCTGCCCCGGCTGCCAAACAAGCTGCTGAGTCAGTGGCTGAGCAGGGCACGTTGAGTTTTACCGAGCTGGCACATGGTCTGGACAAGCATCTGGCGGTGGCACAAGGGTATCAGGCTCAGGTACTGGTGCGTTGGGGGGATCCGCTGTTCAGTGGTGCACCAGAGTTTGATCCTTCGCAACAAAGTGCTGAACGGCAGATGCAGCAATTTGGTTATAACAATGACTTTGTTGGTTTTGTGTCTCTGCCGCTGGGTTCAGATAACTCTGACCATGGTTTGCTGGTGGTCAATCATGAGTATACGCGACCCAGCATGATGTATCCCGGTTCACCTGAGCGGAATCAGTTGGATAAGGATATGGCGCTAAATGACATGATGGCCCATGGCCTCAGTGTGGTGGAAATTGAAAAGCGTCCTGACGGCCAGTGGCAGCTTATTCTGGACTCAGAATACAACCGCCGTATTACCCCTCAAACGGAAATGCAGATGACCGGCCCGGCGGCCGGCAACTCCCGGCTTATTACCGCCGACAGCGCCGATGGGGTCCGTACACTGGGAACCTATGGTAACTGTGCCGGTGGTGTCACGCCCTGGGGCACTATCCTGACCGGTGAAGAAAATGTGGATTTCTTCTTTGGCGGTGATTTTAAAGACTCAGGTGAGCAGGAAAACTACCAACGCTTTGGTATGACTGAAAAACATCGTGGCAGCTGGTCAAGGCACTTTAATCGCTGGGACATGAGTCAGACCCCGGCCGAACCTTTGCATGTGGGCTGGATAGTGGAAATCGACCCCTTTGATCCACAATCTGTGCCGAAAAAGCGGACCGTACTGGGGCGCTATAAACATGAAGGGGCTAACGTGTTTATCAATACCGATGGCCATGTAGTGGCTTACAGCGGCGATGATGAGCAGTTTGAATACCTGTATAAGTTTGTCAGCAAGAATATCTATCAGCCCGACAATCGCATGGCTAATCTGCAGTTGCTGGATGAGGGAACATTATACTGTGCCCGCTTCAGTGATGATGGCACTATGCAATGGCTGCCACTGATATTTGGACAAGGCCCTCTGAGCGAAGAAAATGGTTTCAGCAGTCAGGGCGATGTACTACTGGATTGTCGCAGGGCCGCCGATTTACTGGGCGCTACGCCGATGGACAGGCCCGAAGATGTGGAAGTGAATCCGGTCAACGGTAAGGTCTATGTAATGCTGACTAACAACAGCCGTCGCAGCGAAGAGCAGCGTGATGGTCCTAACCCGAGAGCGAAAAATCGCGCGGGTCAGATCCTTGAACTCAGTCCGGTTGATGGCGATCACAGCAAAGAACATTTCACCTGGGAGATGTTGCTGATCGCAGGCCCTAAGGATGAGCAGGGCACCCGGTATCATCCGGATATCAGCGAAAATGGCTGGCTGGCGAATCCGGACAACTGTACTTTTGATAAACTGGGTAACCTTTGGATTGCCACCGACGGTGCCGAGCAATATCAAATGGCTGACGGGGTCTGGGCCTGCGAGGTGGAAGGGGAGCGACGGGCGCTGACCAAGCGGTTTTTACGTACGCCGGTTGGTGCAGAACTGTGCGGGCCGTTTTTCACCCCCGACTCTGAAAACTTTTTTTGTGCGGTTCAGCATCCCGGTGACAAGAGCAGCTTTGAGCAGCCCTCCACCCGCTGGCCGGATTTTGACCCCGACATGCCGCCAAGGCCTTCTGTGGTGGTGATCACCAAAACCGGTGGCGGACGGGTAGGAAGCTAAGAGTATGATTAATGCAGATTATTAAGCGGGCCGTTGCCACCAATATCATCACCGGCTTTCTTGGCGTGGGTAAGTCTACCGCCATAAGACATTTGTTGAACAACAAACCGGAGGGTGAAATCTGGGCGGTGCTGGTGAATGAATTTGGTGAGGTTGGCATTGACGGCAATATGCTCAGACAAAATGGTGATAACAAGCAGTTGTATATCAAAGAAGTGCCGGGGGGATGCATGTGTTGCACCTCCGGCCTGCCGATGCAAATAGCGCTGAATTTATTGCTGGCGCAAAGCAAGCCCGATCGACTGTTAATTGAACCCACAGGCCTGGGTCACCCCCTTGAGGTCCTGCAAAACTTAAGTGCAGAGCATTATCGCGGCATTCTTGATCTGCGTCAGACTCTGACACTGGTTGATGCCCGTAAAGCCAAAGATAAGCGCTACCGTGAACATCCGATTTTTCGTCAGCAAATTCAGGTAGCAGACAGATTGATTGCCAATAAGTCGGATCTTTATCAGCCTGATGATCCTGATTCACTAAAAGCATTGGCATTGGAACTGGGGTATCAGGGGGAGATTACTTCTGTCACTCAGGGACAGTTGGATCCTAACTGGTTGCAGGGTAAGGCCGGATTCGGGCAGTCGCTGATAAATGCAGAAAGGGACCGGACAGAAGAGGGTGCTGAAGCGCTGGAGGCCCTCAGTGCACCAGATGCGGGTTTTATTCGTCGCCAGGCCCGTGCCGATGGATTTTATAGCTGTGGCTGGGTATTCGCGCCCTCTGCGTGCTTTAATTTTACCGCATTGATGTCGTTGCTTTTAGGGCTGGATATGCAGCGTGTTAAGGCCATTATGCGCACGGAAAAGGGCTGGTTTGTGTTTAATCAGGTTGACGGTGTTCTCAGTACCAGTGAGCTGACGGAAGGCATGGACAGCCGCCTGGAGTGCATCAGCGACAGTGAAACTGAATTTGACTCACTGGAACAGGCCTTGCAACAGGTGCAAATACGCTGATAAATCGCTAAGTAATTCGTTTAATTGTTATTTAAAGCTGTACAAAGGGGGAAAAGCTGTTATTGTAGATCCCGGCCTGCAGCGTCAGACCCGTTATTTACAACATAGTTATGCTTTAAGATCTATTGCTACATTTACCTCAAACGTTTTTGTCATTAAGTCTTTGCGTGTTGCCCAAATAATTAATCAGATTCGCAGGCATTATTACTCATCACATTATGTGTTGAGCGTTAGTTATATATATATGTTTTTTGGAGACTTAAATGTCAAAAACAACTGGTACCGTTAAGTGGTTTAACGAAGATAAAGGTTTTGGTTTCATTACACCTGCAGACAGCAGCAAGGACGTGTTTGTACACTTCCGCGCAATCTCTGGTGACGGATTCAAAACACTGGTAGAAGGCCAATCTGTTTCTTTTGAAGTAGAACAAGGTCAAAAAGGTCCTCAGGCCGTTAACGTAGTTCCCCAGTAAATTCTGACAGGCTTGTTTACAGGCCAAATGACGAATTCTTTAAAAGCCGCTGATTTCAGCGGCTTTTTTGTTAACTACATCCATGTAGTTAACCTGCTGCGCAGGCCAGCTAAAGCTGTCCTAATGCGCTCCTGGCGCTTTAGTGTTCGTCTCATCCCTGAGACTCACCCGCTTCGCGGGCTAGCTAAAGCTGTCCTAAAACGCTCCCGCAATGTAGGTCGGGTTTTGACAGTAAAGGTCTACGAAAACACTCCTCAAAAGCCATTTTCACCACAGAGCCACAGAGATCACAGAGCGTGGAAAGGGTATTAACATCTCTGCGCCTTTGCGCCTCAGCGAGATCACAAGAAAAAATGTAGGTCGGGATTTATCCCGACAGGAAAAAACCTGATCACCCGAAAGGCACGAAAAACACGAAAAATGTCAAAGCGGTTAACCATTCAAATCTCTGTGCCTCTCTGTGCCCTCTGAGCCTGCGTGGTTAATCATGTCTTTCGTAAAGGTCACTGGATGCCCGCTAACGGCACTCGGGCATGACCGGGCGTCTTTCTCGCACCGGTGTACTAAATAAGTGTGCTCCGCTTTGCTGACACCTATTCGAGTAAAGGTTATATTATAACAAAATCAATTCAGGGCGAGGTGTGATGGAGCCGGTAATTCAGCTTGATAAGGTAAAATTTGCCTGGCAGGACAAGGCGGTACTGAATATTGAACACTGGCAGGTGGAAAAAGGCCAGAAGGTGTTTTTGTACGGGCCATCAGGCAGTGGCAAGTCTACTTTGCTGAATCTGCTTTGTGGTATTCTGACGCCTCAGCAGGGCAGTATCAGCGTTCTCACACAAGAACTGACCCGTCTCAAAGCCGGTGCCCGTGATCGCTTCCGGGCCCGGCATATCGGGGTGATTTTCCAACAGTTTAATTTACTGCCTTATATGACAGTACGGCAGAATATTATGCTGGCAGCCTGGTTTGGCCGGGCTGAGTCTGCCGAATCCGGGCATCTGCAGCAGATCACTGGCCAGTTACAACTAAGCAATGAGCTGCTGGAACGCAAAGCCGGTGAGCTTAGTGTCGGGCAGCAGCAGCGGGTGGCCGTGGCCAGAGCGCTGCTGAATCATCCTGAGATTATTATCGCCGATGAACCTACCTCGGCGTTGGATTCAGAGTTACGGGATCAGTTTGTGGATTTGCTGCTTCAATGCTGCGAAAAAAATCAGGCCACCGTGGTGTTTGTCAGCCACGACAAGACTCTGGCTGGGCACTTCGATCAACAACAAAATTTGTCTGAACTGAACAATATCAGTGAGGAGATCTTATGTTGATTCGCCTTGCCAGAGCCAGTTTATGGAGCCGCAAGCTGACGGTGTTGCTGACAGTGGTCTCTATTGCCGTCAGTACCTTTATTATTCTGGGAGTGGATCATCTGAAAAATGAGATGCGATCCAGTTTCAGCCGCACGGTTTCGGGGGTGGATCTGATTGTAGGTGCCAGAACCGGCCCCACCAATCTGTTATTGTACTCGGTGTTTCGTATTGGCAATCCAACCAACAATATCTCCTGGCAGAGTTATCAGAAACTCAGCCAGTCGCAGGAAGTAGCCTGGGCGGTGCCGTTATCTCTGGGAGATTCCCATAAAGGTTACAGGGTACTGGGTACCACTGCGGCTTACTTTGAGCATTTTAAGTATGGCCAGTCACAGCCACTGAAGCTAAAGGATGGTCAGGTATTTGAAGGGGCGCTAGAGGCGGTTGTGGGTGCCGAGGTGGCAGCAAAACTGGGGTATAAGGTTGGTAGTGAACTGGTGATTTCCCATGGTACCGGAGAGGTCAGCTTTACCCATCATGATGCCCATCCGTTTAAGGTGACAGGTATACTGGCACCGACCGGTACGCCTGTAGATCAGACGGTGCATGTGTCGTTAAGTTCGATTGAAGCGATACATGAAACACCTCAGCGAACGGCTTTATCCCGTCCACAAAAATCCTTCCAAAGCCAGCAGGAACATAAGCACGATCTTTCATCTGCTGACACCTATCATCAGCACCCGAAAGAGGAAAGTGGAAGCCATCAGCATAGTGACAACCAAAGCGAGCACAGGGTTGATGATAATCTAATTCCTGATTCGGTCAGCGCCATGTTGGTGGGGCTTAAGTCCCGTATCGGCGTGCTGACTTTTCAGAGAAAGGTTAATCAGTATCAGGATGAAGCCTTGCTGGGTATTATTCCCGGCGTGGCGCTGTCAGAGCTTTGGCAGATGATGGGCATGGCTGAACGGGCACTGGCGCTGATTGCCTTACTGGTGTTGGTGGCCAGTATGCTGGGTATGACGACCATGTTACTGGCATCTATGCGTGAGCGGGAGAGAGAAATTGCGGTATTGCGGGCTATCGGTGCTCATGCCAGTTTTGTGGTGCTGATTATAGAGATGGAAGCCATATTGATTGCACTGGCAGGGGCGGTGCTGGGCTACGTGCTGTTAGCCACAGCGCTGGCGGGGCTGGGAAGTTGGATCACCGCTGAGTACGGGCTGTTTATCAGTGCTTTACCTTTGTCAGCATCCACTTTAGGTTATCTGGCGCTGATTGTTGCGCTGGCCGCTGTGCTGGCTTTATTTCCCGCCTGGCTTTCTTATCGCGGTGCCCTTGCCAGAGGGTTAAGCGTCAGGATGTAGGATGATTGGTCAGCTCTAATTTAATAGCTGGTCGATACTGAGGATCCCGCAGGCCTGCTCAAACAGGGCCTGTTGGCGTTCCTGTTCTGTGAGAATGCCGGTTAAGGGAGTATTGCGTCTGAGCTTTCGCATACGGGGGCTGTCCTCGAGCAGCGTACGGTACATCAATTGTGGATCCTGCTGCAGTTGCTCCAAAGCACAATACCAGGTCAGGTAGGCACCATGGCGAAGGCGCCCGCTTTCCCTGCGCTGCTCCAGGGTATCCAGAACCTGTGTAATCAGTGACGGCTGCTTACAGAGTTTATCCAGCATAGCTTTATGCAGAATGAGTATCTGACGATCAATATTTTTATCTTTAATGCCGCTCTTTTTAATCTGATACGGACGTTGTGATTTGGATCTCATTAGCCCTGTATTAATTTTCTGAAGTTATCGTAATAAAGGCCGGAGCATAGCCTCCAGGCCATTGACCTTAATTTCATGGATCAGCGCCAGTTGCTGACCGAGTTTTCCTTCGGGGAAGCCCTGTCCGGCAAACCAGACCAGATAGGGTTCGGGCAGTTCCAGCAGTCGGCGACCGGCATATTTGCCAAAGGGCATAGTCTGGTTAACTGCCTCGATCAGTGCCTGTTTATCCATCATTATCCGGACTCCTTATCGCGGCGCTGATGCTGCTGGGCATGCCAGAGCCGGGCGTAGTAACCCTCGGTTTGCAGTAACTGCTGATGGTTTCCCTGTTCCACTATTGCGCCTTCACTCATCACCAGAATTTTATCTGCATCCACTACGGTTGAGAGCCGGTGGGCGATCACTAAACTGGTATGGCCGCTGGAGACCTCTGTGAAGGCTTTGAGTATGGCTTGCTCCGACTGGCTATCCAAAGAGGATGTGGCTTCGTCAAACAACAGAATCGGCGGGCGTTTGAGGATCACCCGGGCAATGGCGACCCGCTGTTTTTCACCGCCTGAAAGCTTCAGGCCCCGTTCTCCGACCTGAGTCTGGTGCCCTTTGGGCAGCGTGCGAATAAAGTTATCCAGATGGGCCATGCGGATGGCATCCAGTACCTCCTGCTCACTGGCATCGGGACGGGCGTAACGGATATTCTCGAAGATACTGTCATTAAACAGTACGGTGTCCTGTGGCACGATGCCGATGGCCTGTCGCAGGGATTGTTGGGTAACGGCGGCAATATCCTGACCATCAATCAAAATCTTACCCTCGATGGTGTCGTAAAAGCGAAACAGCAGTTTGATCAGAGTGGACTTACCGGCACCGGACTCACCCACAATGGCGACTTTCTGGCCCGGGCTGACAGTAAAATCAACCTGTCTGAGAATAGGGCGGTCAGACTGATAACGGAAACTCACCTGTTGAAAACGGATGCCGCCACCCTCTACCTTAAGATCCTGAGCATCAGGTGCATCGGCAATCGCCGGTTGTTTATCCAGCAGCTTGAACAGGTTTTCAATATTTGCCAGCGCACCGCGAATTTCGCGATACACAAAGCCTAGGAAATTCAGCGGCATAAATATCTGCATGGTAAAGGCATTGATCAAAACAAAATCACCTATGGTCATCCGTTCCTCTACCACGCCATTGGCGGCCATCAGCATCATCGCGGTCATGGCACTGGCTATCACCAGAGCCTGGCCGCCATTGAGTACAAACAGCGATAAGCGGTTTTTACGTCGGGCCTGCTCCCAGCCAGCCAGGTCCTGGTCATAACGACGGGCTTCATAGGTTTCGTTGTTAAAGTATTTTACCGTTTCATAGTTCAGCAGGCTGTCGATGGCTCTGGAGTTGGTTGATGAGTCGGCCTGATTCACTTCGCGCACGTACTGGGTGCGCCAGTGGGTAGCTCTGACAGAAAATCCCACATAACAGATCACCGAGGCGAGAATAATGACCGCAAAGCTGACTCCATAGTGATAGAACAACAAGCCGACTACCATGGCGATTTCGAGCAGGGTGGGAACGATATTAAACACCATAAAGCGCATCAGAAAGCCGATGCCGGTGGTGCCCCGCTCAATATCCCTTGATAGTCCGCCGGTCTGACGGTTCAGGTGAAAGTCGAGATCCAGACGGTGCAGGTGTTCGAAGACCTGTAATCCGAGACGACGCATGGCCCGTTCGGTAACCCGGCCAAACAAGGTGTCGCGCAGCTCACCAAAAAGTACATTGAACAGTCGTAACAGACCATAGGCCAGGATCAACATCAGGGGAACGGCAAGCAGTGTCTGTACGCCTTTTTCGAGATTGAGATTGTCGACCACATGTTTAAGGATAAAAGGCATACCAACGCTGGCCAGCTTGGCACCCACAAGGCACAACATGGCAAGAACAATGCGGCCCTTAAATTCGCGCAAGTAAGGTAGCAGCTGCCAGATAACCGACCAGGGAACGGGCTGATCAGGATCGACAGGAAATTTATTGCGACGCATTGAAACAGGCGAACCGGTGCGGCATTAAATCACTTCCTGTAGAAAGGATTTGACTCTGAGATAACGTTGTTCCTGCTCTTCGTTGAGCTGACCATTTTCTATTGTGCTGATACAGCGTTTGACCACCGTATTAGCATGTTCAGATATGCCTTGCTCTTTTGCTTTCATCACGATGGCCTGCAGCAGGTTCAGCGCAATGGACGCATTCTTGGGCATCAGCGTATAGGCTTGCCTGAAGCTGCGCATGGCGCTGTCGAGTTCGCCTTTCTGATAGTAGTCCACGGCACTGTTATTGAGCTCTTTCGGTGTTTGTCTGATGGCCGTTTTTTCTTTCTTCTCTTGTTTAATATAGCGAAGGAAAAGCTCTCCTTGTTCCGGATTGCGCTGACAACGCAGCTCTATTTCGTCGAGCACCTCCAGACAGCGTTCGTACAGGCCAAGTGCGTGAAATACCTTGGCTTTGTCGAGTAAATCTTCAAAATCATCGGTATCCAGTGAATCACCGCTGAGTTGCTCTATCAGTGTGCGCGCTCTTTCTTTCTCATCCTGCAGATACAGCAATCTTGCGTTAATCACCTTCATTTGCTCCTGCAGTTCCGTTTTGGGAAAGGCAATCTGGAACTGGCGGATATAATCGTTGGCCTGTTTGATCAGGTTAGCTGTATCTTTGTCATCAGCTGTCATAGCAAAATCAATACCGGCGCGGGCCACATTGATATAATTTTGCGGCTTGTCGTGGATTGAGTGTTTGGCAAATTTAACGATACGTTTGGCGGCTTCAAACTGGGTCTCGTAGTCATGAGTGAGCCGGGACAAGGCGATTGCTGCATTATGGCGGCGCAGGTTGCGAGGGGAGATTTCCGAGGCCATCAGCACGGTCTCCAGCGCTGACTCGAAGTCCTCCTGTTTTACATTCAGACCATAAAGTAGATCGTAAGCCATCAGCTGTGAATCTGGCTTAAAAGCCAGTTGTAGTATGAGCTTTTCCGCTTCTTCGTCTTCATCAAGTTTAATCAGCGCATTGACCAGCCCCAACTGTGCCCAGGCAAAAGGCTGCACATTAATAATGGCGCGATAAAAATCTCTCGCCTGTTCGGTCATATCGCAGGCCAGTAACAGTTCACCTTTGGTTTTTAGTGCCAGTGGGAAGAACTCGGCGTTATCAGGATTGGTGAGGAAATTCTCGACTTCATCCAGAGCCTTGTGCAATTCATCTTTTTCCATCAGTTGATAGACGTTGCGCAGGGCACGTTTGCGCTTAAGTACTTTGGTCAGACGCTTGTCGAGATCTTTGACGCTAAAGGGTTTAGCAAGAAAGTCATCTGGTTGCAGTTCAATAATGCTGTGCACCAGCTCGGAACTGGTGTCGGCACTGATAAACACAAAAGCGGTACTAAGGGGCAGGGCATTGGTACTTTTCAACTGGTCGTAGAGATAGTACCCATCCTGATCCTTTTTCAGGTTGTATGAGCAGACAATCAGGTCAAAGTGCTCTTCTTCAACATATTTAAGGGCACTGGTGGCCTTGTCGACATAGGTAACGTTACGCAAGCCGAGCTCTTCCAGAGCATATTTCATATATCCTTGCGCCAGAACCTGATCATCAACGATCAGTACCTTACATGATGAAGCCAGTTTTGCGTCCATAACCCGTCTAAAAATCACAATGCTGTAAGTAGTTTATCGTAGATTGCAGTGTGGAAATAAGGAAAAAGACGAAATTAACCGCTGACAGGCTGTTTTAACCACGAAATATACAGAAGAGCCTGCTCACCACAAAGACATGGGGGCACAGAGGTTTCAGTATATTAAAGGAAATGGTGGATGGTACCGGGTTGGAATCAGTGACCCCTGTGTTGTAACGGGAGCGGGTGGTGCTGGCACCGACCTGTATTTCATTCAGTATAGTAAGGGAAATGGTGGATGGTACCGGGTTGGAATCAGTGATGCCCGTGTTGCAATAAGAGCGGGTGGTGCTGGCACCGACCTGTATTTCATTCAGTATAGTAAGGGAAATGGTGGGTGGTACCGGGTTGGAATCAGTGATGCCCGTGTTGTAACGAGAGCGGGTGGTGCTGGCACCGACCTATATTACATTTGGAATATTAAGGAAAATGGTGGATGGTACTGGGTTCGAACCAGTGACCCCCGTGTTGTAACGGGAGCGGGTGGTGCTGGCACCGACCTGTATTTCATTCAGTTTAGTAAGGGAAATGGTGGGTGGTACTGGGTTGGAATCAGTGATGCCCGTGTTGCAATAAGAGCGGGTGGTGCTGGCACCGACCTGTATTTCATTCAGAATAGTAAAGGAAATGGTGGATGGTACCGGGCTGGAATCAGTGATGCCCGTGTTGTAACGGGAGCGGGTGGTGCTGGCACCGACCTGTATTTCATTCAGTATAGTAAGGGAAATGGTGGATGGTACTGGGTTCGAACCAGTGACCCCCGCCTTGTAAGGGCGGTGCTCTCCCAGCTGAGCTAACCATCCAGGGAAAGAAGTTATAACCTTTAAAAAACGAGTTATATTTAAAAATGGTGGATGGTACTGGGTTTTAATCAGTCACCACCGTGTTGTTAAAAAGAGTGGGTGGTGCTGGCACCGCCTGACGTATCTAACAACAATTCATGAAAATGGTGGATGGTACTGGGTTCGAACCAGTGACCCCCGCCTTGTAAGGGCGGTGCTCTCCCAGCTGAGCTAACCATCCGCTCGTTTTCTGACTCACCAAGTTATCCTCGGCAAGTGGAGGCGTATTATAGGGAGGCTGTTTAAGCTGTCAACTCTAAATTGCAAAAGTACAACTGAATGGATAAAAAGCACCCAGACAGTATAAAAAGCCAACAGGGTGCGCATTTAAACTCTGCTATTTGCTGAATATCAGGTCGGGAGCCGGTGGGAGATAGGTTTCTGAACACAAGGCTGTTAAAATGCGCCAGCATTACTTACCCAATCAATCCTAGGAAGATACAGACAATGACAGTGGTTACCCGTTTTGCGCCAAGTCCCACAGGTTACCTCCATGTAGGCGGAGCGCGCACAGCACTCTATTCCTGGCTATATGCTAAGAGTCAGGGCGGAAAATTTGTGTTGAGAATTGAAGATACGGATATTGAACGTTCAACACAGGCGGCCATAGATGCGATTCTTGAAGGTATGGAATGGTTGGGGCTGAGCTGGGATGAGGGTCCTTACTATCAAACTAAGCGCTTTGATCGCTATAGGGAAATCATCCAGAAATTGCTGGATGAGGGAAAAGCTTATAAGTGTTATTGCTCCAGAGAGCGACTGGAAAAGTTGCGTGAAACGCAGATGGAGCAAGGTGTTAAACCTAAATATGATGGTAAATGCCGTGATGCTTCAGAGCAGTCGGGTGATTATGTAATTCGTTTTAAGAATCCCCAGCAGGGCAGTGTGGTCATAGAAGATCATATTCGTGGCAAGATCGAAATCAGTAATAATGAACTGGATGATCTGATTATTCAGCGCACTGATGGTACTCCTACGTATAACTTCTGTGTGGTGGTGGACGACTGGGATATGGGGATATCTCATGTGGTGCGAGGGGAAGACCATATCAATAATACCCCCAGACAGATCAACATTCTCAAGGCCTTAGGTGCCCCGGTGCCGGAATATGCTCATGTATCCATGATTCTGGGGGACGATGGTAAGAAGCTTTCCAAGCGTCATGGTGCCGTTGGGGTAATGCAGTATCGGGATGATGGCTTTTTGCCTCAGGCCTTGCTGAATTATCTGGTCAGGCTGGGCTGGTCCCATGGTGATCAGGAAATCTTTAGCGTTGATGAAATGATCGAGCATTTCAGCCTGGATGATATTGGCCAGTCCGCTTCCGCCTTCAACACGGAGAAACTGATTTGGCTCAATCAGCACTATATTAAATCGTTGCCGGCAAGCGAGGTGGCGAAACATGCACAGTGGCATTTCCGGCAACAAGGTATAGATACCAGTAAGGGGCCGACATTGGAACAGGTAATAGAGATTCAGGCTGATCGGGTAAAGACTTTAAAAGAACTGGCCGAGGTCAGCCGCTATTTCTATGAGGATTTTGATGAATTTGACGAGAAAGCGGCGAAGAAACATTTACGTCCAGTGGCCAGAGAAGCGCTGGAAATCGTAAAGGTTAAGCTGTTGGCCGTGCAAAGCTGGGAGCCTCAAAGTCTGCACCAGGCGATCAATGACACGGCTGATGAATTAGGTGTGGGTATGGGGAAAGTTGGTATGCCGTTAAGGGTAGCGGTTACAGGTTCAGGGAATTCGCCTTCTTTAGATATCACCTTGAATTTGTTGAATATTAAACAAGTTGAACAGCGTTTAGACAAAGCGCTCAATTATATAGCAAACAGAGAAAATTCTTAAAAAAAGCGTTGACATAAAAAGGGGGGGTGCCTAGAATGCGCCCCGCTGTCAGATAACGGCAATGCCGGGGCTATAGCTCAGCCGGGAGAGCGCTTGCATGGCATGCAAGAGGTCGGCGGTTCGATCCCGCCTAGCTCCACCAAGATTAGGTATTTTGCCAGCGCGAAATACAAAAGTCCTGTCCCCTTCGTCTAGAGGCCTAGGACACCGCCCTTTCACGGCGGTAACAGGGGTTCGAATCCCCTAGGGGACGCCATATATAAGAACTGAAAGTGCACACACAATTGATTGTGTCACATAAGGGTGAGAATCCGCAGTTCGAACAACGAGTCCGAAATTTAAGGAAGCGTTGTAGTAAAGAGTTTAGAAAGTCCTTGTCCCCTTCGTCTAGAGGCCTAGGACACCGCCCTTTCACGGCGGTAACAGGGGTTCGAATCCCCTAGGGGACGCCATATTCCAGAACTGAAAGTGGACACAATATTGATTGTGTCACACAGGGGTGAGAACCCCTGCGGTTCGACTAAAACGCCGGGAGCGTTTTGGAACAGCCGAAGGCTGGCCCGAAGGGCGCAGGGCAGGGAGAGCCCGGAGTAATCCCCTAGGGGACGCCATATTCCAGAACTGAAGGTGAACACATCATTGGGTGTCTCACTTGGACGCAGCCCTTCAGTAAAGTAGTTTTTAGGGGCTATAGCTCAGCTGGGAGAGCGCTTGCATGGCATGCAAGAGGTCGGCGGTTCGATCCCGCCTAGCTCCACCAAGATTAAGTATTTCGCCAGTGGGAAATACCAAAGTCCTTGTCCCCTTCGTCTAGAGGCCCAGGACACCGCCCTTTCACGGCGGTAACAGAGTTCGACTAATTTGCCGGGAGCAAATTAGAACAGCCGCAGGCTGGCCCGAAGGGCGAAGGACAGGATGTCCGGAGTAATCCCCAGGGGATTCAGAGCGCCGGTGGGTAAGAAATAGTTTAGAAAGTCCTTGTCCCCTTCGTCTAGAGGCCTAGGACACCGCCCTTTCACGGCGGTAACAGGGGTTCGAATCCCCTAGGGGACGCCATATCTAAGAACTGAAATGCACACAAAATTGATTGTGTCGCATAGGGGTGAGAACCCCTGCGGTTCGACTAAATTGTAGGGAACAATTTAGAACGTGCTTAGCACGGCCCGAAGGGCGCAGGGCAGGGAGAGCCCGGAGTAATCCCCTAGGGGACGCCATATTCTAAAGCCCGTTCAGTAATGAACGGGCTTTTTTTATGCCCTGAAGTCTTCAGATGTATATTTTCCTAACAGTATTATTTCCATTTCTTTCAAAAAGTTACCTAAACTGTACTGATAACCCTCAGGTAATACTGAGTAACAGCAGATACAGTTACTGTATTGTTTGTTACTGAGAGGGTATAAGGAGATACAGATAATGCTTGAAAACCATGGCCAGACGATGCCCCCGCTCTCCGCCATCAATAATGGGGAGTCGCTTTCCGCTGTTAAACAGAGTGAGCAGAAGTTTTATGAACTGATTGAAAGCCTGCCAATGGTCGCGGTCCAGGGCTATAACAAAAAGCGTCAGGTTATATACTGGAACGAGGCAAGTCGGCGTCTGTATGGTTATACCAGGGAAGAAGCTCAGGGGCGTCTACTTGAAGATCTTATCATTCCGGACTTTATGCATAAGGACGTGATTAAAGCACACCAGAACTGGCTGGATAAAAACATCAGCATACCGGCAGAAGAAATTGAACTGCAACACAAAGATGGTCATTTTGTGCCTGTTTATTCCAGTCATGTGATGATTAAGCAGGATAGCGGTGACTGCGAAATGTTTTGCATCGATATCAGTTTGCAGGAGCAGAAAAAGGCCAGGGAAGATCTGCGTAAAATGGCCAGCTTCGACGATTTAACTCAATTACCTAATCGCAGATTGATGGAAGTGGAGTTATCAGCACGTCTGGCAGAGGCAGGACGATTTAAACGGGACATGGCGGTTGTATTTATTGACCTGGATAATTTTAAACTGATCAATGACACCCTCGGCCACCATTTCGGCGATCAGTTATTAAAGCAGGTTGCTGACGCGATGAAAGCAGAAATCAGGGACTGTGATCTGCTTACCCGATTCGGCGGGGATGAGTTTGTTTTGTTGTTACTCGACTTTGAAGGGGCTGAGGGCATTCATGAACTGCTGCAGCGCCTGATCAATGCCCTTGATAAGGGGTTTGTGCTGGATGGAGACTGTTACCAGGTGACAGCCAGCTTTGGTGTCAGCCTTTTTCCTGATGATGGGGTAACGGTCGCTGAACTGATGGGTAACGCAGATGCCGCCATGTATCAGGCAAAAGGGAAGGGTAAAAACAGCATCTGTTTCTATACCTCGGATATTAATGACCGGTTGGTTCACTATCAGGATATAACGGCACTGCTACGACGGGCCATTGTTGCAGATAGTCTGCAACTCTATTTTCAACCACAGATGGATTTGAACTCGTCAGACATGGGTTCCTGTGAAGCACTGTTGCGGTGCTTTGATGATAAGGCCAGGCCTGTTTCTCCCGCAATCTTTATTCCTGTGGCGGAAAAGTCAGGCCTGATTAATCGCATAGGAGACTGGGTTCTGGACGCCGCCTGTAAGCAGTTGCGTGCCTGGCAGGGCACGGCACTGGAAAAGACGAGAATAGACATTAACCTCTCGGGCCGACAACTGACGAATCATCACCTGGCCGATCATATTTTGCGCACACTGCAGGATTATGGGCTGGATCCAAGTCAGCTGGGTCTGGAATTGACAGAAAATGAAGTAATAGGTGGCGATGAAGAGCAAATAGGCCAACTGGAAAGGCTTAAACAGGCTGGCGTACACATTTCTATTGATGATTTCGGTACCGGTTACTCATCTTTGGTTTATTTGCGTAAGTTACCAGTGTGCAGCCTGAAGATTGATCGAAGCTTTCTTCATCACGCGATGGAGAATGATAGTGACATGGCGATTATGCAGGCCATGATTACAGTGGGACATCGGTTAGGATTAAAAGTCGTGGTAGAAGGAGTGGAAACCCCGGAGCAGGATAAACTGGTCAGGGATTTAGGCTGTGATCTGGCGCAGGGATTTCTGTATGCCCGGCCAATGCCGGCGGAAAAAATGCCGGCATTCCTGGCGGATATGAACTCTGGTGATTAAGATTTCAGGACGTTTCAGGATACCGTAACAATCTTACAGCCATTAGTGGCGCCTTCGGTTTCCATTTCATCTCCGTAGGTCATAATGAACTGATCTCCGGATTGCACCAGGCCGTGCTCTTTGAGACAGTCAATGACAGTCTGTTTGAGTTTACCGGGCGGGCATTGGGTTGAGTCAAAAAATACCGGTTTCACCCCACGATACAACGCCATCACATTGAGTGAACTTTGATGGCGGGAGAGGCCGTAAATGGGTAATGAGCTGGTGATCCTGGACATCAGCCTAGCCGTGCCACCACTTTCCGTCAGTGCAACAATGGCTTTAATCGTCGACAGGTGATTTGCTGCATAGACCGCAGATAATGCTGTTGTTTCACTGATAGAGGTGAAATGCTCGTCCATGCGATGCTTGGAGATTTGTACGCTCGGGTGGGTTTCTGCACCCTCACAAACCCTCGCCATGGCCTTGACAGTTTCTACCGGGAACTGGCCCGCTGCAGTCTCAGCAGAAAGCATCACTGCATCTGTTCCATCAAGCACGGCATTGGCTACATCCATCACTTCTGCCCTGGTAGGCATCGGGCTTGATATCATGGATTCCATCATTTGCGTGGCGGTGATCACAACTTTGTTAAGCTGGCGGGAACGGGAGATCAGTTTTTTCTGCACGCCGACCAGTTCTGCATCGCCAATCTCGACTCCGAGATCGCCGCGGGCCACCATTACCGCATCACTGGCAATAATCACATCGTCAATGGCCTCGTCACTGGCCACGGCTTCTGCGCGCTCAACCTTGGCGCAAATCTTGGCTTTACAACCCGCTTCCTCTGCCAGTCTTCTGGCATAACGCAAATCGTCACCATTACGGGGGAAAGAAACTGCCAGGTAGTCAACCGACATGGCGGCGGCTGTCTTAATATCCTGTTTGTCTTTCTCTGTCAGTGCTTCTGCGGAAAGCCCGCCACCGAGACGGTTGATGCCTTTGTTATTTGACAGTTTCCCGCCCACCGTGACTTCGGTATTAACTCTGTTACCCTGAACATCGGTGACTTTCAGCTGTATACGACCATCATCGAGTAGCAGTATATCTCCGGTGCTGACATCAGCGGGCAGAGCTTTGTAATCGATACCGACACAATGGGCATCCCCGCTGTCATTATCCATGTCGGCATCGAGACTGAAGTTGTCGCCTACCGCCAGCTCTACAGCACCCTGTTTAAAGCGGGCTACCCTAATTTTAGGCCCCTGAAGATCGCCCAGTATGGCGACATACTTACCCAGTTTCTGCGCCACGGTTCTAACTTTTTTAGCGCGTTCAATATGATCCTGAGCGGTGCCGTGGGAAAAGTTCATTCTGACTACATTTGCGCCTGCAGCAATCACGGCTTCTATGGATTGCTCAGTGTCAGTCGCGGGACCCAGGGTGGCTACGATTTTAGTTCTTCTTAACATGGGGAATGTCTCTCTTGTCACAGTTCACAGAATATCAGCTTTCGATAAGACTACATGAAGGATAGTGTTTTTTGTAATTTTATTACAAAATTTTAGCGGAAAAGGCTGTTAATGTGAAATATTTTGACGATTAGACGAGTTCTGACGCCAGAATAGCAATGACTGGATGTTCTGACACCTATGATTGTCTCGAAGGTAAAGCAGAACGGCTGTGCGCGCCGGTTATCTGCTACTGCTGTTTTCTGTCGTAACGGGACTCTCGCAGGGTATCTTTAACCCGTTTAAGGTTCTCCCTGAATTTAGTGCCCCTGCGCAGGGTGAAGCCAGTGGCAAGCACATCAATAAGGGTCAACTGTGCGATACGGGAGGCCATTGGCATATACATGTCAGTATCTTCCGGCACATCCAGTGAGATCACCAGTGAGCATTCTTTTGCCAGCGGGCTGTCTTTAGAGGTGATGCCGATGACTGTGGCATCATTGCCGCGCGCAATCTGGGCAATTTCCACCAGACTTTTGGTGCGACCTGTATGTGAAATCAGCACCACAACATCTTCTTCACAGCTGTTCATACAGCTCATGCGTTGCATCAGAATGTCATCAAAGTAGATCACCGGCACATTGAAACGGAAGAATTTGTTCAGTGCATCATGTGCCACTGAAGCTGAGGCGCCCAGACCAAAAAAAGAAATCTTCTGCGCCTGAGTCAGCAGATCCACCACCCGGTTGATCACATTGATATCCAGTGACTGGCGTGCCACTTCTAAGGAGGCCATGGTGGACTCGAAAATCTTCTTGGTATATTCCTGTGGCCCGTCTGACTCCTCAACATGCCGGTTTACATAAGGCGTGCCGTTAGCCAGGCTTTGGGCCAGATGCAGTTTGAAATCCGGAAAGCCTTTGGTATCCAGGCGCCGGCAGAACCGGTTAACCGTGGGCTCGCTGACATTAGACTGTTTCGCCAGGGTGGCAATACTTGAATGGATGGCTGTCTGGGGATCGGCCAGTATGACTTCGGCTACTTTGCGTTCAGATTTACTGAAAACGGCCTGACTCTGGGTAATTTTTTCTAAAATGTTCATAGTGATGACAGCTTCTACTTATAATGTGTAAAACAGTATCTGTAATTTTTTAACAGATTTGCGGGGGATTTACCCGCAGAATCGGCAAATTATTTTCTCTGCTGAGAAAAAACCGGCCTCAATCTTGTAATTTTATTACATTTAATGTTAACTATTAGGCAAGTTTACCAAGTCAGCCGAGCGTTATTTAGTAAATTTACCGCGTTTTGGTAATTTTTTTCGAATTATTTTTATTCAGGTTGAAACTTATGGCGTTGGAAAATACCGTTGAAGCATGTGACTTTGTTATCTTTGGCACCAAAGGTGATCTCGCCCGTCGCAAATTGCTTCCATCATTATATCAATTGGAAAGAGCCGGTCTGATACACGCGGATACGCGCATTGTCGGTGTCGCCCGCAACCAGATGGAACTTAAAGAGTATGTCCAGCTGGTAAAAGAAAACCTGCAGGAATTTATGTCCGAAAAGCTGGATGCGGCGGTCTGGAAGACCTTCTCTGCCAAGCTGGACTATCTGTGTGTGGATATGAAAGATCATGCCGGATACGCTGTGTTCAAAGAGCATGTGGATGCTGACCGGACTATGGTGTGCTATCTGGCTACGCCACCTTCGATTTATGGTGATATCTGTAAGGGGCTGCATCAGGCAGGGGTGATCGATCCTTCTATGCGTGTGGTGCTGGAAAAACCTATCGGTCACGATTTGGCTTCTTCTAAGGTGATAAACGAACAGGTTGCGACTTACTTTAAAGAAAACCAGATCTACCGTATTGATCACTATCTGGGCAAAGAAACGGTGCTTAACCTTATAGCACTGCGGTTTGCCAATTCTATTTTTGCGACTAACTGGGATCACAACTGTATCGACCATGTGCAGATCAGTGTGGCCGAGTCTGTCGGCATTGAAGGGCGCTGGGGTTATTTCGATGAAGCCGGTCAGATGCGGGATATGGTGCAAAACCATTTGTTGCAGATTTTAAGCCTCATCGCTATGGAGCCGCCCACGACACTGGATGCTGATGCGATACGTGATGAAAAGCTAAAGGTACTTAAGGCGCTACGTCCCATTAATAGCTCCAATGTGTCAGAGAAAACGGTGCGTGGACAGTATAGTTCGGGTTTTGTCAGAGGGCAGGAAGTACCGGGTTATCTGGAAGAGCCTGATGCCAACCAGAAGAGCGAGACGGAAAGCTTTGTGGCACTTAAAGTCGAACTGGATAACTGGCGCTGGGCCGGCGTGCCTTTCTATTTGCGTACAGGTAAACGCATGCCCACTAAGGTCAGTGAGATTGTGATTTACTTCAAGTCGCAGCCTCATAACCTGTTTAAAGACAGTTTTTCCAAATTGCCACCAAATAAGCTGACCATTCGTCTGCAGCCGGATGAAGCCGTTGAAGTGACGGTGATGAATAAAGTGCCGGGGCTGACAGGCTCCAGTTCTATGAACCTACAGAAAACCAAGCTGGATTTGAGCTTCTCAGAAACCTTCAGTGACGAGCGTATTGCCGATGCCTACGAAAAGTTGTTGCTGGAAGTGATGCTGGGTAATCAGGCATTGTTTGTTCGCCGGGATGAGATTGAACAGGCCTGGACCTGGGTAGATGGCATTATTGATGCCTGGAACAACAGCAATGAACCACCTGAAGCCTATCAGGCAGGAACCTGGGGGCCGGTGGCCTCAATCGCATTGCTGGCCCGGGATGATCGCGCCTGGTATGAGAGCAAAGTCGGCAAGAAGGGAAAACAATGAAACAGAATCTTTTCAGCAGTACCGAAGCGCTGAATAAAAGCTTTGCTGAACGCATCGTTAAAATACTAGAGCAGAGCATCGCCGAGAATGGCCGGGCCAGTCTGATTGTTTCAGGTGGCAGAACGCCTCAGGCATTGTTTGCTGAACTGAGTCAGACCGATCTGGACTGGTCGAAAGTAGTAGTGAGCCTGGCTGACGAACGCTGGGTGGATACCAATGATGATGCCAGTAACGAAAAAATGGTGCGCACACACCTGCTTAAAAATAATGCTGCTGAAGCTACCTTTATCGGCCTTAAAACAGACGCAGAAGAAGCAAAGGATGGCGTTGATAGTTGTATTAATCACCTCACTCAGATCCCAAGGCCTTTTGATGTGGTGATTCTGGGCATGGGTGAGGATGGGCATACCGCATCCTTATTCCCTTGTTCTGCTCAGATCGGCGAAGGCCTGGATCGCAACAACCAGAATGCGTATCTGGCTGTGCAGCCAACCACAGCGCCAAACTGGCGTATGTCTCTGTCACTGTCAGCGCTGCTTAACAGCAGGCAGGTATTTTTGCATTTACAGGGTGATAAGAAAAAAGCCGTGTTGGATCAGGCACTGGCCGGAACTGACGAATTCGAGATGCCTATCCGGGCCGTATTGAACAATACGGATGTGGAGTTGATGTGGGCACCCTAAAACAGGAGAAATCCATGAATCCAATTATCCAGCGAGTTACCGACAGGATTATTAAGCGCAGTCAGAAAACCCGCGACGAATATCTTCAGAAAATTGACAAGGCGCGTCGGGACGGGCCGCACAGAGGCGTACTGTCTTGCGGAAACCTGGCTCATGGCTTTGCAGCCTGCAACCCGGATGACAAGTCCTCATTGCGCAGCATGACCAAAGCCAATATCGCCATTGTCTCTGCCTACAATGACATGCTTTCTGCCCATCAGCCCTATGAAACCTACCCGCAACTGATCAAACAGGCGGTGCATGAAGTTGGCAGTGTGGCGCAGTTTGCCGGCGGTGTGCCGGCCATGTGTGACGGTGTCACTCAGGGTAATCCGGGCATGGATCTGAGCCTGATGAGCCGCGATGTTATAGCCCAGGCTACCGCCGTTGGTCTGTCGCACAATATGTTTGACGGTGCACTGATGATGGGGATCTGTGACAAGATTGTTCCCGGACTGTTGATTGGTTCTCTGAGCTTTGGCCATCTGCCTACGGTATTTGTGCCAGCCGGCCCCATGCCATCGGGTATTCCCAATAAGGAAAAGGCTCGTGTACGCCAGGCTTATGCCGAAGGTAAGGCCAGCCGCGAAGATTTGCTCGAAGCCGAGTCCAATTCTTATCACTCTGCCGGTACCTGTACTTTTTACGGCACCGCCAACAGTAATCAGATGGTGGTGGAGATCATGGGCCTGCATTTACCCGGATCTTCTTTTGTCAATCCAGGTACACCGCTGCGGGATGCACTGACTAAAGCGGCTGCGGTACAGGCAACCCGCCTGACGGATCTTGGCGATAACTATATGCCGATTGGTCATATTGTGGATGCCAAAGCCATCGTCAATGGTCTGGTGGGTCTGCTTGCCACGGGTGGTTCGACTAACCACACCATGCATCTGGTGGCCGTGGCGCGCGCGGCAGGCTTCCTGATTAACTGGGATGATTTTTCTGATATTTCCAATGCCGTTCCGCTGATGACAAAGATTTACCCCAACGGCTCGGCAGATATTAACCACTTTACTGCTGCCGGCGGCACAGCGTTATTGATTCGCGAATTGCTGGATGCCGGTCTTTTGCATGAAGATGTGAACACCATCTGTGGCAAAGGCCTGCGACGCTACACTCAGGAGCCGATTCTCGAAGACGGCAAGCTGGTATGGCGTGATGGCCCTGAAAAATCTCTGGATCCGGAAGTGCTGGCCAGTGTTGATGCGCCCTTCAAACCTAACGGTGGTTTGAGTGTACTCAATGGTAATCTGGGGCGTGGGGTGATTAAGACCTCTGCCTTGCGAGAGAAAAAGACCCATATCAAGGCGCCGGCAGTGGTTTTTGAGGATCAGTTTGACCTCAATCGCGCTTTTAAGGCCGGTGAACTGGATAAGGATTGTATCGTTGTGGTGCGATTCCAGGGGCCTAAAGCCATCGGTATGCCCGAATTGCACAGTCTGACACCGCCTCTGGGCGTATTGCAGGACAGAGGCTATAAAGTGGCGCTGGTCACTGACGGGCGTATGTCCGGTGCCTCAGGTAAAGTCCCTGCGGCAATTCATGTGACGCCTGAGGCCTACGATGGCGGATTACTGGCCAAAGTACACAATGGTGACATGATTGAACTGAACGCCGATACCGGTGAGATCAATCTGCTGGTTGATGACAAAGAGCTGGCACAAAGAGAGAACCAGCCAGCGGGCATCGAACACCACCTTCAGGGTATGGGGCGTGAGCTGTTTGCCGGTATGCGCTCCAACCTCACCGGTGCAGAAGAGGGTGCATGTTCCTTGTTTGTAAAACAGGAGCAGGCGCTGTGAAGGCAAGTTTTGTAGCCGATGTCGGCGGAACCAATATCCGCCTGGCTAAGGTCATTGAAGGTCAGCTAAGTGATATTGAAAAGTATCTTTGTAATGACTTTGACACTATCAGCGATGCCATTGAGCATTATTGCGCCCGTCATCCTGAAGCCGAATTTGTTGCCGGTTGTATCGCGATTGCCTGCCCGGTAGACAAAGATGTGATCAAGATGACCAACCATCACTGGCAGTTTTCCAAAAGCCAGTTGCAACAGGATTTAGGTCTGAGCTGGCTGGATGTCATTAATGACTATATGGCTATTTCTATGTCTCTGCCTCAGCTCAGCGCCGATCAGAAGTTGCAGATTGGTGGTGGTACTGCGGTTGACAACCAGCCTATCGCTGTTTTCGGGCCGGGTACCGGCCTGGGTGTTGGCCATCTGGTGATGACCTCCGAAGGCTGGATGAGCCTGGATGGTGAAGGTGGCCATGTGGATTTCGCTCCGGTGGATGACATGGATCTGGTGGTGTGGCAATTCCTGCGTAATAAATATGGCCACGCCTCGGCAGAGGAAGTGCTCTCTGGTCGTGGGCTGGTGCAGATCTATCAGGCTATTGCCGAGCACCAGGGGCGTTTTGCTGACCTTACCGAGCCGGCGGATATTACCGAGCGGGCATTGAGTAATCGTTGTGATCTGTGTGTATTAACATTGCAGCAGTTTTGCCGGGTGATGGGCAGTTTCGCCGGTAACCTGGCTCTTAATCTCGGTACGTTCGGTGGTGTTTATATTGCCGGTGGGATCGCCTCACGATTTATTGATTTTCTGATGCAGAGCGATTTCCGCTCCCGCTTCGAAGCCAAGGGGCGTTTTGCGCCTTATGTGGCGGCGATACCCACCTATCTGATTACTGAGCCTGAACATGGCTTGATTGGCACAGCCGCCTATCTGACGCAGCATTATAAAGGTTAATTTCATGACTAAAGACTGGATGATTTCTTCTGAGCAACTTTTCAATCAGGGACCTGTAGTACCTGTTCTGGTAATTAAAGACGTTGCTCATGCCGTACCACTGGCGAAGGCCCTGATCGAGGGGGGGATTCGCGTACTGGAAGTGACCTTACGTACGCCTGCGGCACTGGATGTAATACGTGAGATAGCCAGCAAAGTGCCGGAAGCCATGATAGGCGCCGGTACTGTCACTAACGCCGCTCAATTAAAAGAAGTGGCCGAAGCGGGTGCCAAGTTTGCTATCAGCCCGGGGTTAACTACCGAGTTGCTGGAAGCGGGCAATCAGGCTAATATTGCCCTGATCCCTGGTGTATCTTCTATCTCTGAGCTGATGAAGGGGCGGGATCTGGGTTACACCCATTTTAAATTCTTCCCTGCCGAAGCCTCTGGCGGCATTAAGGCGCTTAAATCCATCGGAGGACCTTTTCCTGATGTGGTGTTTTGCCCCACAGGCGGCATCTCTGCCAATAACTATCTGGATTATCTGGCCCTGCCCAATGTGCGCTGCGTAGGCGGCTCCTGGCTGGCACCGGATGATGTCGTGGAAGCCGGAGACTGGAGCAAAATCACCGAACTGGCCAGCCAGGCGGTTAAGGGTGCAGAAAAGCTGGCCGAGTAGGCTGGCTTTCACCAACCTGATTACCTCCAGTTGCCTCTGCGGCATTATTTTCAACCATTACCACACGAAAGGCACGAAAAGGAAATTTAATCACAGAGACGCGGAGGTCACAGAGGTTTTAAGGCAAAAGGCCTGCTGTTCTTCGTGACTATGGGGCTATATTGGATCTCGCAGAGGCGCAAAGGCGCGGAGAAATACAGAATTGGTGCTAAGAGCTGAGATGTAAAGAGCCTATAAACTTCTGTGCTCTTTGTGTCTCGGTGGTGAATAACTTGATATTCATAATTCCATCACTCTCCCCTGCGTTTCCGGACAAACAGCTATTAAAACCAGCGGAAACATTATTGTCAGGGGTACGGAGGCCCTGTCGTTTGTTCTTGGGCTATTACCCAATTCTCTGCGTCAGGGTATGGGTCTCGCCGGCTTGTAAGGTCTTACCCCGAGTTACTGCCGTTTCGATACACAGCATATGCTGATATTCCTGCTCCGGCATATCGGCCATTTCGGCGGCTTTTTGCAGGCCGGGATTCCAGACTACAATGCTGTCGTGACCCGAAGAGCCAATAGCCATTTGCTGCACGTTATCCTCTAACACAACCTTGTCGGCAGTACACAGGTGAATACGATCTGTTTCGGCAAGGATGTTGTAGGGAGATGGGGTAGGTAGCAGGCTGTTCTGTTGCACCTTGTCGATATACTGGCCGCTTAACCCCTGTATCTGAACCTGGCTGATATCACTGACCTTAAAGTAGCTGTGTAGTGCAGCGCGGAATTCAAAAGCGCTGTGGCCGGTGTTTCTGGTGACCAGGCTAATGCTTAACTGTTCGCCGACGTGGATAACCAGTGAGACCTCAGCATCGCCTTCAAATCCTTTGCCTGTGCTTTGCACTGGCTGAAGCACCAGTTCAGTACAATCAGAGGCATCATTGATATGCACGATATTCCAGGGCTGAGTGCGCAAATAGCCATGGGCAGGCAGGCCAGGCTGCTGATGGGCAGCAAACCAGGGCCAGCAAACCGGGATACCGCCGCGAATGGCTTTGGTGCCGTCCATGATTGCCTCAGGACTCAGCCACAAACGTTCGAGGTTATCCTTCTTTGGTATAAAACTGAGCATATGGCCACCGTAAAGCGACAATACCGCAGTGGCGGACTGATTATCCACATTGACTAACTCCAGGCCCTTATCTGAAGTACGTTGAGACACATGAGCGGACAGTTTCACCGGATTCTCCTTCGCAATAAAAAAGCGGCCTGAGGCCGCTTTATATAATATTAGTTAAGATTTAATTTAACAATCAAAGGCTTAGCCAGTATTGTGCATTATCCAGCATACGATTACTAAAGCCCCATTCGTTATCATACCATGACATCACTTTGACCAGGTTACCCTGCACCTTGGTCTGGGTGGCATCAAAGATAGACGAGTAAGGAATATGATTAAAGTCAACGGACACCAGAGGCAGCTCGTTTATCGACAGCACTTCATTCATGGGAGATTTCGCTGCGGCATCGGCGATGATTTTATTCACCTCTTCAACGCTGGTTTCGCGGCTGGCAACGAAGTTCAGATCGACCACAGAGACATTGATTACCGGTACCCTTACAGCCATACCGTCCACTTTGCCGTTCAGTTCCGGCACAACCAGGCCTACTGCGGCAGCGGCGCCTGTTTTGGCGGGGATCATAGACATAGCAGCAGCGCGGGCACGGCGTACATCGGTGTGATAGACGTCGCTTAAGCGCTGATCATTGGTGTAGGCATGGATAGTGGTCATCAGGCCATTTTCGATGCCCAGAGCGTCATTCAGGGGCTTGGCGATAGGGGCCAGGCAGTTGGTGGTACAGGATGCGTTGGAAATAACCGTCATATCGGAGGTCAGCACATCATGGTTAACACCATATACTACAGTGGCATCCACTTCTTTACCCGGAGCAGAAATAATGACTTTTCTGGCGCCAGCCTGAATGTGCATTTCGGCATCAGATTTTTTGGTAAACAGGCCGGTACATTCGAAGACAACATCAATACCCAGCTCTTTCCAGGGTAAATCAGCAGGGTTGCGCTCGCTGAAGGTGAGGATCTTGTCATCATTGATATAAATTGCCTGATCATCATGATTAACCTTAGCCCCAAAGCGCCCATGAGCGGTATCATACTTAACCAGATGGGCGTTAATGGCGGCGTCGCCTAAATCATTGATGGCAACAATTTGCAGATCGTAGTTTTTTTCTGCTTCGTAGAGGGCACGTAAAACGTTACGGCCTATACGTCCAAAACCGTTAATCGCGACTTTAATTGTCATTTGGACTCCTTATTCGCTGTTTATGTGAAAATTAATTACAGAAATTATGGATCAAACTGCCGGATAAGGCAAAAATATGTCAGAATAATGTTGTTAAATTACAATGATGGTTGTGTGCAAAGGACAACGGCATGAGCTATGTTAGATTTCTTACAACTATTCAGCCTGCACACCAACCCCTTTGAGGTGTTAATAATTGATGAAAGTATCACTGACCGATCAACTCGCCGAACTGCGCGGAATCGAATCTAATTACATTGATGCCTGGGGCAAGCCCATGGAGGTTGAGCCCCAAAGCAAACATCGCATTCTCGAAGCTATGGGGTACGATCTCAAAGACGAGCAGCAATTACAGCATCAAATTCAGCAGGAGTCAGAGCAGGCCTGGCTGGAACCTCTTGATCCGGTCATGGTAAAACGCCAGAACGAACAGCTGGTGATTGCCCTGCGCTTACCCATAGAACTGGTCAATGATGAGATGATCCTGCGCATTCACACGGAGCAGGGTGCAGAGGTTGAACAGCGGGTAGTGGCGGCTGAGGGAGAACTGATCGATGCGGCGCATATCCAGGACGGCGAATTTCAGGAATACCTGATCGATGTCAATCAGTCACTGGAGCTTGGATATCATCAGCTCAGTCTGCTGGCGGAGGATGAAGACGAAATCGCATCCATGCGCCTGATTATCGCCCCGCAGGCCTGTTATAAACCTGAAGCCATCGACAGGGGGCAGAAAGTCTGGGGCTTAAGTGTGCAGCTATATTGTCTGCGCAGCGAACATAACTGGGGCATCGGTGATTTTTCAGATCTCTGTTATCTGCTTGAACAGGCAGCAGAGCAGGGGGCCCACTTTGTGGGGCTTAACCCTATTCATGCGCTGTATCCGGCCAACCCTGATGCCTGCAGTCCCTATGCTCCGTCTTCCCGTCGCTGGCTGAACTTTATCTACCTGGATGTGACAGCTATTGACGGATTTGAACAGCCAGAAGTGCAGAAGCTGGTGAACAGCAGTGAATTCCAGGCACGGCTTGGTCATCTGCGCAATGTCGATTACGTCGATTATCAGGGCGTAACTGAACTTAAACTGCAGGCACTGGATCTGTTGTTTGAGCATTACAATCAGCAATACCTTAAAGGCAATACCAGACAGAACCGGTCGTTTAAGGCCTTTACAGAAGCAGGCGGCGAAAGCCTGCAAATATTGGCCTGTTATGACGCCTTGCAGGAACACCTGAAAAAGCAGGGTAAGGATTACTGGGGCTGGCCGGTATTTCCCAAGGGTCTGCAGGAATATCATTTACCTGAAGTCGCCAAATTCAGAAAAGCCCATGGCCAGCGAATTAAGTTCTATCTGTTTTTGCAGTGGCAGGCCGCATTGCAACTGGAAAAAGCCCACAAGCTGGCAGAGCAAAAACAGATGTGTATCGGCATTTATCGTGATTTGGCCGTAGGTGTGAGTGAAGGTAGCGCTGAGATATGGGGTAACAAAGCCTTATATGCCACCGACGCCAGTGTCGGTGCGCCGCCTGATATTCTCGGTCCTCTGGGCCAGGACTGGGGCTTGCCACCTATGGATCCCCAGCAGCTTTACCGTCAGCAGTATCAGCCTGTTATCGATCTGTTCCGTTCCAATATGCAGTCCTGCGGTGCCTTACGTATTGATCATGTGATGGCGCTGCTACGTTTGTGGTGGGTGCCTAAAGGCAACAGTGCCAAAAAAGGCAGTTATGTCTATTATCCGGTTGATGATTTGCTGGGGATCCTGGCGCTGGAAAGTCAGCGTAATCAGGTATTAGTGATAGGAGAAGATCTGGGCACGGTACCGGAAGAGATACGACAGACCCTTGCCAGTAACGGTGTGTATTCTTACCGGGTATTCTTTTTTGAACAGGCAGAAGACGGCGGATTCTTCTCGCCTGGCCATTACCCTGAGCAGTCCATGGCGACGCTGACGACTCATGATATGCCCACCCTCACAGGTTACTGGCATTGTCTGGATCTGGAATTGGGCAAGAGTCTTGATCTTTATCCCTCTGAGGAGATATTGAAGGAACTTTACGATTCCCGCCATGACAACAAACAGCGGATCCTGGACACCCTGCATGGTCATGGTTCAGTGCCTGAGTGGATGGGTCGCTATGTTGAGCAGGTGGGAATGAGTAAAGAGCTGAATCATGGCTTACAGCTGCATATGGCAACCGGCAGCAGTGCTTTGCTGAGCCTGCAACTGGAAGACTGGCTGGAAATGGATAAGCCGGTTAATGTACCGGGAACCAGCTCTGAATATCCTAACTGGCAACGAAAGCTGAGTAAGCCGCTGGAGTCTGTTTTTTCCAGCGAAGCTTTGCAGGGGCTTGCCAGAGGGTTAACCGAACGCAGACAAAACGCAAGTGACGGAGAGTAGTATGAGTCAGGCTGTGGTGAATATCGAGCAATTGGTTCAGGCCTCCTGTGCCACCCCTTTTGCCTGTCTGGGACCCCAGCCTGTGGCGTCGGGCTATGTGATCAATGCCTGGTTGCCAGGTGCTGAAAAGGTCACGGTCAGGGCCATTGAGACGGATAAAAAACTCGGTGATGCAAAGCCCGAAGGTCACAGCAGTCTGTTTCGGCTGACCATTAGCACCGAAGCACCGCCACCGCCTTACTATTATGAGGTATCGGGCAAAGAGGGCGATTATCACAGAGTCGACCCTTATCAGTTTCAGGAGCAGGCTTATCATGCCGTGCATTTTGTCGATCATCTTCCGCAGAATGTTTATAACCAGTTAGGTGCCCAGCTGGTCAGTCTGGATATTGGCCTGGCCGAACCTGTCTGTGGTACCCGTTTTGCAGTGTATGCACCCAATGCTTCAGCCGTATCGCTGATTGGCGAGTTTAACTGGTGGGACGGTTCTGCGTTACCCATGCAAAAAACCGACCTTGGCTATTGGGTCTTGTTTGTTCCCGGCATAGAAGCAGGCAACAGATATAAATACCAGATCAAAGACCGATACGGCAATACTTTACCTCATAAGGCCGACCCGGTCGGCTTTTATGCCGATCAATACCCGTCACATGCCTCTCTTGTTTACGATCATAACCAATATCAGTGGCAGGACGACAGTTGGCGTAAACAGGCCGCAAAAGACAAATACACCAACCCCATGAGCATCTACGAGGTGCACCTGGGTTCGTGGAAACGCAAAATACAGGGTAATGAGGCGCAGTACCTGAGCTATCGGGAGCTGGCAGAGCAGTTGATCCCCTATGTCAAACAGATGGGCTACACCCATATGGAGCTGCTGCCGGTATCTGAATATCCTTTTGACGGCTCCTGGGGGTATCAGCCTGTTGGCCTGTTTGCCCCTACCAGCCGTTTTGGTAACCCTGATGAGTTCAAATATTTTGTCGATCAGTGTCACCAGCAGGGCATAGGTGTGATCATTGACTGGGTGCCGGCCCACTTTCCGGAAGACGGTCATGGCCTGGCCAGATTTGATGGTACCCATGTCTACGAGTACGAAGATCCGCGCAAGGGATGGCATCCGGACTGGAATTCCTGCATCTATGATTTTGGTAAAGACACAGTACGTCAGTTCCTGGTGGCTAATGCGCTGTACTGGGTGGATAAGTTTCATATTGACGGCCTGCGGGTGGATGCCGTGGCCTCGATGCTTTATCTGGATTATTCCCGGGAAGACGGAGAGTGGGTTCCGAATGTGGACGGCGGTAACCATAACTATGAAGCCATCAGCCTGCTCAAGTGGATGAATGAAGAGGTGTATAAAGCCTTCCCTCATGCCATGACGATTGCAGAGGAGTCCACCTCTTTTGCCAAAGTCTCACGCCCTGTGTTTGAAGGGGGCTTAGGCTTTGGCTTTAAATGGAATATGGGCTGGATGCATGACTCACTGCACTATATTACCAAAGATCCGTCCTACCGCCGCTATCATCACAATGAGATGACTTTCTCGATGGTGTATGCCTTTGATGAAAATTTTGTGCTGCCGATCTCCCATGATGAAGTGGTGCACGGTAAAGGCTCACTGCTGCGCAAGATGCCCGGCGATGAATGGCAGCAAGCGGCTAATCAGCGCTGTTATGCCGCCTTTATGTATGGTCATCCGGGCAAGAAATTGAATTTTATGGGCAATGAAATCGGTCAGGCGGCAGAGTGGAACCATGACAGTTCGATCCAGTGGCATTTGCTTGAATTCGACAAGCATCAGGGGATGCAGAAACTCTATCGGCAATTAAATCACCTTTATTGTCAGACACCTTCCTTGTATGAATGTGATCATCAGCCCCACGGCTTTGAATGGATAGATCATCATAATGCAGAGCAGAGTATTCTGTCTTTTATGCGCAAATCCGCCGATGGTCGCCAGAAAGTTTATATTATCAGCAACTTTACACCGGTCCCCAGAGAGCAATTTCGTCTGGGGGTGGATGAGCCAGGTGAGTATGAGGTGCTGCTGAATTCTGATGACGACCAGTACTGGGGCAGTGGCTATGCAACACAAACCAGGCTGAGCGCCGAGTCACAGTCCTGGCATGGACGGGCTCATTCAATTCGCTTTAATTTGCCGCCGCTGGCTACCCTTTATATTCTGTTTAATGCCGATGACTGACCATTACCGGATTAGCGCCGGATATCCCGAACCTCTGGGTGCTACTTTGACCGATGATGGTTGTAATTTTGCCGTGCATGCACCCCAGGCAGTGGTGGTGACCCTGTGTTTTTTCCATGGCGATACCGAAGAGCCATTGTTTGAGGTGGTGCTGCCGGTAAAAACCGGTAAAGTCTGGCATGGTCATATCAGCGGTGTGACAGAGAGTATGCTCTACGGGTACCGGGTAGAGGGACCTGAGCAGCCTCAACAGGGCGAACAGCTGGATGCGCAGAAGCTGTTGATCGACCCCTATGCCCGTTGTCTGAACCGGTCGGCGAGCTGGAACGCCCGCCAGTATGCTGGCGATAGTCAGTTTATGCTGCCCAAGGCGGTAGTTTGTGCACCACCAGAACCCTATCCGTCAGAACTGCGCCCCCGTCATGGCAGTCATGAACTGATTTTGTACGAGGTCCATGTAAAGGGCATCAGTCAGTTACATCCCCGGGTAAAAGAGGCACACAGAGGTAAATATCTTGGTCTGTGTGACCCGGCCGTGATAGGGCACCTACAGGAACTTGGAATTACCGCTGTGCAATTGATGCCGGTAGCAGCCTTTATGCCCGAGCCTTATATTAGCGACAAGGGGCTGACTAACTACTGGGGCTATAACCCGATCAACTTTTTCAGCCCGGATCCCCGTTATGCCGTTGAAGATCCGATAGCAGAATTTAAAACCATGGTGCTAGCCCTGCACCGGGCCGGCATTGAGGTGATTCTGGATGTGGTATTCAACCATACCGCAGAAGGCGGCAGTGACGGGCCCATCTTAAGTTTTAAGGGTTTCGACAACCAGTCTTACTACCTGTTTGAACAAAATGAATTTGGGGTACCTGATTACCAGCGTTATCTGAATAATTCCGGTTGTGGCAATACTGTCAATACCGCTCATCCTGTGGTGATGAAGCTGGTGATGGATGCGTTGCGTTACTGGGTGGAAATCATGGGCGTAGACGGTTTTCGTTTTGACCTGGCGGCGGGATTGGGCAGGGATCCCTATGATTTCAGCACCCAGTCAGGCTTTTTGCGGGCTATTCGTCAGGATCCGGTGCTCTCCCGCACCCGCCTTATTGCCGAGCCCTGGGATATAGGTATGGGCGGATACCGGCTCGGACAGTTTCCGTCACACTGGCACGAATGCAATGATAAATACCGCGATCAGGTGCGTTCATTCTGGCGCGGCGACAAGGGCATGACCAGCTCCTTTGCCACCCGGCTGTTGGGTTCAAGAGATATCTTTCACAAAGGTCATCGCAGTATTCATAGTTCGGTAAATATGATCACCTACCATGATGGTTTTACCCTGCAGGATCTGGTCTCCTATAAAGAACGTCACAACGAAGACAACCTCGAGCAAAACCGTGATGGCCATGGTCATAACCTTTCGGCCAATTATGGTGTGGAAGGACCCAGCAAAGATCAGGAAATCGTCGCCCTGCGTGAACGTCAGAAGCGCAACCTGTTTGCCACCTTATTGTTCTCACAGGGAATCCCCCATATTCTCGGCGGCGACGAACTCAGCCGCAGCCAGCAAGGCAACAATAATGCCTATTGTCAGGACAATGAAATCAGCTGGTGGAACTGGGAGCAGACCCGCCGCAGCACGGATTTTCTTGATTTTTGTAAGATGGTCATACGCCTGCGCAGAGAGAGTGAGCTGTTAAGTCATCTGAACCTGCACGATGACGACTTCAGCAATCAATATAATGTGGAGAAAGTCGGCTGGTATCGCCCGGATGGAGCCAGAAAAGTGGTGGATGACTGGCATGATGAGAATAATCAGGCCTTTGCCGTGGAGCTTAAAGGTGAGGGTGATAAGGCCGAACATTGGTTGTTACTTTTTAATGCCAGTAAGCATGATGTGAAATTTGATTTACCCTCAAAAGACACGGACTGGTACCTGCTGTTGAATACGGCGGATAGCGATTTGTCTGGCTGTGGCGAGAGAGGCTACTGTAGCAAATTCACCCTGGCATATAAAAGCCTGTGCCTGTTTGCTAATAAGGGCACCGCCGAGATGCTGCAAAGAGGCGAGTGAGCGTGCCTTAACCGGCGCTTTGAGATATAATCCCGCGCAATTTTTTATGGCCCCGCCGGGCGTGACAATAAACAGGACGCACAGATGACAGATGATAAGCAGCTTTGTGACATAGGTTTTATTGGCTTGGGGGTGATGGGTAAAAACCTGACCCTTAATCTGGCAGACAACGGCTATCGCATCGCCTGTTTTGACCTGGATCAGACCAAGGTTGACGGCATCCTGGCTCAGGATGCCGCCGAGCGGGGCGATAAGGCCGCCCGTATTGTCGGTTGTCGTTCCTATACTGAACTGTTATCACGACTCAAGGCGCCTCACCTGATTATTGTTTCCGTGCCCGCCGGTGAGCCGGTGGATCATGTGTGTAATCATCTGATTGATGCCGGTATTGGTGCTGATGATATTGTGGTCGACACCGGCAACAGCCTGTGGACGGATTCGGTTGCCAGAGAACAGCACTTTAAGGGCAAGTTTATTTTCTTTTCCACTGCCGTATCCGGCGGTGAAGTGGGTGCCCGGTTCGGGCCCTCACTGATGCCATCCGGCGATCCCTATGCCTGGACCCGGATTAAACCTGTGTGGGAAGCCATCGCGGCTAAAGTGGATCCAGCTACCGGCAAACCACTGCCTGCCAAAGGGCCGGGTCAGCCTGTCACAGAAGGCGAGCCTTGTGCCACCTATATCGGGCCTGTGGGTGCCGGGCACTATGTGAAGATGGTGCACAATGGCATTGAATATGCGGACATGCAGCTGATCTGTGAAGCTTATCAGGTGATGCGTCAGGGACTGGGTATGGCACCGCAAGATATCGCTGCCACCTTCAGAACCTGGAATCAGGGGGTACTGAACAGCTATCTGATTGAAATCAGCGCCGAAGTACTGGAAAAACAGGATGATGAAACCGGTGAACCACTGGTGGATATGATCATGGACAAGGCCGGCCAGAAAGGCACTGGCCTGTGGACCGCGGTCAGTGCCCTGCAGGTTGGCAGTCCGGCGCAAACCATCGCTCAGGCGGTGTTTGCCCGCAGTATTTCCAGTCTTAAAAAGGAGCGGGTGCATGCGGCCACAATGCTTAAAGGTCCTGAACCTGTTGAATTGAGCAGTGATGAGAAACAGCAGGCGGTCAACAATTTGCAGGATGCCCTGTATTGCTCAAAAATCTGCGCCTATGCACAGGGCTTCCAGTTGATGGATATGGCCAGCAAGGAACATGGCTGGAAACTGGACTTTGCCGAGATCGCTAAGATCTGGCGGGCAGGCTGTATTATCCGCGCGGTATTTTTACAGTCTATCACCCAGGCCTATGCCAGTAATGATGAACTGGCGAACCTATTACTGGATCCGTTTTTTGCCAGCCAGATTCAGGCCTTTCAGCGCAACTGGCGTCAGGCTGTGGCCGATGCAACGCTGATGGGCATACCCTGCGCAGCCATGTCATCGGCACTGAATTATTATGACTCATATCGTAGCGAAACCTTACCGGCTAATTTGCTGCAGGGGCAGCGGGATTACTTTGGTGCGCACACTTATGAGCGTGTTGACCAGCCGGAAGGGCGCAAATTCCATATAGAATGGAGCCAACCCGGGCAGCCACAGGTACAAATTAAAAAATAATTACTGAAAGTTTATTACAGTAACAGCGCCATAGGGTTTATTTAAACTGTATGGCGCTCTGACGTTTTAGGGCGCCTTAAAGCGCCCGTCCTGTAGCTGGTCAATGATTTTTTCTGCCTTATTCTCAATCGGTCCGGCTTGTTTGGATTGTTGATGCAGAATCACCTCAATACTGGTCAGATTAAGGTTGTCGACACCAAATTCCCGACCCACGTAGCCCCACAGATAAGCCCAGTCGAATTGCTCTTCCTTCATAAATAAACTGCTCAGACTGCGGAAAATTTCGCTATCGATGTTGTCGTCATCTTCATAGAGCTCCAGCGCCCTGTACAGAAGACGAATGGCTTTGATTCGATCGAACTTGATGTAGTAACTGGCCAGCGCCACCTGCATCTCCGGATACTCCATCTGCGGTGTGTTTTCATAGGCCAGAAAACCTTTTAAGGCCTCCTCATTCTGGAATCGTGACCAGTGGTAATAGAGCAGGTGAGGGCTGTCGACGGCCCGGGTTTGCTGTGCCAGCCGCCTGAGCTCACGCTCTGCAGTGAGCAGGCCTTTGACCCGTTCTGATTTTCTCTCTTTGAGTTTGATATGTTCAATCTGCGAGGCTTTGGCAATGCACTTTTTATAGGCTTCAAAATTCAGCAACTGCTCATAGGTACCGCGATCAGTGGGAGCCTGTGACTGAGCATAACGGTTTTTGATGATCAGGGCTTTTTCTGCCCGGCACCAACTGTCCGGGTTCAGATCTCCGCACATTTGTGGCTGTTGTTTACAGATATCTTTTACTGTTAATGAGTTTAAACCGTCGCAGGCTGTTAGTGTCAGCAACAGCAAACAGAGCAGTGGAGTTTTGTGCATACGCACTCCAAAAATGAAGAAAAATTACCTACAAAAGGCGGCTAAACAGGCTTTTGAGGCCGATATTGAAACTTTATCACAATTTGGCTAGGGCCCACTGTTTCTTTAAAATAGCGGCCGCTTCTGACAATGCCAAGCACTTATATGTCCGGGCAAGCTGAAAATATGGATTTCGGTGACTTCGGGGATAGATTAAATCCGGGGCATTGGCAGTTCGCCGCAGATTTTTTAATCAACTGTAACGACGTAAAGGCTGAGTGAATGAACCACCAACATGAGCAAGAATTACTGAATAGCTGGCAGGAAAGACAGGAATACGCTGAGAAAATGCAGCCCCTGCTGGGTAAGTTATATCGGGACAAAGCGGTTGAAATCAATCTTTATGGGCGCCCTTTGCTGGGAGCCAACAGTATCGATATCATCAAAGCTCATCGTATGGTGCGTCTGCATACCTGCAACAAATTGCGTCTGCGCGAGAGCTGGCCTTTGCTTGAAGCCTTGAGTGAAATGAAGCTGGCACCGGCACAGGTGGATCTGGGTAAACTGGCTTATAACTTTCATTTTACTGACAAAGCGGCCGGCAGGGATGTGCAAAGCTACTTGCGTGACGAGCTGGCACAGATTGTCGATAAAGAAGATGAACACCAGCCTCAGGATGTGGTGCTGTACGGATTTGGCCGTATTGGCCGGTTGCTGGCAAGATTGCTGATTGAGCGTCATGGCCGCAACAATAAACTGCGTCTGCGTGCTGTTGTGGTGCGCGGCGGCAAAGAGGGGGACCTGGAAAAACGTGCCAGCTTGTTGCGTCGTGATTCAGTGCATGGTCCGTTCAATGGCAGTATTACGGTGGATCACGAGCGCAGCGCCATCAAAGCCAATGGTGCCTATATTCAGATCATCTACGCCAACAGTCCGGCTGAGGTGGATTACACTCAGTACGGTATCAATGATGCGATTGTGATTGATAACACCGGCATGTGGCGTGACCGCGACGGTCTGGGCCAGCATTTAGCGTCCAAAGGGGCGAAAAAGGTGTTGCTGACAGCCCCTGGCAAGGGTGATATCAAGAATATCGTTTACGGTGTTAACCATCAGGATATCACTGCAGAAGATCATATTCTGTCCGCGGCCAGTTGTACCACCAATGCCATTACCCCTGTGCTGCGTGCACTGGATGAGCATTTCGGTATCGAAAACGGCCACGTGGAGACGGTGCATTCTTACACCAACGATCAGAACCTTATCGATAATTATCACAAGGCCGAGCGCCGTGGTCGCGCCGCCCCCCTGAATATGGTGATCACCGAAACCGGTGCCGCTAAGGCGGTGGCCAAGGCATACCCTAAATTATCCGGCAAGCTGACCGGTAATGCGATCCGTGTGCCGACGCCGAATGTGTCACTGGCAATCCTGAACCTGAATCTGGGTAAAGAAGTCAGCCGTGATGAAGTGAATGAATTCTTACGCAAAGCGGCATTGTTTTCCGATCTGCAACATCAGATTGATTACACTGCCTCAACAGAGCTGGTCTCCACTGATTTAGTCGGCTCCCGTTTTGCCTCTGTGGTGGACTCTCAGGCAACAATCGCATCCGGTGATCGGGCTACCCTGTATGTCTGGTATGACAATGAGTTTGGCTACAGCTGCCAGGTGATGCGCGTCGTGCAGGACATGGCCGGCCAGCCTGTACCGACCTTGCCAGCATCAACGGAAAAATTAGGCTGAGAATACCTTCAGCCACCGTTATCAGTAAAAAGGGCTTCATATGAAGCCCTTTTTTCATCAATCCGCAGGGTTATTTTTTAAACCAGTTACGAATATCTGCCACCAGACTCACGCCCTGTGTCAGGCTGTCTTTGACCACAGAATGAGGGGCAAACTGCCCTTCCGGTGCTTTGTCTGCCACGCCACGAATTTTACCGATTTCTCTTAAACCCATATAGCTGATGATAATGCCGACGACCCAGGGCATCGACTCGACGTAGAGTTTACCGGCAAAGGTTGTGGGACCATGACCTTCGGCAAACAGGCGCACTATGGCATCCATGGCTCCGGGGTCGGCATTTTGGGGAAAGCGCATGACGCCAAATACATATTCAAAAGCGTTAAAGGGTTCTATCCAGCGCTTGAGAAAGGGCAGCCAGGTAACAATTAAATGTTGGATCAGATCCACCATCACCAGAAAAAACGGGAATAACACGTAGTAGACCATCCAGCGCACAGCCCAGGGCCGGGTGGTCATGCGCATCACGGCAATTTGTGAGGCGGCGTCCTGACTGAGTTTCTCGGTCAGGCTCTGATCTATCAGTCCGATTTCCATGGCCAGCCTTTCGTTCTGTGCCACATATTTATCCACTTCTCTGGCCATGATTTCAGCCCAGCGGTTTTGCTGATCAACGGGCAACTGTTGAATTTCAGTGCGCAATTCTTCCGGTGTGGATGACACTGAGGGGTGGCCGCTGATTTGTTGTACCGCCTCTTTGCCTTTGCTGAACAGCTCAGATACCTTGCCTACGGCATTCAGAATACCGGGAATGGCAGCGACAAGTTGCAACATAAGGTTCTCCTAGGTTAATTGCGTTTTTTTGAGCAGTTTATTTTCCAGCAGGGTGGCCTGCAGGGTATCTGGAGTGAGTACCTTTAAGGGATTGCTGCCAGCTCGAACCTGAGCGTGGGGGTATTCGCGAAACCCCGTCCAGTCTCCGGCCCAGAACATGCCCACCTGACGAACGGCTTCACCGTATGCATCCCAGTACATTTGTGCCTGCAGATAATTCCAGGCCGGTTTGCCACCGATAAGCGGAACGGCGTCCCAGGCTTCGCCATAGTTATGCCAGGATTCTCCCGGCGCAGCATTGGTAACATGAGGCCCATAGCAAGGCCCCACTGATTCAAGAATATTGGCGAGAAAGGCGAAGCCACGCTGGTTGAATTTTGCTATCTTGCGATCAATTTCGACCCTTGAGCGGGATTGCCGGTAGAGTCTGGCCTGTTCTTCCAGTGTTCTTAAGGTGCAGTAAATCAGCAGTTCAAAGCCAGTGGCCTGTTCACAGGCCCGGATAACCTGTTCGGCTTTGGCTTTTGCGGCCGGAACAAGGTCGTTGAGATCGCGGGAGGCCATGGTCCTTTCTCCGGGCCGTTGGTAACAGCATTAATGTAGTCGAGGAAATGGTTAGTGCAAAATTTAACCACATTTATTTCCTGGCGAGGCCTGCTCTTATCAGCTAACGCTGAAAGTTCTGTGTGCATAATCGGGTCTGCTGCGTAACGACAAACAACGACACATCTGAGGAGATATGGGCGAGCACTCTGACAACAAGAAAAGCAACACCTGGTGGCAGTGGCCCGTATTACTGGTGGCCCTGGCTGGGGTGTATCTTTGGCAGACCAGAGGTTTGCTGGATACCGGCAATCAGGTGAATACCACGGCCCTGCCTTTATTGGCGGGTGGCAGCGCGCCTATTGTAGAGGGGCAGGGAAAGCCTACACTGGTTTATTTTTTTGCGCCCTGGTGCCAGATTTGCAGCCTCAGTATTGGCAATCTGGATGATTTGGATGCAGAGCGAATCAATATTAAGAAGGTCGCCATGGATTATGCCAGCCTGGAGAACGTCTGGCAGTTTGTTAAGGATCATGATGTGCAGGGTGAGATACTGCTCGGTCATGAAGGATTAAAGCAGCAATTCAGAGTTTATGGTTATCCCACTTACTATATTCTCGATAAAGACGGTAAGGTGCTGGCAAGGGATATGGGTTACAGTTCGGGGCTCGGTCTGAAGCTCAGACAATGGCTCGCCACTGACAGTTGAATATTTTTTGAGCGTCGGTGAGGCGAGGGGATGTACAGAGTATGAGAATCAAAAGGGATTGTGGTAGATTAGCCTCGTCACTCACTACAAGTCATATATCAATGAGAATAAGCTGCAATTTTGATAGCGGTAACATCCAGGTTATCAGTGCCGATGCACCCGATGATATCCGCCTTAAAATAAGAAAAGACAACCAGTCGGATTTTTATCAGTGGTTCCATTTTCGCCTCGAAACCACGCCAATGACTAATCATAAAATTCACATCGGTGATTTAGCCAAGTCCGCTTACCCAGAAGGCTGGCAGGGATATCAGGCGGTTGCTTCTTATGATCGTCAGGAGTGGTTCAGGGTAGATGCCAGTTTTGACGGTGATACTCTGACTATCGATCACACCCCCGAATATGCTACTACCTATTACGCTTACTTTGCTCCATATAGCTACGAACGCCACCTTGATTTATTGGCCTGGGCGCAAACGTCCTTCGACTGCGAATTAAGCCATCTTGGCGAGACCCTTGATGGTCGTGATATGTCGCTATTGAGTGTGGGTCAGCATGAAGAAGGCAAAAAGGTTATCTGGATTGTGGCCCGTCAGCATCCCGGTGAAACCATGGCCGAGTGGCTGGTCGAGGGGCTACTGGAACGCCTGCTGGATGAAGATGACGGACTGGCCCGTTCACTGCTGGAACAGGCGGTGTTCTATATCGTGCCGAATATGAATCCGGACGGTTCAGTCAGAGGTCATCTGCGTACCAACGCCAAGGGCATTAACCTGAATCGCGAATGGGCACACCCATCTCTGGAAAACAGCCCTGAAGTCTATTATGTGCGCGAAAAAATGCAGCAGACCGGCGTGGATATGTTTCTTGATGTGCACGGTGATGAGGCTCTGCCGTATAATTTTCTCGCCGGTGGCGAAGGGATCCCCAATTATTGTGAAAAAATTGCTCATCAGGAGGCTACCTTCAAGCAGACATTACTGGCGGTAACACCTGAGTTTCAGGATACCTATGGCTATCCCAAGGATAAACCCGGTGAGGCCAACCTTACCGTCGCCTCCAATGCCATCGGCAACAGCTTTAAGTGCCTGGCTTATACTCTGGAAATGCCGTTTAAGGATAATGCCGATTTACCTGATGCCGCCTACGGCTGGTCGCCTGTGCGTTGTAAAAAACTTGGCGAAGATGTATTGGTAGCCATTCACGGCGTCATGAACCAACTTTAAGATAATCAAGACTCGGCCTGGCTGCCATCTGGTGACAGGTTCATAATCACTGAAATTATAATCATAACAAGGGGTTAGTGTTGGAATTCTTTAATCAGATATTGCTCTCTCTGGATGGCATGCTCGGTGGAGCCGTGTGGTTTCCCTATGTACTGCTTGGTGTGGGTCTGTTTTTTACCCTTTATCTTGGCTTTCCACAGGTACGTTATTTCAAACATGCCTGGCTGGTGGTCACTGGCAAGTTGGATCGAAAAGGCATGCCCGGTGATACTACGCACTTTCAGGCGCTGACCACCGCATTGTCGGGTACGGTGGGTACAGGAAACATCGGTGGTGTGGCCTTCGCTATCTTCCTTGGTGGCCCTGCAGCCTTGTTCTGGATGTGGGCTACGGCATTTTTGGGGATGACAACCAAGTTTGTGGAAGTGACCCTGTCCCATAAATACCGCGTACAGACCGAAGACGGCACCATGGCCGGTGGGCCCATGTATTACATGGACAGACGGCTGAATATGAAATGGCTGGCCATTGCCTTTGCAATTGCCACGGTCATCAGTTCATTCGGCACAGGTAACCTGCCACAGATTAACAACATTGCCCAGGGCATGCAGGCCACTTTTGGTCTTGACCCTATGCTTACCGGTGCAGTGCTGGCGGTATTGCTGGCGCTGGTGATCCTCGGTGGTATCCGTCGAATTGCTAAAGTCACCTCAAAAATAGTGCCTTTGATGTCTGTGCTCTATGTGGTCGGGGCGCTGGCGGTGATCTTCTATAATCTTGAGAATATCGGCCCGGCCTTTGCCTCAGTGATTTCTGATGCCTTTACGGGCTCTGCTGCTGCTGGCGGCTTTTTGGGTGCGACTATTGCCTATGCTTTTAACCGCGGGGTAAACCGAGGCCTGTTTTCTAACGAAGCGGGGCAGGGGTCTGCACCAATTGCCCACGCCTCAGCCAAGGCCGATGAGCCGGTTTCAGAGGGCATGGTGTCGATTCTGGAGCCTTTTATCGATACTATTATTATCTGTACGCTGACCGGGCTGGTGATCCTCTCTTCCGGTGTCTGGAAAGAGAAGTTTGATAACGTGTTTGAACGGGCAGATATGCAGATCCTGGCAGGCACCTATTCTGACCAGAAAGAGGCTGACAAACAGCAATTGTATCTGTATCTGAACGACGCCACGGGTCACAGTGTTGAACGTTATAACGGTAAAGTGGAAGTGGTGTCCGGTAAGCCGCTGAACCGTGATTTTACGGTGATCAATGCCCGCTCTGTGGCCGAAGATGTGGTTTTCAGTGTCGGCTCAAGGGAAGATTTGTTTACGGGCACCCTGAATATTCAGGACGGACGCCTTGAGAAAGACAATATTGTCGTTTCCGGTAAATCCCTGATCCACTCGGCGCAACTGACAACACAGGCCTTCACCCGCGGCTATTTCGGCGACTATGGTCAGTATATTGTCTCTATCGGTTTGCTGCTGTTCGCGTTTTCAACGGCCATCGCCTGGTCCTATTATGGTGACCGGGCGATGACCTATTTGCTCGGCCCCCGTTCTGTTATGCCCTACCGGGTATTCTACGTAGCCGGGTTTTTCTGGGCCTCTTTCTCAGATACGACCCTGGTCTGGAACCTGGCGGCAGTGGCCATAGTCGTGATGACCTTACCCAACCTGTTCGGTATTTTGCTGCTGCGTAAAGAGATGAAGCAAACCGTGAAGGAGTACTGGGATGACTATGAGAAAAAGACCACCGAGAAGTCCTGAACCAGGCTGATCTGTCTTAACATACTCGTATATCGCGCAGCCCTTGCTGCGCGATATACGTTTTGCCACCAGCGTTAAGCCAGTCTTTTCTCGTTGCCGCTTCGATAAGCTGGTAGCTTTTGGTAACATTATTCAATTAACGATCAACAACAGGAGCGAGTATGGCGCTGATTGATTGCCCATCCTGTAAGAAGAAGATTTCTGATAAGGCAGACAGCTGCCAGCACTGCGGTTTTGCCATTGGCGAGGCCAGTCGTGATGATATTTTGCGTAAACAGCAGTTTCACCGTTTCAAACGTATGCAGTCGATCCAGACCCAATCTATACTGGCGATGCTGATGTTTGTGGCGGGTTTTGCCATTCTTTACTGGGGAGATGGGCCCTCGCGGGAACTTGGCTGTGAGTTCTCCCTGAATCTGATTAAAGACGGCGGTGCATTGTGTCTCTGGCACGGCCAGACTCAGTATAATCTGGCAATAGGCTGCTCTGTAATAGGCTTTATCTGGTATATCGTCAATCGTGTTCGCATGATTTTTATTAAGAAGTCCGGCAGATGAACATTCAACAGATGGTCAGTGTTATGACCCCAGAAGTATACGAGCGTTTATCTCAGGCGGTAGAGACCGGAAAATGGCCCGATGGCCAGCCTTTGTCTGAGTCTCAGCGGGAGACCAGCATGCAGGCAGTGATGCTTTATCAGGCCACTGTGCTTAAGTCTGATGAACATATGACTGTAGGTGAGAGTGGTGAGATAGTGCACAAATCCAAACAAGACTTACGGCAATCTTTTAACAGCGATATAGCCCGGTTTAAGGCAGAAGATCTTTAGCCGCTCGACGCAGGAAGTGAGGCAATCATCTCTAACAGGTGCAAGCGGGGCCGATGAGGGATACACTGACAGTACAGTCTGATTTTATGTGACAAATGACACAGAGGATCAACTCCGGACCTGTTACCAACAGCGAATAGGGATATATAACCCAGATTGGCGCGGTTGTTTGCTCGAAGATTACGCATTGTTGCCTGCAATGGAAAATACAGGACTTGTTGCAGCGATGCTTTAGAGTCATTGGTATGAAGTTATTCAGACTATTGGTGTTGCTCTCTTTTGGCCTGTTCAGTAGTGTCTTAAGTGCTGAAAAGCTGTTGTTTGTGGCAGAGGATCTGCCCCCCTATCATTTTATTAATCAGCAAGGCGAGAAAGATGGCGCCCTGTATGAGATTGTTCTGGCACTGATTGAACAATCCGGCACAGAAGCCGACATTCACTTTACCCCCTGGGCCCGCGCCTATGATATGAGCCTGAATCAGCCCAATGTGATTATGATTTCAGTGCTTAAAACGCCCGTCCGGCAAAAGCATTTTCAATGGATTGGTGAGATTTATCGCGCCGAAGCCTTTTTTGTAAAGCTGAAAAGTCGCCGGGATTTGCGCATTGGCTCGCTGGAACAGGCGCGTAATCATGTGGTGGGCACCATCAGAGGCTACGGTGCGGAGCAATACTTACGCAGAAATGGTTTCAGTGAGGTGCGCGAGAATCTCGCCCTGAGTGTCGAGTATCATCAGCTTTGGGGTATGCTGTTTAAGGGCCGTGTGGATCTGCTGTTTACCAATACTCTGGGCCTGATGGTGGAAGTGCCAAAAGCGGGTTTTGACCCCGGGCAGGTTGAAAAAGCTTATGCAGTGTTGGATTTTCCGAATGAGCTACATCTGGCTACCGGCCTGGACACATCCGAGGCGGTAGTTGAGAGGCTGCGCGGCAGTTTGCAGCAGCTCAAGGAACAGGGAATTTATCAGAGTATTCTTAGTAAGTGGGGTCTGACTGACAGTGAGTAATGATCGCTGATTAGCAATTATAGCTGTGACTTCAGATGGAGGCGATGAGCACTGCACGTACAGGAGCAGGGTAGCCTTCAACGGTTTTCGTTGGATCCTGTGGATCAAGAAAGTCCGCCAGAGAATGATTGGTCATCCATTCTGTGCTGCGTTGCTCGTCGGTTGAGGTGGTACTGATATCCACTGTGCGGATCTGCTTAAAACCTACCCTGGCCATCCAGGCTGTCAGTGCTGCAGTGCTGGGAATAAACCAGACATTTCGCATTTGTGCATAGCGTTCGCCGGGCACCAAAACAGTATGTTCATCCCCTTCAACCACCAGGGTTTCCAGCACCAGTTCGCCACCGGGTTTAAGTTGTGCTTTGAGCTCATAGAGAAAATCGATGGGGCTTTTACGATGATACAACACCCCCATCGAAAACACCGTATCAAAAGCTTTCAGCTCTGGTAGTTGCTCAACGCCCAGCGGCAGCATATGGATATTCGGAGCCGGATAAAAGTGGCGTATGGCCAGAAACTGCATCAAAAATAGCGGGAAGGGATCGATGCCCACCACCAGTTCAGCCTCCTCACCGAGCATACGCCACAGGTGGTAGCCGCTGCCGCAGCCCACATCCAATACCTTTTTGCCTTTCAGCGTACTCAGATGGGGGCGTACTCTGTCCCATTTCCAGTCGGAGCGCCATTCCGTATCCAGATCGATGCCGTGCAAACAGAAGGGGCCTTTGCGCCAGGGTTTAAACTGCATTAACAGTCCGGTGATCTGCCTGGTGGTGTACTCATCCACGCCTTCACCATCACCTATGGTGACACTGTTTTTCAGATCCGTCTTATCAGCCGTAATCGCCGGTAACTTATCGAGTAATTTCTGCCATTTCTGCAGATCTTTTTTATGCTGGCGTTGCCAGTCACCCAGCTGTGCCGGCAAGTCTTCCAGCCAGTGACTGAGATCAGAACCGGCGAGCTGGCGGTAGAACTGCTGAAAAATCTGCATCATCATCCTTTACTTGATTGCCACCATGGAGGCGAAATTAAAACATTTGAACCACAGCACTATGTCACTGAAACCGGCCTGATGCAGACGTTGTTCATGTTCGGCGAAACTGTCAGTGAGCATAACGTTTTCCAGTGCAGAACGTTTCTGACTGATCTCCAGCTCAGAATAGCCGTTGCGCCGTTTAAATTCATGATGCAGATCGACCAGCAGGGTATTGCCCTGTTCACTGGGATGACGGATTTTTTCCGATAATATCAGCACACCGCCGGGTTTCAGGCCCTGATAGATCTTTTTAAGAATCGCCCCGCGTTGTTCAGGCTGTATAAATTGCAGGGTAAAGTTCATCACGACCATTGAGGCATTGCTGATGGGGACCTGTTGTAAATCCTCACACAGCACCTGAATGGGTACCGGGGATTTAAATGCCTGCAGATGACGTTCACAGCGCTCGATCATCGCCGGGGAGTTATCCACTGCAATTATTTTACAGCCCGGCGTCTGCACATAACGGCTGATGGCCAGACTGACGGCACCTAAAGAGCAGCCTAAATCATATAAGTGAGAGTCTGCTTCGGCGTAGCGCCCCGCCATCTGACCAATCGCATCGACAATGGTGCTGTAACCTGGCACGGAACGCTGGATCATATCAGGAAAGACTTCAGCCACATTTTCATCGAAGCGAAAATCAGATACCTGCTCAGCAGGTTTGGAATAGATGGCGTCTTTGGGGGATGAAATCATGACCAGTGTTTGTGGGCTTAAGGGGCGGCCATTTTAGTTGGAATACAAAGTGCCGACAACCCCGGGGTTTGTCGGCACTTCTGGCTGGAAATGTTTAAATGATTTCAGAAAGCGTACTTGGCAGAAAACTGCAGCCTGTCCATGTCGCCTTCCAGGCCATTTTCGACATCCCGCTGTGCGTGTGCATATTCAACACCAAAACTCAGCTCTTTACTTGGTGAGTAGATGGCATTGACCCTGACACTGCGGGTGCTCTCTGTGACTCCCATTCCGGTCAGCGCCGTGTCATTGTCTGCGCTAAACCAGGAATAACTCAGGGTTGAACGCCACTGTTCGCTCCATAAATGGCGGTACGCAATCAATCCGCCGCTGGAGTCGATACTCTCCAGTTCGCCGCTGGCATTCAGCACCGCGCCGTTGGCGGCATTAATACCAAGGTAGCGGCCCATACCGGCACCGGTGTTAAACATCATTCTGACATCGTTACGACCCAGGTTTACCTTGGCTGATACGCTCAGCGCTGCGGCTGTTTCGGTGCTATCGATAGCATTACCGTCATCATAGGCAAGCTGGCGAATCAAGGTCGCTGCACTGATATGTCCCCAATCCTGTTTGAGGGTATAACGTAACACCAGATCCGGTACGCCGTTGTCATCGGCCACAATGCGGCCACCGCCGCCAAAGGGCGTGACTGTGGTTTCCGGATTTTCCAGGGCGACAGACAAGCCACCTGCGGAGTAACGAACCATCGCCTGGCGAACAAAGATGGTACCGTCCGTTGCACCTATAAAATCCAGGGTTTCCGGTAATACGGAAACATCCTGAAAGGTGCTCCAGGTCTGACCAAATAACCAGCCATCGTACTCAATTGTGGCAATCCGCATTCGTGGGCTGTAAGAATTAGATACCCGTTCATCACCATTTGGGGTGGCCATAAAATCCAGCTCAATAGTGGCTTTCAGTGCTTTGCCATTGGACAGGGTGGTATTACTGGAAAAGTTAAACCGGGTCTGTCTGGCGTGCATATCGAAGGCGGTACCTTCATCTTCGCCACCAACAGGGGTCAGTCCGGGGATATAAAAGTCACGGCCAATATTACCTGAGGGTAAGGTACCATCGGAGTATTGGCTGGCAATGGCGTCTAATTTGATATAGCCGCCGAAATTAAACTCGGTATTATTCAGACTGGCCGCGCTGGCTGATGCAGCGCTCAGTGCGCTCAGTAACAGGGTAGATCTGAGTATTGTGCAGGGTTTCATTTTTTATCCTCGTTTTTACTTTCCATTAACAATCCTGCACGGAAGCAATTTGCTCAATCCGACCTTAGTCTATTCGACTAAGGTCGGCTCAGTTTTACTTTAGTTATAATCAGAGCTGTTGTGCTGTAGTTAAGGGTGTTTTAATTTATTGTTAATGGTGCCGTTAAGACTAAGGTCTAATATGTTAACTTCACCTGCCCCTTACCATTGAGGCATGCCCAACAGAGCGCAAAACCCGGACGCAGTCTTCGCGGTTTTAACAAATTGGAGATCAGACTATGTTGCATAAAGTACACCCCGTTTCTTCTTATCCGGCCCGCAAGACTCATGCTGATAAAGCAGAGTATCAGCGTTTGTATAAGTGGTCCGTAGAAGACCCGGAAGGTTTCTGGGCGCAGCAGGGCAAGCGACTGGACTGGATCAAACCTTTTAGCCGGGTTAAGCAAACCAGTTTTGCAAAGGGTAAGGTGGATATACAGTGGTTCGCCGATGGTCAGCTTAATGCCAGCTACAACTGTATCGATCGCCATCTGAAGAAAAACCCTGATGCCACTGCCATTATCTGGGAAGGTGATGATCCGGCAATGGACAAGACCATCAGCTATCAGCAGATGCACGATGAAGTCTGCCGGCTTGCCAACGCCATGAAAGCCAAAGGGGTGGGTAAAGGTGACAGGGTCATTATTTATATGCCGATGATCCCGGAAGCGGCTTTTGCCATGCTCGCCTGTGCCCGCATTGGTGCCGTTCATTCGGTGATTTTTGGTGGCTTTTCTCCCAATGCTATTGCCGATCGGGTAGAAGATTGTCAGGCGAAAATGGTTATCACGGCTAATTTTGGTCGCCGCGGTGGAAACAAAGTGGCCCTTAAGGCCAATGTTGATAAAGCGCTTGAGCGGGAAAATACAGCCTGCATTGAATCGGTTATCGTATTTAAGCTGCTCGAAGAAGAGACCAGTATGGTTGCGGATCGCGATCACTGGTGGCACGACGCAGCCGGCGCCTGTGAGCCAGTGTGTGAGCCTGAGCCAATGAACGCCGAAGATCCGTTGTTTGTACTGTATACGTCCGGCTCCACCGGCAAGCCCAAAGGGGTGGTGCATACCACTGGTGGTTATCTGGCTTATGCATCTATCACTCATGAGTATGTGTTTGACTATCAGCCCGGTGATGTTTACTGGTGTGCGGCAGATGTGGGCTGGATCACCGGTCACACTTATATTGTCTATGGTCCTTTTGCTAACGGCGCAGTTTCGCTGATGTTTGAAGGAGTACCCACCTACCCGGATGTGCGTCGTATGGCGCAGGTGGTGGATAAACATAAAGTCAATATCCTGTATACCGCGCCTACCGCTATTCGTGCGCTGATGGCAAAAGGTGATTTACCGGCCCAGGGCACGAACAGAGATTCATTGCGCTTATTAGGCAGTGTGGGCGAACCGATCAATCCGGAAGCCTGGGACTGGTATCACGACAAAATCGGTAATAAGCAATGTCCCATTGTGGATACCTGGTGGCAGACTGAAACCGGCGGTGTGATGATTTCGCCACTACCCGGTGCCACAGATCTCAAGCCTGGTTCGGCTACCCTGCCGTTTTTCGGTGTCAAGCCGGCGCTGGTGGACAGCGAAGGTAACTTCCTCGAAGGTGCGGTATCCGGTAATCTGGTGATCACCGATTCCTGGCCAGGGCAGGCCCGCACTGTATGGGGCGATCATGACAGGTTTGAGCAAACCTATTTCAGCACTTACGCCAATTTATATTTTACCGGCGATGGTGCCCGCCGGGATGAAGATGGTTACTTCTGGATCACCGGTCGGGTCGATGACGTACTCAATGTATCAGGCCACCGTCTGGGTACCGCCGAGATAGAAAGTTCGCTGGTTGAGCATCCGGCTGTTGCCGAAGCCGCTGTGGTCGGTTACCCCCATGATATTAAAGGGCAGGGCATTTATGTGTATGTGTTGCCCACTGACGGCGTTGAGATCACCGAGGAGCTGACCAAAGAGGTGCGCCAGTTTGTCAGGGATGATCTGAGTCCTATCGCCAGCCCTGATTTTATTCAGTGGACACCGGGCCTGCCGAAAACCCGCTCCGGTAAAATCATGCGTCGCATTCTGCGCAAGATCGCCGCCAATGAGTTTGACAGTCTGGGCGATACCTCAACCCTGGCCGATCCTGCGGTAGTGGATGAGCTGATTCAAAACCGGCTGAATAAGTAAGTCTGTGAATATCATCTGCCACTGGTGTCCGGCATGAAAATGTCGGACACTAGCACTCAGATTTAACCGAGTGGCACATAGCATGGCTAAGTTTCTGATCGCTGATGATCACCCTTTATTCAGAGAAGCTTTGGCTGGCGCCTTACAGCAGCGCTTTTCACCGCTGGAACTGGTGCAGTCCGACTCGCTTGACAGCACTCTGGCATGCATGCAGCAACATGATGATCTTGATCTGGTGTTGCTGGATTTGCATATGCCCGGTTCTGGTGATTTGTATGGTTTGATCCGGGTACGCCAGGACTTTCCTATGGTGCCGGTGGCTGTGATTTCCGGCAGTGAAAACCCACAGGTGGTGGCGAAGGTCATGAGCTTTGGCGCGCTGGGCTTTATTCCCAAGTCTTCCTCCTCAGAGCAAATCGCCGGTGCTATCAATGCCATTTTAGAAGGCGATAACTGGGTACCCGAAGCGCTACAGGGCGAAATTCAGTACATTGATGATCAAAACCGCGAACTGGCAGCCAAAGTCGCCGAACTGACCCCGCAGCAATACAAGGTGTTGTGTTTTATTCACAACGGCCTTCTGAACAAACAGATCGGCTATGAACTGGGCATTACCGAAGCGACAGTAAAAGCCCATGTGACTGCCATATTCCGCAAGCTTGATGTTTACAGCCGCACTCAGGCGGTACTGCTGGCAGAAAAGCTGCAACTCGAACCTCCGCAGAGTCCTGTTTCCCAGGACTGAACACTGTCGCTGTTAATGCCTGAAGGGATTGATATACTGACCTTTTATGGCTCATCAAAGGGAAGTAATTATGATCAACCCCAATCTGCCACTGACAGATTTGCATCGTCATCTGGACGGCAATATTCGCCCCCGCACTATCTGGGAACTGGCCCAACAACACGGTATTAAGTTGCCAGCAGACAGTTACGAAGCCTTACTGCCACTGACACAGGTACAGGGCCAGACCAGTGATCTGCTGGATTTTCTGCAAAAGCTGGATTACGGGGTTTCAGTGCTGGCCGATATCGATGCCTGCTACCGGGTGGCGATGGAAAATATGGAAGACGCTCACGAATCCGGGCTGGATTATGTAGAGCTGCGTTTTTCGCCTTACTATATGGCCCGCACCTTTGAGCTGGATATGGTGCAGGTGGTTGAAGCGGTTATCGACGGAGTCAGAGCCGGTAGTGAGAAGTTCGGTATTCAGGCTAACCTTATCGGTATTCTCAGCCGTACCTTTGGTGCCGAAATCTGCTGTAAGGAACTGGATTCTTTATTGGCCTGTAAAGACAGGATCACGGCGCTGGATTTAGCCGGTGATGAACTGGGCTATCCGGCGGAGCTGTTTCTGGATCACTTTAAGCTGGCCCGGGATGCCGGCTGGCAAATTACCGTGCATGCCGGCGAGGCAGACGGCCCGAAAAGTATCTGGAATGCCATAGAAAAACTCGGTGCCAGCCGTATCGGTCATGGTGTGGCCGCGACTCAGGATGACAAACTGATGGAGTACATGGCCAAAAATCTGATTGCGGTGGAGTCTTGTCCCACTTCCAATTATCAGACCGCCACCTTAAAGGCTATTGCTGATTCACCCATGCCGCTGTTTCTTGAGCGTGGCTTGTGCGTGACCCTGAATACGGACGATCCGGCGGTGTCCAATATCAATCTGGAAAATGAGTATCGGGTCGCTAAGGAAATTATCGGTCTGAGTGATGCTCAGCTTGAGCAGGTTCAGCGCAATGGTGTGACCGCTGCTTTTATCTCTGAGCAGGATAAAAAGGCCCTGTATGCCCGCAAGGCAGAAACGGCCTAGAGATTATTGCCGGGCCCGACCCGGCTTTTTCAAGAGAAGCATGATGTGGCGATGGAATATCCGCCGCAACGGCCTTAACAGGTGACAGAGTGATAAAAGTGAACTGGTTGATTATGCTGGCCCTGTTGCCTGCTTTATTGCAGGCCTCTGTCAGATTGCCCGGAACGGAGCAACTGAGCGTTGCCGATGCCGGTACTGGCGTGGGTTTTCAGATTGCGGTTCAGCTGCCACCGGATTATTACAAGCCAGAGGCGTTTAAGATCCGCTATCCTGTTGTCTATCTGCATGGTGATATCAGTGACTTTGCGCTGGTGGTTGGTGCCAGTCGCAATGCTATGCAGCAAGGCAGCATTAAACCAGCCATCATCGTGGCGCTCTCCCGTGAACACAATCGTCAGGAACTCATCGCTCCGGGCACGGCTATTCAGCGGCTTCATTATGGCGAACAGCTATTTGAGTACCAGCGCTTTTTAACCCGCCAGTTGATCCCGTTGGTTGAACGGCGCTACCGGGCGACAGACAAAGAGCGCACCTTTATTGGTAAAAATGGTGGTGCATTACTGGGGCTGTATCTGATGGCCAATGAGCCAGGGCTGTTTACCAGTATGCTGCTCGGCAGCCCGGCCTTCTGGTATGACAATCACAATAGTCTTAATAAACTGATTGATGCAGTAAACAGTAGACAGGTGACACATGCACGGATCTTTGTCGGTGTCGGTCAACTGGAAACACCCATACATCAACAAGGCACAGAAGATTTAGTCAGTGATGCCATTGATATGCAGACCCGTATATCAGCCTGGCGTTATCCGGGGCTGGAACTGAAGCTGATGTTGGTACCTGATGCCGACAACAGCACCGCGTTTCCCACCACAGTTACCCAGGGGATGCATTGGCTGAGCAAAACACCTCAGCAATAATCTCAACAACTGCCCTGATTAGTAATACCAATTATTTAGTTCAATTGGTATTACTGTACAGCCCCGGCGGAAGTGTCTATGCTGAGATTGCATGTAAGCTACGAAAAGGAATATAAGAATGGCAACAAACGCAACTACTAAAGTTATCAGTCTGGTGTTAATGATCGTCGGTATTGGTCTGGCGGTATGGGGTTTCAGAGAAGCGGATTCACCAATGGGCGAGGTAACTGAAACCGTAACCGGATCTTATGCGGATGAAACTATGATGATGCTGATTGGCGGCGCGGTAAGTTTTGTCGTCGGCCTGTATCTGTTTATAAAAAAATAACCCGCGCTATTAATATGCTTTAAAAAGACACCGGGTGGCCTGCTCAGCTGCCACTCAGTGTCTTATATTGATTACTCTATTCTGTACAAGAACTCAGATACCAGTTTACCCCGTCATCCGATGAGAGCGTATTGGTGCCCCAGGTCGAGCCTGGCATGGCATCGTCACTGCCATTGGCAAAGTAATCCGGGCTGTAGTAATTGCCTGTGCTGTAGGCCCGCCCCGCTACTTTGTGGTAGTAATTACTGGTGCTGACTTCTTCGCAGTCAGCCGGTGGTGGATCATTATCGCCCCCATCATCCCCATTTCCGGGGGCACTGCTGCAACTTTGTGCCGGTCCGGAACAGGAGTTGTCATCGTCCTGCCACTGGCACTGATTGCTGGCAACAAGTATTTCATTGAGCTTGAAGCTGTCAGTACCGTATTCAAGATAGCAGTTGGCATAATTAGTGTAATCCAGTCGTCCGGCACTGATATGCTGGTCCAGCGTTGCCATCTGGCCGGCATCAATATCGAAGCTCAGACTATCGGAAATTAACAGACCCCTGTTGTCTGTTGCTGTGACGATAGCGGTGTTGTTGCCACCAGGTAAATCACAGGTGCTGGCGCTAAAATCATTGCCAATGACAGAGGCAGTAATATCACCATTATCAAAACTGACAACGACACTGGCCAGATCCTGATTTACATCCACTACCTTACCGCTCACCGTGGCGCACTGAGCATCAACATTGACTTCGAGGTCGCTTAATACCGGTGCCTGGGGGGGCGGCTCAGGACCGACTCTGGCTGTGGTTTGATAGGATTCACCCGCCAGACCTTCGCTGTCAGTGGCAGTAGTGCTGATTAGATAAAGATCATCGGCCAGGGGCGGGCTATTGAGCAGGAAATTATCACTGGCTTCCACAGTGGTGCTGGCTGTGACTTCAATACCAGAGGTGTTGGTAAATATCGCATCGATGCTTTGTACCGAGGTTTCGGTATCGATGGCTTTACCGCTGATGCTGATGACATCGGCGCTGACACTGACATTGATATCTGACAGGGCAGGGCCGGTGTTGCGGTTCACTCTCTGATTATTGTCGAGGAAGTATTGGCCGAGATAGCGGGCATAGTTTATGCCGGCACCGTTGATATAACTGCCACTGGCTCCCTGACCTCCTGACCAGGCGTGATCCACATTGTCAAACCAGAGCATGGAAACACGGCCATCCTGCCACAGAATCTCATCTGCAGTGCGCCCGCTGCCCTCGTTAATCTGATTGGTACCGGGTAACTGGCTGACACCATAAAGTGCGGCCATGCCTTCGGCATTTTGCTCGTTATAACACTGATTCACCGTGGTATCGTCGCGACCAAAAGCCATTGAGGCAACCTGGGAGTTAAAAAAGCTGCCATAGCTTGCGCCGTACTGACTGCATCTTGTCTGCACATCGGCTGTTTCACAGGGTCCGAGTGCACCATTGGAACTGGTGCCTATACTCGGCCCGGCGCTGATGCCCATACCGGCAAATACATCAGGCGCCAGGCAGGCGGTGGTATTGGCAAAGCTGGCACCGGAAGAGAGCCCGGCAATGTATACCTGATTAGCGTCGATCCCACGATTACTGTCACCAGACAGGGCATTGGCCAGGGAGATCAGATTCTTATAATCCCCGGCAGTGCGTGACTTGGTTCCCTGCCAGTAAGACCAGCAGCTGAAACCTGCTTTATTCATGGCATCGGGCACAGCGATTACCAGGCCAAATTCTTCGGCGGCATCTTCTAAATTGGCCGACAGGTAGGCGTCAATACTCTGAGTACAGCCATGTAACACAATCAGCAGGCCTTTGCCCTCACCAATAGCTGATATGGTATCAGGCGTATAGATATGTACCTTGTTAAATCCGCCGATGCTGACGTTGTTCTGCCAGCTACCCGCCTGGCTGACTGACGCCATCGCCATGCAGAAAAGACTGAAAAATGGCAATGCCAGAGATTGCCGGAGTGTTCTTATCATTACTTGCTCCATTTCTTTAATTATTATTGGATGAAGCCAGTACCCCCAATGCAGCTCCTGAAACTGAGAATTCCCTGATTACGGGAGAGCACTTCATCAAATGCCCATCTGTCTGACTCATTGCTCTGTTAAGAGCCGGGTCTGAATTGAATGGGTAGTATTACAATAGGACGGCAGGTTAAAAAATAACCTACTACTTTAGTGCTGTGGGGGAGGGCTGGAACAATTGTTATTTCCCTTTAAGGTGCCAGGACGCAAATAGTTTTGATTCTGAGGCCGTTTTTTTCTGCGCCTTAGTCTCTTAAGCGAAGTATCTTGTGTTGAAGGCGGGATAGCTCCTCAGCTACCAAAGTTCTGGCAGCAGGGTAATAAACATCAGCACAATATAGGGAAAGGCAACGGTAGGGCGCAGGGCTGAGCGCAGATACTGTGCGATTAAGGAGACCAGCCCCGGGCGGTTTTGTTGCCAGTTAGTATACAGGGGCAACAGGGGCTGCTCTGCCAAAGTAGTTTCCAGTGACAACAAGCTGGCTTCGAGTCTGGCCTGAAAGGTTTTCCAGATGCCTTCCTGCAGCCAAAGTACGCAAAGCAGCAACAACAAAGGCCAGTAACTGAGATGGCTGATCAAACCGCCCAGAGTGGTGAGTACAGCAATCAGTTTGATCACCAGCGCCATATTCTCATAGTGTTCGTACTGGCGATGTAGCGTCAGCCATTGTTCCTGACGTATCTTTTCCATTATTACTTCCTGTTTAGTGGTTTTTCAGATTTGGCGAATTGGGGTAGTATACCCGCCTGATTCTAATACAGGTAAGTCCCCATATGGCACTTTCTCTTCAGGAACAATTGCTTAAGGCCGGACTGGCAGACAAGCAAAAAGCGCAGAAGATCAAAACTGAAAAGCGCAAGAAAGCCAAACAGCAGAAAAAACATAAGCTGGAACAAACCGACGAAGCCAGACTGGCAGCAGAACAAGCGCTTGAAGCAAAAAAAGCCAAAGATCGTGAGCTCAATGAGCAGGCCAGGCTGGACGCCGAGAAAAAAGCCATAGCCGCGCAGATAAAACAGCTTATCGAAGTTAACCGTCAGCCTAAGGGCAACGGTGATATCGCCTGCAATTTTACCGATGGTACCAAGGTAAAACATATCTATGTGGATAAGGGCACGCACAAACATATCAGCCAGGGCAAACTGGCGATCGTGAAATTCAGCGACAGCTATGAAGTGGTGCCCATGCCGGTGGCGGATAAAATCGCCGAGCGTGACGCCGAGCTGGTGCTGTTCCGTGCCGATAAAGTAGAGCAGAGCAGCGATGAGCAGGCCGATGACTGGTACGCCGAGTATGAAATCCCCGACGATTTAATGTGGTAAAGCAGTTGTCAGTCGTAGCCCGTATAAAGCGAAGCGGAATACGGGTGCTGTCTGTCATGCCCGAATGCCGTTATCGGGAATGTCCAGCACCTTTGATTGCAAGGTTTTATTGATCGGCACATCACTAATTCAATGGTTGCTGGGCATCCAGCGCCTTGTTCTTTACTCCAACAGGCTCAAACATCACAAACGCTACGCCATAAAAACCTTGTCATCCTGATGACAATCAGGATCTTTTAATCCTGGCAGAGAAGGTTCAGGCTTTTGTAATGACTGGTACGCCGAGTATGAAATCCCTGATGATTTAATGTGGTGAAGCAGTTATCAGCTATCAGTCCTCAGTGGTCAGCAAATGTCTGGTGTTGCGCTACGGAGTCTGATTTGGCTGCTGGGGATGAGTCAGGGCACCGGATTCCCGCTAACAACATGCTGGAGTGACCGACTGTCGTGCCCGAATGTAGTTGTCGGGCATCCAGCGCCTTGTCTTTTACTCCGAAAGGTAACACTAAAGGCACGAAATCTTATCTTGCTATATCAGAGTCGCAGAGGAATACGAAGTCAATGCAATGCCATCTTTGCGTCTCAGCGCCTCTGCGAGAATTGATTAAATGTTCGTGATTTTCCTGTGGTTAGTGGTTCAGCGCGGCTATACCGAGAGTTCGCCGCGCAGATTAGTCGTCAGTTTTTCCCGGACTTCATCTGTGCTCAGGTTCTGGCTGAGCAGATAATGCAGTTTTGCCAGTGCCGCTTCGAGGGTCATATCGCCACCTGATACCACTCCCACTTCGGCCAGTGCATTACCGGTGGCATAACCGGCCATGTTCACTTTGCCGCGCAGGCACTGCGTGCAGTTGAGCACAATAATATTCTGCTCGCGGGCGGCCTTAAGCTGTTCCAGTAACGCCGGATTCTGGGGCGCATTGCCGACGCCGTAGCTCAGCAATATCAGCGCATTTACCGGCTGTTGTATTGTATTTCGTATCACTTCGGCGCTGATTCCGGGATATAGAGTCACCACACCGATAGGCTGAGCCTTGACCGGGCTGACCTGAAGCTCCCGCGCTTCGATAGGCTGAACCTTGCCCTCAACCACCTCAATATTAATACCGGCTTCCAGTAACGGCCCAAAGTTAGGTGAGCCAAAGGCATTAAAACCGTCAGCGTGGATCTTGCGGCTGCGGTTACCCCGCAAAAGCTGGTTGTTAAAAAACAGGCAGACTTCATGAACAGGGTAATTCGCGGCCAGAAACAGCGAATTAAGCAGGTTTACCTGGCCGTCACTGCGCAGCTCCGCCAGCGGAATCTGTGAGCCGGTTACAATCACCGGCTTGCTCAGATTTTCGAACATAAACGACAGCGCCGAGGCGGTATAAGCCATAGTATCGGTGCCGTGCAGAATGATAAAACCGTCATAATCCTGATAGTTGGCTTTGATATCATCGGCGATATGCTGCCAGTCGGTGGGCGACATATCCGAGGAGTCCATCAGCTCGTCATATTCATGGATGGTAAACTGCGGCATTTCCTGGCGGTGGAACTCCGGCATTTTGGCCAGCGTCTGTGACAGAAATCCCGGCACACACACATAACCTTTGCTGGAGGGACGCATGCCGATGGTGCCACCGGTGTAGGCTACGTAGATGTGTTTTTTCATAAGGTTTATGCCAGATACAGGGATTTGGCGTTATTCTACTGTCTCAAAGCCTAATCAACCAGTGCCAGCGATCGGGCTTATTGATAATGTGCTTTTCCCATTCGTTTGCGATAAATTATGCTCAGTCATACCCAACAACAATGAATAAAGAACAAATTATCAGCAAATACCACCGTACACCCCGCATATCACGGAGTATTTGTGGTAAACCCAAGTGCTAGTTTAAGGTTACTTGGTTATACTTAATGAGGTAAGGTAACGGATGGTAAAAAAAGTCAAACTGATCGTTTTTGACTGTCGTTGCGGTGGCGAGCCCAAAGGGCCGGAGCCAGTGCCTGGTTGTCATGACAGATGGCGAATATCCTGCGCGGTGGCGCTCTGCGAGGCCATGAATACGGGGCAGGGTAAAGAAGATGTCATCAAAGGCTGGAACCGACTCAGCAGCAGCTTTTACCGTTGATTACATTTTGTTGCAAGTAGCGGAGTCTGTTTTATTGCAACATACAAAATCTAGAGAGAATTTGTGGTCAGGGAACACTATAAAAAGCTCGAAAAGAAAAATAGCCGGAGCTAACCCTTGATAAAAATACTACTGGTGGATGATCATGATTTGGTGCGAACCGGTATCAGATTGATCCTCAAAGCCGAAACCTCCTTTAAAGTGATAGGCGAAGCCAACAGCGGTGAAGAGGCCGTGAAGTTTTGCCGCAATCAGGAACCCGACGTGGTGTTAATGGACATGAATATGCCGGGTATGGGAGGCCTGGAAGCCACTAAGAAGATCCTGCGTTACAGCCCTGATATCAAAGTGATTGTGCTTTCCATGTACAAGGAAAATCCGATCCCAACCAAGGTGATGCAATCGGGTGCCTGGGGCTTTATCACCAAAGATGCCGAATCTGAGGAAATGAACCGCGCCATCTTTCAGGTGTGTGCCGGGCAGAAATACATTGCCCCGGAGATCGCCCAGCAGATAGCCCTTGGCAGGCTGGATTCCAATGAATCAGACCCCTTTAAACAGCTTTCAGACAGAGAGCTGCAGATCATGATCATGCTGACCAAAGGCATTAAGGTGCCGGATATCGCCACCAAACTGAGTATTACGCCGAAAACCGTGAATACCTATCGCTACCGTATGTTTGAAAAACTCGGTGTTACCGGAGATGTTGAATTGACCCATCTGGCGCTGCGCCATAAGCTGATCAGTCACGAACAGTCTTAAGCCGCACTTTATTGCTTCGCGGCATACAATCAGACCCTATTATTTATGACAGACAGCGCCAGCTTCGATCATCAGGCCTTTATTAAAAATCTGACCCCGCAACCCGGGGTCTACCGCATGTATAACCTTAAAGGCGAGGTGATCTATGTGGGCAAGGCGCGCAATCTGAAAAAGCGTGTGGCCAGCTACTTTCGGGCCAACCTCGACAGCGTAAAAACCCAGTCACTGGTGCGCCAGATTGCCAGCATGGATGTGACGGTAACCCATACCGAAACAGAAGCCTTTATTCTTGAAAACAACTACATCAAGAAGTACAAGCCGCGCTATAACGTATTGCTGCGGGATGACAAATCCTACCCCTTTATTCTGCTGAGTGAGCATGAGCATCCGCGCCTGACGGTACACCGCGGCCCGCGTAAGAAAAAGGGCGAGTATTTTGGCCCGTATCCGAGCGCTTCTGCCGTGCGTGAAAGCCTGCGCACCATGCAAAAGCTGTTTCCCATTCGCCAGTGCGAAGACAGTTACTATAAAGCCCGTACCCGGCCCTGTTTGCAATACCAGCTTAAACGCTGTGCCGGGCCCTGCGTTGAAGGCCTGGTGAGTGAAGAGGAATATGCTCAGCAGGTACAACTGGCAAGGTTGTTCCTCAAAGGTCGCAATGCTGAGGTGATCGACACCCTGGTCAAAAAGATGGAGCAGGCAAGCCTGGACTTGCGTTTTGAAGCGGCGGCCCGTTACCGGGATCAGATCAGTGCCCTGCGCAAGGTTCAGGAGCAACAGTGGGTGAGCGGCGATCAGCCCGAGATGGATGTATTTGGTTTTGCCTATAAAAACGGTATTGCCAGCGTGCAGGGCTTTTTTATCCGCGATAATAAGCTCTTAGGCAGTAAGAGCTTTTTCCCCAGGGTGCCGGGCGAGGCTGAGCCAGCGGAGGTGTTCCAGTCATTTATCCTGCAGTTTTATCTGTCCGGGAATAAATCCATTCCCCGCCAGATTGTGTTGCCTTTGGCATTGAATGAGCCCGACGCCATTGCCGAGGTACTGAGCAAGCAGGCCGGCCACAACGTGAAGTTTTTCCAGGGCGCCCGGGATGAAAAACGCCGCTATCTGGATTTGGCCAATACCAATGCCATGAATGCGCTGGAAACCCAGCAGAGCAATCAGAAATCGGTGTTTGCCCGTTTTCTGGAGCTGGAACAGGTGCTGGAGCTGGATAATCCGATTCAGCGCATGGAATGTTTTGATATCAGCCATACCTCAGGCCAGCAGACCGTGGCTTCCTGCGTGGTATTTAACCGCGAAGGGCCGTTTAAAAGCGACTACCGGCGCTACAATATCGAAGGCGTTACCCCCGGCGATGACTATGCGGCCATGGGGCAGGCGCTCAAACGGCGCTATCGCAATATCAAGGATCCGGCTAAAATTCCGGATATCCTGTTTATCGATGGCGGTAAGGGCCAGCTGGCACAGGCTGAAGAATGCTTTGAAGACTGGCCTCACGAGAAAATGCCGATGCTGATTGGGGTCGCCAAAGGCACCAGCCGCAAACCCGGGCTGGAAACGCTGATTCTGGCCGGCAGCCATGCCACCATTCCACTGAACGCGGATTCATCGGCGCTGCATCTGATTCAGCATATTCGCGATGAGGCACACCGTTTTGCCATTACCGGCCACCGCAATCGCCGCCAGAAGGCCAAAACCCAGTCCAGGCTTGAGAGTATTCCGGGGGTAGGGGCAAAGCGCCGTCAGAGCATGCTGAAATACTTAGGTGGTATGCAGGAAGTGCTTAAAGCCAGCGCCTCGGAGCTGGCGAAAGTGCCCGGCATCAGTGCCGAGCTGGCAGAGGATATTTATCAATACCTTCATCATTAAATTTGTCAGGCCAAGCTGGTCGGATTAGGTTAAGATTGGCGGTTGAAAAAGAGCAATAAGAGTCAGAGACAGATATTCAGTATGTGGACCATTCCCAACATTCTTACCACCTTGCGGGTTTTTCTGATCCCGGTATTTGTGATCGTATATTTCCTCGACTGGAAATGGGCTCATCAGGCTGCGGCCTTTATTTTCTGGCTGGCAGCGATCACCGACTGGTTTGACGGTTATCTGGCCAGGAGGCTGGGGCAAACCACTGCCTTTGGTGCGTTTTTCGACCCGGTGGCTGACAAGCTGATTGTGTGCGCCGCGCTGCTGATGATTATCCATCACTACGACACCGTATGGATCACGGTTTCTGCTATTTTGCTGATGTCACGGGAGATTTTTGTCTCGGCCTTAAGAGAGTGGATGGCCGAATCAGGCAAAAGCGCCGAGGTACGGGTGTCTTTTATCGGCAAGGCTAAGACCATGGCGCAGATGCTGGCGCTGATTGGCCTGCTATCTGAGCTGGAAGTGTTTATGGGCATCCCCATTTATTGGGTGACGCTGGGCAAGATATTGCTGGCCATTGCTACTGTGCTGTCGGTGTGGTCGATGCTGGCCTATCTGAAAGCTGCCTGGAAACATCTGGTGGCAGAATAGCCGCTGACCGCAAAGACTTGTGTGAAAACAGCACACTTGAGTCAAAAAACCAGCACTCGGCATGAAAAAGCCACTTTTGTGGTTGACAGCCAAGGCGTTGAAGGTAGAATTCAGCGTCACGTTTAGCCGGTGGTAACTTATCGGCAATGGCAAAATACAGGACGTATTTTGTAATAGCTCAGCAAAGCTATGCAGTTGAATCCCGGTAACGGGTATCAGTAGTGCAATGGACTGATTTTTAAAAGTTAAAACAGAATTATGCGGGAATAGCTCAGCTGGTAGAGCACAACCTTGCCAAGGTTGGGGTCGCGAGTTCGAATCTCGTTTCCCGCTCCAATTCTTACACAGGCGGAATGGCAGAATGGCTATGCAGCGGATTGCAAATCCGTGGATCTCGGTTCGACTCCGGGTTCCGCCTCCATATTGATATCATCGTTATACAAGCAAAAATCCCCCCGATGCCCGGGTGGTGAAATTGGTAGACACAAGGGATTTAAAATCCCTCGATCGCAAGGTCGTGCCGGTTCAAGTCCGGCCCCGGGCACCACATCTGATTTATTCACTTTGGCAACTCTCACAAACGCATAGGCGTCATCTTGTATCGCCAGCCGGACTATTCCAGCCAAAAATCACAGATTTTTGTCGTTCAGCCAGGCGGAGCTTCGCTCCTACAGAAACTGGCTTCACCCAGCCCCGGGCACCATTATTTATCTGTATTTCTTCCCTATTAATTTACCTCATTCGTACCCGTTTTCTTTTCAGTAAGACCGGCCTTAAACCGACGCTTCGCGTGCGGTTCAGGTGCTCGCCACATCCATGTGGCTCACCCGCTTCGCGGGCCAGCTAAAGCTGTCAAATATTGCTCCCGGCAATATTTTCCGGCTCGGGCACCACATCTGATTTATTTACCTCACCATTTATACAAACGCACAGGCGTCATCTTGTATCGCCAGCCGGACTATTCCAGCCAAAAATCACAGATTTTTGTCGTTCAGCCAGGCGGAGCTTCGCTCCTACAGAAACTGGCTTCACCCAGCCCCGGGCACCATTATTTATCTGTATTTCTTCCCTATTAATTTACCTCATTCGTACCCGTTTTCTTTTCAGTAAGACCGGCCTTAAACCGACGCTTCGCGTGCGGTTCAGGTGCTCGCCACATCCATGTGGCTCACCCGCTTCGCGGGCCAGCTAAAGCTGTCAAATATTGCTCTCGGCAATATTTTCCGGCTCGGGCACCACATCTGATTTATTTACCCTAGCAATTCTGACAAACGCACAGGCGCCATCTGGTATCGCCAGCCGGACTATTCCAGCCAAAAATCACAGATTTTTGTCGTTCAGCCAGACGGAGCTTCGCTCCTACAGTGGAATTGGAGGGGTGAACATGCTACAAAACCAAAACAAGGAAGACCTCCGCACTTAAACACGGAACCCTTCCTGTATAAAACCCTAGCTGTTATAAAGATGTTTGAAGATATACAAGAATTTATGGGCCTTGTCGCATCCGGCGAGGTGGAGATCTACAACGAGTTCAGCTTGCAGCACGAACTTGGCATCTTCCTTCGTTCGAAGCACCCCGCTTACAGGGTTGAGTTCGAACGAAACATTGGGCATTTCGGCGTTCAGAAGCAGGGATTTGCAAAGAGGGAGATAGACATCTCGATAATAGAGCGGGATACAGCGAAACCCATGGGAGTCATTGAATTGAAGTATCCCCGAAATGGCCAGATTCCGGAGCAGGTATACAGCTTCTGCAAAGACATACAGTTTATTGAACAGCTCGTTCAAACAGGCTTCAGGGCGGGAGCATTCGTTGCAGTTGTAGACGATCCTCTTTTTTACCAGGGAAGAGACGAGGGGATCTATTCCATGTTTCGAAATGGAGCGCCGATCCACGGTATAATCAGCAAACCCACTGGTGCCAGAGATTCTCAGGTGGAAATTACCGGCACATATCAGGCAGAGTGGAAAAAGATAAATAGCAGAACGAAGTGGTGCCTTATTGAGGTTGCCAGTTAACAAGGCCAGGCACGGCGAAGGCTTTGCCGGAGCGGCCTTGTTTTCACTCCAAAGCCGCGCATGCTAAAGGCATTAACCCATAAAGCCCAGACTTTGGCATAATCCAACAAACTAAACGCAGGATCCTGAATGTTCGAACAAACTTTCCGCAATATCGATGACGTACTCTGGAAAGAGGCCGGTTGCGCTACGGAGCTGGACTACACCGAGCAGACTTCGTGGATGCTGTTTCTTAAGTACCTGGACGACCTGGAGTATGAGCGCGCCCAGGAGGCGGAGCTGGTGGGTAAGGCGTATCAGTATGTGATTGACGAGCCCTACCGCTGGTCGGCCTGGGCTGCGCCGAAAACGGCCAGCGGCGAGTTCGACCATGACAAGGCGCTGACCGGCGCCGATCTGATTGCCTTCGTCAACGGCGAGCTGTTCCCCTACTTGCAGGGGTTCAGGGAGCGGGCCAGCGATACCGATACGCTGGAATACCGCATCGGTGAGATCTTCAGCGAGATCCGCAACAAGTTTGCCAGTGGCTACAGCCTGCGTGATGCGCTGGAGCTGATCGATACGCTGAGCTTCCGCTCACAGGCCGAAAAACACGAGTTGTCGCACCTGTACGAAGCCAAGATCAAGAACATGGGCAATGCCGGGCGCAATGGCGGCGAGTATTACACCCCGCGCCCGCTGATCCGCGCCATGATCCGGGTGGTCAATCCGACCATCGGCGAGCGCATTTATGACGCTGCGGCCGGGTCGGCGGGCTTTTTGTGCGAAGCGCATGATTATCTGCGCTATGGTTTTCAGGAACAGGGGCCGGATGGCGCTTCTGGCAAAAATGGCGACGGCAGCCATCTGTCCACCGCTGACCTCGATACCCTGCAAAAGCGCACCTTCTACGCCAAGGAGAAGAAAAGCCTGCCCTATGTGATCGGCATTATGAATATGATCCTGCACGGCATCGAGACGCCCAATATCGTCCATACCAACAGCCTGACTGAGAATCTGGCCGATATTCAGGAAAAGGACCGTTTCGATGTGATCCTCGCCAACCCGCCCTTTGGCGGCAAGGAGCGCAAGGAGATACAGCAGAACTTCACCATCAAGACCGGCGAGACGGCCTTTCTGTTCCTGCAGCACTTCATCAAGTATCTGCGCGCCGGTGGCCGGGCGGCCATCGTTATCAAAAACACTTTTTTATCCAATTCTGACAACGCCTCCCGCACCCTGCGCAAGGAACTGCTGGACAACTGCAACCTGCACACCATTCTCGACTGCCCCGGCGGCACCTTCCTCGGCGCCGGGGTCAAGACCGTGGTGCTGTTCTTTGAAAAAGGCGCGCCCACGCGCAAGATCTGGCATTACCAGCTCGACCCCGGCCGTAGCCTGGGCAAGACCAATCCGTTGAACGACAACGACCTAGCCGACTTTGTCGCCCGCCAGGCTGGTTTTGAGGACTCGGACAACAGCTGGACCGTGGACGTGGCCGATATCGATCCCGACAGCGTCGATCTCTCGGTAAAAAACCCCAATAAGGCCGGGGCCGAACCCCTGCGCGACCCCGAAGTGATTATTAACGAGATTGAAACGCTGGATAAGGAAAGTGAGGAAATCCTGGAAGGGATTCGGGGGATGTTATGACTGACAGATGGAAACACCAAGTAATCGGAGAAATATGTACCGTTATAGCCGGACAGTCCCCAAAAGGCAGTGCTTATAACAATGAGGGGGATGGACTGCCTTTCTATCAAGGTAAAAAACATTTTGGGCGAATGTACATTCGCCAACCTTCCACCTGGACTCGCATTGTCACGAAGGAGGCGGAACCTGGCGATATTCTTATGTCAGTGCGTGCACCGGTGGGGCCGATTAATTTTGCAACTGAAAAAGCGTGTATTGGTCGTGGTCTTGCTGCAATTCGACCTGGCAAGAATATTGATAGGATGTACTTGTTTTACTGGCTTCTTTTTAAACAGGAAGAAATCAAGGGAAGTGAGGGTGCGGTTTTTGCGTCTATCAACAAAAAACAAATTGAAGAAATCGCTGTGGATCTCCCACCCCTCTCCGAACAAAAACGCATTGTCGCCATCCTCGATGAGGCCTTTGCCGGGATCGACACAGCTATCGCCAACACCCAAAAGAACTTCGCCAACGCCCGCGAGTTATTTGAGAGTTATCTGAATTCGGTGTTCAGCAAGCGGGGTGAGAGGTGGATTGACTTGACTCTGAGGGAGGTTTGTAAAGATTATGGTCGCGGAAAATCAAAGCATCGCCCAAGAAATGACCCGAAACTCTTCGGCGGAAAGTATCCATTTATCCAGACTGGCGACGTGCGCAACAGCGACCATTTGATTATGGAGTATACCACGACCTATAACGAGTCGGGGTTGGCGCAAAGCAAGCTTTGGCCGAAAGGAACTATTTGCATAACAATTGCTGCGAATATTGCTGAAACTGGCATTCTTGATTTTGATGCCTGTTTTCCGGATAGCATTATTGGCTTAGTGATAGATGAGACTATAGCTTCAAGTACGTATGTTGAGTTTCTTTTGCAATCTGTAAGGAGCATCCTCAAGGCAAAAGGAAAAGGTAGCGCACAAGATAACATCAACCTTGCTACTTTTGAGAACGAGAAATTCCCCTTTCCGCCGATAAAGAATCAGTTAGAGATCATTGAGGGCCTTCAAGAGATTAGATCGGCCGTAAGGCAGCTTGAGTCCATCTACCAACAAAAACTTACCGCCCTGGCCGAACTCAAACAATCCCTGTTGCAAAAAGCCTTCTCCGGCGAGCTGACGGCGGGCAATGTGGTGCCCATCATCTCAGCGCAAAAATCGAGTGTACCGCCAAGTACCGATTCGCCCGCTTTTGCTGCCCATATTATGGCGGTGGCTTATCACTGGCATGAAGCCGAGAGAAAAGATAAAACCTTTGGCCATGTAAAGGCACAGAAAACCCTGCACCTGGTGGAAGCACTGGCCCGGATCGATCTGGGGCGGGTGCCTGTTAAGGACGCCGCTGGCCCCAATGATTTCGCCCATATGCGCTCGGCCGAGCAATGGGCCAGAGAGCATGATTTTTACGATTTTGTGCAGCGTCCAGCGGGCCAGCGGGGCTATGACTTTGTCAAAGGCAAGCGCTACAGCGAATGGTTGGCCCGAGCGCTGGATGCGGTTGAGCCGTACAAGAGCGCCCTGGACCGGGTGGTGAACCTGCTGATGCCGCTGGATACCCAAAAAGCGGAACTGGTTGCCACCGTCTATGCGGCCTGGAATAACCTGCTGCTGGATGGTCACAAGCCCACTGAGGCAGAGATTGTCTGCGAGGCGCGGGACAACTGGCATCCGGACAAGCAGCAATACACACAGCAGCAATTTCGCGAGGCCATCGAGCAGCTTCGCAGCCACTCCATGGTGCCTACCGGTACCGGCAAGCGGGTAACCGGGCAGGAGAGTTTCGCGCTATGAATCCCCAAGGGGGCGGGCAAACGTGCGAAGCAGGATATGGCTGATAAGGAGGTCGCGTGACAGCCGATGCCCGGAACCCCATTGTTATTTTTGAGGATGCCGACAAGGCCGTCGAGGTACGTCTGGTCACCGGCATCGGCCGCCGTCTGCAGGATTTGACCGTCTGGCCAATATCAGACAAACTGTCACCAGATAAATATACATGGTGACACTCTGTCTGGTTTATGATGGCCGTCCAACACTCACACACTCCTGCTTCCGGCGACCCCGTGGCGCTGTTTCGCGCTCACGGCGGCCAGCTGCGTCTGAGCGAGGCGCTGGCGCTGGGGCTCAATCGTTACCAGTTCTACAAGCTGCGCGATCAGGGCGTGATCGAGCCGGTCAGCCGCGGCCTGTACCGTCTCGCCGAACTGCCCCCCGTGAGCGACCCGGATCTGCTGGCGGTGGCCACGCGCTTTCCCAGGGCTGTGCTGTGCCTGGTCTCCGCGCTGGCCTGGCACGAATTGACGACGCAGATCCCCCGGCGTATCGATCTGGCCGTGGCGCGCAACGCGCGCCTGCCGGTGCAGGATTACCCGCCGGTGCAGGGCTACCGCTTTTCCGGCAAGCGATTCAACAGCGGCATCGAGCGGCATGATCTTGATGGCATCGAGCTGCGGGTCTACTCGCCCGAAAAGACCCTGGCCGACTGCTTTGCCTTTCGCAACAGCCTGGGCATGGACGTGGTGCTGGAAACGCTCGAGCTCTACCGCAAGCGTCGGCGGCCTGACTACACGAAGATCCTGGAATATGCGCGCATCTGTCGGGTTGAGAAGCTGATGCGCCCCTATCTCGAGGCCGGCCGTTGATGGGTAATATCGCCGCCTCTATCCGCCAGCGCTTGCTCAACCTGTCGCGTGAACAGCAGCGACCGTTCCAGGAAGTGCTCCAGTTTTACCTGATGGAACGGTTTCTCTATCGTCTGAGCCGATCGGAACATGCCGACCGCTTTGTGCTCAAGGGCGCGTTGATGCTGCAGGTGTGGGAATCGCCACAGGCGCGGCCGACCATGGATATCGACATGCTGGGGCGAACCGACAATAATCCGGACGCGTTGTTGGCGCAGCTTCGCGAGGTGGTCAACACCGATCTCAGCGCCGAGGATGGCCTGATCTTTGACGGCGACTCGCTTGAGGCCGAAACGATTACCGAGGATGCCGACTACGAAGGCTTGCGCATCCGCGGACGGGCCGAACTGAACGGGGCCCGGGTAAGGCTGCAACTGGATATCGGTTTCGGCGATACCGTGGTGCCCGAACCGCAGTTGATTCGCTATCCTGTGCTGCTGGATCTGCCAGCACCGGAACTGCTGTGCTACAGCCGTGAATCGGCCATTGCGGAGAAACTGCAGGCTATGGTGGCATTGGGGCCGATCAACAGCCGGATGAAGGATTTCTACGATATCTGGTTGCTTTCCCGCCAGTTCAGCTTCGACAGGCATGTTCTGGTGCAGGCCATCTCCGCAACCTTTGCAAGACGGCATACACCTATGCCGGAACCGCCTCTCTTTGCCCCCGGTTTCGCCACCGACAAGCAGCCCCAGTGGCGCGCTTTTTTGCGCCGTCTGGGGCAAGACGTTCCCGCCGAGTTGGCGTTTGCTGCGGTGCTGGAGGTAATCGAAAACTTTGTCGGATACGCACTAAAGGCCGACAAAGCCGGCTTGCCGGCAATGCACTGGCCGCCCGGTGGATCCTGGCGAAAAAAGGAGAAAGGACTGTGAGGCAATCCGGACTCAACGAAGCCGAGACTCGCGCCGAGCTGATCGATCCGGCCCTGAAAGCGGCGGGTTGGGGGGTGGTGGACGCCAGCCGGGTGCGGCGCGAGATGATTACTCTGGGCCGATTGCAGGGCGCGGGCAAGCGGGCAAAGCAGGACATCGCCGATTATGTGCTGATCTACCGCGGCCAGAAGCTGGCGGTGATTGAGGCTAAGAAACGCAGCCTGCCGGTCACCGAAGGGCTGGCCTAGGCCAAGCGCTACGCCGAGCGCCTGCAAGCCCGTTTTGCCTACTCGACCAACGGTGATGGCCTTTACCGCATCGACATGAAAACCGGTGCCGAAGGGGAGGTGGCGGGCTATCCCACGCCCGACGAACTCTGGGCCGAGACCTTTGGCGGCGCGAACGAGGCCATCAACAGCTGGCGCGAACGCTTCGGCGCGGTGCCCTTCGAAGACAAGGGCGGCTTCTGGCAACCGCGCTATTACCAGCACAACGCCATCAATCAGGCGCTGGAGGCGATTGCTGCCGGGCGCGAGCGGATCCTGCTGACGCTGGCTACCGGCACCGGCAAAACCGCCATTGCTTTTCAGATCTCCTGGAAGCTGTTTCACGCCCGCTGGAGCCTGGCGGCACGGGCAACCGGCAAGCCGGCGCGCCAGCCTCGCATTCTGTTTCTGGCCGATCGCAATATCCTCGCCAATCAGGCCTTCAATGATTTCTCTGCCTTTCCCGAGGATGCGCTGGTGCGCATCGACCCGGAAACCATCCGCAAGAAGGGCCGGGTACCGAAGAACGGTAATGTGTTTTTTACCATCTTCCAGACCTTTATGACGGGGCGCGATGCTACCGGCAACCCCGCGCCGAACTTCGGCGACTACCCGCCGGACTTCTTTGATTTTATCGTTATCGACGAGTGCCATCGCGGTGGTGCCAATGATGAAAGCAACTGGCGCGGTATTCTTGAGTATTTTTCGCCCGCCGTGCAACTGGGCCTGACTGCCACGCCCAAGCGTCGGCACAACGCCGATACCTACGCTTACTTCGGTGAGCCGGTATATGTGTATTCGCTTAAGGACGGCATCAACGATGGCTTCCTGACGCCGTTTCGGGTGCGCCAGATCGCCACCACCCTGGATGATTATGTGTATACCGCCGATGACCAGATCATTGAGGGCGAGATTGAGGAAGGTAAGCGATACACCGAGGACGACTTTAACCGCGTTATCGAGATCCGTGAACGGGAGCAATATCGGGTCAGGGTGTTCATGGAACAGATCGACCAGCGGGAGAAAACGCTGGTGTTCTGCGCCACCCAGGAGCACGCGTTGGCGGTGCGTGATCTTATCAATCAGATGAAGACCAGCACTGATCCGCACTACTGCGAGCGCGTGACTGCCAACGACGGTGCCGAGGGCGAGCGTTTCCTGAAGCAGTTTCAGGACAACGAGAAAACTATTCCCACCATACTGACCACCTCGCAGAAACTCTCCACCGGAGTGGATGCCCGCAATGTACGTAACATCGTGCTGATGAGGCCGGTGAACTCGATGATCGAGTTCAAGCAGATCATCGGCCGGGGTACCCGTCTGTATGACGGCAAGGACTATTTCACGATTTTTGATTTCGTGAAGGCCTACGAACACTTTAACGACCCGGAGTGGGATGGCGAGCCGCTGGCGCCGGAACCCTGTGCCTCCTGCGGCCAGCAGCCCTGTATTTGTGCCATCGAACCACCACGGCCCTGCCCGGTCTGTGGAGAGCGCCCGTGTCGTTGCGAGAAGGAGCCCCCTGAACCTTGCGAGGTTTGCGGCGAACATCCCTGCGTGTGCGAGAAACGCAGAAAGGTGAAGGTAAAGCTGGCCGACGGCAAAGAGCGCACCATCCAGCATATGAGCGCCACCAGCTTCTGGAGCCCTGACGGTAAGCCCATTTCCGCTGCCGAGTTTGTTCAGCGCCTGTTTGGCGAGTTGCCGGCACTGTTTGCTGATGAAGATGAGCTGCGTACCGTGTGGGGCCGTCCGGATACCCGCCGTAAACTGCTCGAAGGGCTGGAAGAAAAGGGCTACGGCGTGGATCAATTGCGGGAGGTTAGTAAACTTATCGAGGCCGAAAACAGCGACCTCTATGACGTACTGGCTTATATCGCGTTCAACCAGGCCCCGGTGACACGCGCCGAGCGGGTGGATTCACACAGAGACGCCATCTTTCAGGGACATGACTACCGGCAACAGGACTTTTTGCGCTTTGTGCTTGATCATTATGTTGCGCGAGGCGTGGGTGAACTTTCAACCGACAAGCTGCCACAGTTGATTGAACTGAAATACTACAGCCTGGGGGATGCCGTTCGTGAACTTGGCCCGGCGGGCCAGATTCGGGAGGTTTTTGTGGAATTTCAGCAGCATTTGTATTGAGGTACGGCCAATGCCGGTGCCAACACGGGACTGCATCTGGAAAGGATTTTTCATGCCCGTATTAAAAGTAAAGCGTTTGCTTGAAGTAAGGGGATAAAGTTTGTTCTTCCACTGCAAGGTGCGTGAGCAGCGATGAGCGATGCAGCTTGCTTTGACTGATATGCGTAAAGTTCAGGTGCTCGCCACATCCATGTGGCTCGCCCGCTGCGCGGGCCGGTTAAAGCTGTCAAATCTAGCGCACCAGATGCCATTGGGTCTGTCGGCCGGCTAGATAAATTACCTGTTTGCCATCAAAGTAGGCGCTTTGTTCCAGCTTGATTTGCACCCACTGATCCTGCCATTCCGGTACTTGTTGTTTGATATTGCCTTCAATGGCATAGGCAGTATTGGCGTGCAGTGGCCAGTCACCCTGTACCGGCGTGTCACCCTGGTTATCCCACATGCCGATGGTAGGCCCCGGTGCATGGCCCACAAAGCCGATGGCATGGGTGTAAGTACTTTGGTTGATGTTGTGTTTGTCGGCAGCCTTATGGGTTGCGGTCAGAATCTGGTTGCCGCTGCGGCCGGTTTTAAACTCTGTTGTGAGCAAATCCTGCCAGTGGTTGCCCGTTGCCAGGGCTGCTTTTAATCCGTCCGGGGCATCGGTTTCGCCGTTTTTCAGCACATAGGCCATTTCCTGGGTGTCGGTACACAGCTTCAGGTAGCAGATGCCGACATCGGTGTGCAGCACGTCACCCCGTTCAATGGTACCGCTGATACCGCAGTACGGGCTGTCGGATTCACAATGCAGGCCGGGGCGCTGCAGATTCACATAGGGCATAAACCATACCGGCAAATCGAGTTGTTCAAAGCGCTCGCGAAGATACCAGGCCACATCGTCAGTGTGAGTCACACCGGGGGTGATGACTTTATTGCTGAAACCTTCGGCAATCACGGCGCGGGCCAGGCTGACAATCTGCGGGTACAGGTCAATTTCTGCTTGTGTACGCTGTTCCAGCCAGCGTACTACTAAATTTTCTGCGGGCACTAAGCGGTTCTGGTATTCAGAAGGCAGTACCTGCAACAGTTTCTGGTGCAGGCCTGAGGTTAAGCCATCGGCTACCGGCCAGTGCTCAGAGATATTAATGCCGATTTGCTTAGGCTTACGTTTCGTAATCTCATCGGCCAGCGCCTGCCATTGCTGCTCTAAATCGCCACCGGCCCAGGCTGATGTATAAGGTTCACCCAGCGGATATCGGTTTACCGATAACTTCTCCACACTGCCGTCGGCCTTGCGGCTGAACAGCAACATGGTGGTGCGCCGGGCGGCAAAAGTGGGTTGTGGCACCAGGGTAAAATACACCGGGTCTTCGGCATATTCGCGGTTAATAATCAGCCACATATCCAGATCAGATTCCGCCATCAGCTGCGGCAGCAACTGTTCCAGTCGCTGATTGAGAATCTTATTCTCCGGTGCTATCCGCTCTCTGGGCGTCAGCACATGGTAGTTATCGGCACTCACAAGCTGCCGCCCCTGACCAAAGGGTTCTGTTTTCGCCTGAATAAGAAGGGGAATAAGCAGCAACGCCGATAATGTGGCCCGGATAAGTGATACTTTCATACTCGCCTCTGTGATGTTTTTATATGGCCGTGATTATTCAGCTTACTCTACCGCGCCCGACGCTAAAGAGTAGAGTATTTGGTCGCTTTAAACACATTGCCTGTCGCGGAGTCTGCACATATGCGCAAATGCGCAAATGCTCCTTCCTTAGACTGGCGCATCCCTGGCAGCCATGGTACAAAAAACAAAACAAGGAAGTCTTCCGCACAGAAACACGGAAAATCTCCGCAGAAAAACGTTAGCCCCTCGAAGGCGTTACCAAAGGAATCATACATGCCCCGACTCTTGTTGCTCACATTGCTTGTTGTTTCTCTCGGCGCAAGCGCTATTGTCATTCGCCAAGACGTAGATGACTCAAATTATCGGGTTCAGGCATCTGAGTTTTCTGCTCTGGCTGACATGCCTGGTGAGGGGCATGGTGTTTTGGTTGCCCCACAGTGGGTTGTTACCGCTGCCCATGCGATCACTTGGCAATCTGAAATCAAACAGATAACTATTGCCGGTATATCCAGAGATGTTGAGCGTATCCTGATACACCCGGGCTACAAAGCGCCATCGGAAAAGTTACGTGAGCAGGCGCTGGCCACCTGGGACTGGACGCTTTTCAGGGTTCTGCTTTCATCTTCAGATGACATTGCACTGCTGAAATTGACCCAACCCGTTACTGACGTTTCTCCTGTAGCAATTAATAGGAGCAACGACGAGTTCGGCAAAATAATCAAGATCATAGGAAAAGGGGCGACGGGCAATGGAGTCAGTGGATACGAATTTAGCAGCTCCCACCGTACTGAGCTTCGCCGTGCGTTCAATAACGTCACCAGTGCCGATGGTCGCTGGCTTTGTTATGTGTTTGACAAACCGGCTGATGCGTTGCCCCTTGAAGGTGGCTCAGGCAATGGTGACAGCGGCGGACCAGTGCTTATCCAGGCAGAGAAAGGGTGGTTGTTGGCCGGATTGACGTCATGGTCTGATCTTCAAAGTACGAACAGAACGCCCGGGCGCTATGGACAAATCAGTTGTAATGTTCGTTTGAGCCATTACAAAGACTGGATTGAAAGTGTTATCTCTGAATAGCCGTAAAATGGGCTAACAAGTTACTCGCGTTTGTAGCGGGAATTTTCAAGGAGCAATAATGACGATAGGCGTTAAGGTGTCAGACTTCAGGGCCGGAATTGCATCCTTTGTGAAACAGATTAAAGAGACTCATCGCCCTATGGTGTTAACTCAGCGAGGACGTGGGGTTGCCGTTCTTGTTGGTGTGCACGAGTACCAGCGCATGCAGGAGCGATTGGTACTGCTCGAAGATATTTGTTGCGCCAAGGCGCAGATTGAGGCTGGCGACGGCATTCCTCATGCACAAGCGAAGGATATGGTTTTAAGGAAATTGCGTCAGTGAAGCTGGAATGGTCACCGCTTGCGTTGCAGCGTGTGAAAGAAATTGCCGTCTGAGATGAGTTTATTGGCCCGGATTACCAGGAGCATCCCGTTGTTGTATAAAAAATCTCTGTTTATGGTGGCGATTACCCTTGCTATGTCTGCCTGTACAACCGGGCGCCTTGAGTATGTAACGCCTCAGGGTGAAACAAAATTCGCCTGTGAAACCGAATATACCTGGCAGCCCAGTGTTGATAAGTTCGCGGTTGAATACGTTCTGGCTTATTGCGCAAGGCAGGCAGCAGAGCAGGGTAATCAGGTAGTCAGAAAAGAACTGCTGGAACTGGATTTATCTGTGCCTGAACCGCCACAAGGTGAAGTCTGGAGCTATGAGCTGGCCAGGAAACATCACAAGCAGGGACGGCTTACGGATAAAGAATATGGCTACCTGATCGCGTACATAGATTTGGGTCAGGATAAGCACTAGCACAGAATGAACAGACTCAGTATTAAACGTATCGCTCTGTACGCTGGCCTGATTGCGGTGGTTGTGGGGGCCGTGGTCTTTGCGCTGAACTGGTTACTCTGGGGGGGGCATGCCCGGGTATGGTGTGTTGCTGTTTCCAGGCAATTTTATGCTGGTATATGTATGGCACCCCCTATTCACCGAAGAGATAGATTTCTGGCCCAAACTGGCACTTCAGCTTAGCGGGCAGTTTATTGTTGTTGTGGCTTTTACGGCGTTGTTAGCTTGTTTAATAAAAAGATTACTGCCAGCTTGCTGGCCTTAACCAAGGCCTGTTCCGGGCATTGAGGTGCTGGTATTCGGCCAGAATTGCACCCTGTTCAAAGTGTTCCACTTATCACTACGGAGAAGATCGTTGGAAGTTATCAGAAGTAAGGCGTTCAGGGCCGACCGGGCCTGGGGCGCAAAAGATATCGCTAATATGAATGGTATTACCACCCGCCTGCACTGGACAGATCAACCCTACAAATGGCACGTTAATGATGGCGAAGAGGTGTTTGTGGTGCTCGATGGCCGGGTTGAGATGTTTTACCGGGTAAGCGGCAAGGAGGAGTCAACGGTTTTAGAACCCGGCGATATTTTCTTTGCCTCAACAGGCACTGAGCATGTCGCTCATCCGATAGGTGAAGCCAGGATACTGGTTGTTGAAAATGAAGGTAGCGTATAGCCAGAGCATTGACCTGGCTTTCTATGTTGTCTGCAATGTTCGCGGCGTTTATGGCTGCGTTATTACCTGAGCAAGGCCGGGATTTATGAATAATCCGATAGATAAGTTTAAAACCTGGTGGCAGGAAGCTTTAGCTGAAAGCCCGTTGCAGCAGAAAAGTGCGGTATGTGTGTCAACGATTGATGAACAAGGCTTTCCAACCGGAAGGTTTGTTGATTTGAAATCCGTCGGTGAAAATGGCTTCGTTTTTTGTACCTGTTTTGATTCTGCCAAGGGCCGGCAGATTGAGCGTAATGCTAAAACAGCAATAACGGCCTGGTGGGATCATTCTGGCTATCAGGTTCGCATTGTGGGTACATCTGAATTGATCACTGCTGGTGAGGCAGACCAGTTCTGGGCAGCACGCAACAAAAGCGCGCAATTAACCACTACAGCCTTTGAACAAAGTGAACCGACGGCCTCAGAAGCAGAGTTAGCGGCACGACTTGAGGATGCCTCTGCAAAGTTTGCCGAACAAGATATTCCGAGGCCGGATAACTGGGGTGGCTACTGTGTGAAACCCATATCTATTGAGTTTTTGACATTCCGCGAGAGTCGGTTACATCTGCGGGAATTATTTGTTTATAAAGAAAATGGCTGGGTTAAACAGCTACTTCAGCCATAAGCGGTAAACACGCAAAGGGATTGGGGGCATCTAAGGTGCTTTTGGGGCTCAGATGTAATAGCTCAGATGCAAACAAAGGGGGATAGCCCATCCCCCGGAATCGTTTTGGTTAGATTTGTTTTGCGCTCTTGCGCAGTTCGGTTACCACCTGATAGCCAATGCCCCAGTTGTCGGTACTGACCTCTTCAATCAGCACAAAGGTGGTGTGGGGCTCTTTGTTCAGCACATCTGCCAGTAACTGAGTAGTGCCCTTAACCAGTTGGCGTTTTTGCTCGGCGGTAACGCCTTCGTCGGTTACTTTGATATTTACGTATGGCATGGTTTCTCCTCGGTTTTATTGAGTGGGGTAAAGGGATTGTCGGCATAGAGCTTAGAGACAATGCGCCAGTCGCCATCTTCTTTAAGCAGCCCCAGATAGTCGATAAATTGCCTGCCCAGCAGCGGACAGCTCACTTTTGCCATGGCCTGTTCGCCGCAAAGCTCTATTGACAGAACCTGGTAGGCAAAAGGGTGGCCCAGTGCCTCAGGCACGGGCCGGTTTGCCACCAGTTCCAGCCATTGTTTTTTGCTGCGCCGGACTCCCGGTGCATAAAGGCGGGCATGGGGATCAAAAATACTGCTCAGTTTTTGGGTATCAGCCCGGTGCAGGCCATCAAAGTACTGCATCAGAATCGCCTGAACGGCCTGCAGATCATGGGTACCGGCATTCTGGCTCATGATACCTGGCGTTCCGCGGCCTGAGTGGCCTGATAACTGGGGCGGGCTCTGACTTTGTCAATCATCGCCTGGCAACGGGGGCCGATGGGGATCTCAACCGGGAAGAACTGCCCCCAGTTTGCATACACTGCCAGCAAAATATCCGCAGGGGAGAGGCTGTGCCCGCCCGTGTATGGCTGATCTGCCAGCTTGTTTTCTACCTGTTGCCACAGCCGGGTAACCTGATCAGCCGCTGCGATCAGGGCCTGTTGCTTTGCATTACCTTCATCCATAACGCTGTTGATAAAAAACAATTTGCTGTACGCCGGATGCATAGTGGCATTGGCAAACATCAGATTTTCAATCGCCTGTTGCCGTGCCCCGGCATCACCAGGCAATAGGTCGTTGGCGTGCTTTTCCAGCAGATAAAGAATAATCGCCGCCCCTTCGGTCAGTACCTTACCCTCAGCTTCAAGGGCGGGCACGGCACCGACAGGATTGATCTGCTGATAATCGGCTACCCTGGCTTTGCTCTGCAATTCAAAGGGTTGCTCAAGTTCCCGTAAAATCACCTGAATCGCTAAAGAGCAGGCGCCGGGTGAGAAATACAGTTTGTACATGGTGATCTCCTGTTGTTAAACGCTCCGCTGATTCGGAACACCACCAATATAAAGCGACGTATTAGGTTGATATATGGCTATAATGCGATAACTCTTTTTCCAAAATCGAAACAATATGGATAAGTTTAAAGCCATGAAGTGCTTTGTGCGGGTGGTGGAACTGGGCAGTTTCAGCAAGGTGGCAGAGCAAAGCGGTGCCAGCAAGTCGATGATCAGTAAGCAGATCAGCAGCCTGGAAGCAGAGCTGGGAGCAAGGTTATTACAGCGCACTACGCGCCGATTGCAGCTGACTCAGTTAGGAGCGGAATATCTGCAGCGCTGCCGCGAGATCCTCAGGCAACTGGATGATACCGAAGCCCATATTCAGGAGCAGCAGCAAGTGCCTAAAGGCAGGCTCAGGATCAACGCCGCCATGGCTCTGGGTTTAACCGCGCTGGCCCCGGCTTTTACCGAATTTATGCGCCAGTACCCGGATATCGAACTGGATATACAACTAAGCGATGAAGCGCAGGATTTGCTGGAGCATAATTTTGATCTGGGCTTGCGCGTAGCCAGTCAGCCATTTGATTCAGGTTATGTTGGTAAGGCCATCACCCAATTTAGTTACAGCATCTGTGCATCACCTACGTATTTGCAGCAAAATGGGCCGATTAATCACCCCGACGACCTGCTTAATCACCAATGTTTTGAATACAGCTATTTTCGCAGTAAAAACCTGTGGCCGGTGGGCGTAGAGGGCGTGGTTATAGGTGGCAGGCTTAAGGCCAACAGCTCAGTGTTTTTACTGGATATGGTCAAACAAGGCATGGGCGTGGGTTTTATTCCCCGTTTTATCAGCCACCCTGCACTGCAGTCCGGTGAGGTCGTAGAAGTGCTGGCCAGTGAACAAAAACCTAGAATGACCCTCTATGCCCTGTATCCTGTACGGCATTTTGCGCCTCCCAGACTCAGCCGCTTTATTGAGTTTTTACAGAACTGGTTTGCCCGGCATCCTTATCTTTGCAGCTAGCAAAGCGTTTTTAGCTGATGCGCCAGCAATAATTGTCATTGTGAATAACTATGTATGCATAAAGCGGTTCATCATCCGCAAAAAATCTGGCACTATTGCCGCGTTCCAGAACCAGACAAAGAGCCACCATGGAAAGTAGCCAGATACACAACACAGGGAGTCAGTGCCTTTTGCATTCCTGCAGTACAATTTATCAGTCAAGTTCACATTTGGCGGCGGCTAATACGCATACTTTTCTGCCAGCCGGTGCGCCGGATTGTGGCGATGCCCATTGCCAATGTTATAAAGATTAACAGCAGAGCTACCCGTCAATGTCAGCCCAGTTTGAAATACTCAATATTGCTCCGGAACCTGAGGATTTTATGTATCTTCGGGAATCTGCCGGATGGCGCAATCCGGATTTGCAGACGGTGACAGAGAGTATTGCTAATACTCTTTTTTGGGTAACAATCTGGCTGAATAAAAATTTGGTCGCCACTGCGCGCATTGTTGGAGACGGCACCATGTACTTTTATATTCAGGACGTTATCGTACTCCCTTCTCACCAGGGGCGGGGGTTAGGCAGTCTGTTAATGTGCAAGCTGGAAGGATATTTACAAAAGCAATGTGTTCCCGGTGCAACGGTTGGGCTGCTGTCAGCCTTTGGTAAGGAATCGTTTTATGAAAAGTTTGGTTATTCCATACGCAATGGTGAAACCCTCGGGTTCGGGATGTGTAAGTTTATGTAGTGACGGACAGAGTTGTTTTTCATTGATTATCTGAATTCAGGTTATAGAGAATACGTTGTTTAAAAACCGGAGAGAACATGGAACGTTTGCACAAAAATACCACTACTGCGCTTTTTATTTCAGCCATTGCACTGGCAATGGTTTCCATACTGGCTGTTAATATTCTTCCCCAGTTTCAGGAGATACTTAGAGGTTTTGACGCGAAGCCATCATTTTGGGTTGGCTGGGTGTATGTCAGTTACTCATATTGGTGGGTGTTGGCAGCGATGGTGTTCCTGCACTTTATGCTGTCGTTGATTCCGGATATTAAGTACTCCCGCAGATTCCAGAAAGTCTCCGTTCAGGTGGCGATGTCTGGCCTGGTGGTCTCGTTTTTACTGATTATATTTTCGATACTGGCTATTTATTTGCCAGTGTTACAAAGCGCTTAACAATATTTGCCGACTGAGCACATCGCCAGGAAATAATCCCAGTTTGAGGTTAAGCGTGAGCAATTTATTTGTGCTTGTACACTGAGCGCTCAGGAACAGGCGCGGGTTGTAAGGTTACTTCCCGATTCCAATCGGGTTCTGTTGGCAAGGTTATTTTAATGAGGGGATCGCAAATGCAGCATAAGCCGATAAATTTTATGGATAAGCTCGCCCTGTTCTCGGAGCAGTGGTCGCCTAAAGTTGTGGCAGAGATGAATGACTACCAGTTTAAACTGGTAAAACTGGAAGGTGATTTCGTCTGGCATGATCATCAGAACACTGATGAAACCTTTATTGTATTAAAAGGAAATCTTCGGATTGATTTCAGAGAGGGGAGCGTGGATTTGGCTGAGGGCGAGATGTATGTCGTGCCCAAAGGCGTTGAACACAAGCCCTATGCCGAAAAGGAAGTTGAGGTGTTGCTGATTGAACCTAAAGGCGTACTGAATACAGGTGACGGCGAAGTGGGTGAGCGCACGGCTACCAATGATGTATGGATATAGAATCAAGCAACAGATGATCTGCGCTGTAAGCGCGAGACTACGGCGTTAAGGGCCTGATATGGAACCCGCTATTACAGGACAAAAGTACGACAAGATTGCCCAGTGGTGGCATGATCAGCATGTCGGTTCTTTATACGGTGTGAGTCAGCTTGAAAGAGCACTGGGGTTCACTTCGAACCGTAACAAAGCCCTTGACGTAGGTTGTGGTGCGGGAGGACGGTTTATTCGTGTGCTGCAAGATTACGGATTTTCAATCACTGGCCTTGATGTATCGAAAGAGATGGTAAAGCTGGCCGCCGAAAACCATCCCGGGCATACTTTTCATCACCAAGACATATGCATCTGGGATACGACGGAAATATTCGATTTTATTGTTGCATGGGACAGTATTTTTCATTTGCCACTTGCTATGCAAAAGCCGGTGTTAACCAAATTGTGCCAGATGCTGACACAAAGCGGTGTGCTGATGTATACCTTTGGCAATGACGAAGGAGACCACACCGATAGGTGGCACAATGACACCTTCTATTACAGCTCTGTTGGCATTAACGAAAATATGCAGTTATTGATGCAGAACGGCTTATCCGTTGTTCATCTGGAGCTGGATCAATATCCGGAAAAACATGTATACGCCATTGCCATAAGACCGTAACTGATAAATAGTGGGCATATTGATCCTTTGCAATGGCGCACAGTCTCTTGTTCTGGACACTATAAATAGATCCAAAATTTGGTCGATGCGGGCGGCAGCCCCTGGAAATAAAATATCAACAAGGAGTTATGTTAATGCGAGTTTTGGTTTTATGTGCGTTTTTGCTGCTTTCTTATGCGGTGTCAGCTTCTGATTTAATATTAGCCCGCCAGGTTACGCTGGAATCGAAATCGCTGGGTGAAGAAAGAGAATTACTGATCCGGCTTCCTGATGGATACGCTCCAGAGAAAGCGACCTATCCGGTGTTGTATCTCCTTCATGGGCAGTGGGATATGTTGCCTGCACTGTCCACGCTGGACCTGTTGGCAGATGAAATACCTGACTTTATTGTGGTCGGTATACAAAGCAAAGGCCCGGAGCTAAAGCCAGTAAAGGGCGAGTTCACGCCTTTTACCAGGTTTCTTACGCAGGAGCTGGTGCCCTATATAAAACAACATTATGCAACGGCACCGTTTAGTATTCTCTCGGGCCATTCTAACTCCGGCCGTTTTGTGATGGACCGCTGGCTGGCAAATGATCCGCAGTTTTCTCAATTCTATGCGTTTAGTCCCTCACTGGATGACGGTTATATTGTAGAGCGAGTCATGGAAACGTCGCCTGAATCGCTGCCAAACAGGGCTCCGCTTGTTATCACTATCGCCAGTGAAGGGGAGCATATGCAGGCTCCTTTTGACAAACTGGCTCAAACGCTCGAACAGCAGCCTGAGCTGGACTTTTCCTTTCAGAAGTTTCCTGAGCAATCCCACAGAACAACCAAACATCCGTCTATGCAGTTTGCACTGCAAACAACCTTTAAAGGCTGGGAGCCGAGCTATGAAACCAAGGTTGGTGGGTTAGACGGCCTGACAAGCCATTATTCCAACTTGAGCAAACAATTCGGATTCCGGGTAGATGTGCCAACCGAGACATTACAAAAGCTTACAGCCTACTACGCGATTTCTGAGGATAAGGATGCGGTAGATAGCCTGAATCAGATAATCTCGTTTACTCTTAAGCAATCAGAAACCGGCTCCGATGCCTTATTTGAAATCGCTGATTACTTGTCAGCAAACGGCTATGAAGAAGCTGGTGAGTCGGTGTTGAAGGGCATTTGCAGTGAAGCAAATGAGCTTATTAAGCGTTGCGGGAGTTAACCTGGTCAATGAAGTATCTTTCAGGTGTTTTATTATTGATTGCTATCACAGCGGGTTCGGCTAACGCAGAGGTAATTTATGATCAATCCCGCGAGAGGGAGATCCCTGTTGAGATTAGCTATCCTGGCGATCCGGCCGGTTGCACTCCAGACACTCAATGCCCGGTCGCTTTTCTCAGTGCGGGGTATGGTGTACCTCATACTGCTTATTCGTTTTTGGTCAAGCAGTTGAACGAACAGGGTTATATGGTAGTGGCGGTAGGCCATGAACTGCCCGGTGATCCCCCGCTTTCTGTGCAGGGCGATCTTTATCAGACCCGAAGCGAGAACTGGAGCAGGGGAGCCAATACCCTGGCTTTTCTGCAAAAAACGCTGCAATCCCGCTACCCCAGTTATGACTTTAATGCGCTGTTGCTGGTTGGGCACTCCAATGGCGGGGATATCTCGGCGTGGCTGGCCAACGAGAATAAAGCCTATGTAAAGACAGTTATAAGCCTGGATCACCGCCGTGTGCCCTTGCCGCGCAATAAGGATATTGGGGTGCTATCGATACGGGCCAGTGACTTTTCCGCCGACAAAGGCGTGTTACCTTCTGAGCAGGAACAACAGCACTACGGCAGTTGTGTAGTAAGAATCCCGCAGGCGAAACACAATGATATGTCGGACTATGGCCCGCCCTGGTTAAAAGAACGAATCTTATCGTTGGTAACAAGTTATCTGACGGGGCAACCCTGTAGTCAGATACAGCAACGCTGAGTTTCCGGGGCACTGAGCACCAGTAAGAAAAGCTCCCACCTTAAAGGCCTTCTTTGCTGCCAATATGACTCTCTATGCTCTGTATCCCTGAAGGCATTTATACATTGACCTCAACTTATATTCAGGTTTTATGCTTCTCACGTGTGTGTAAAGGGGCGGTGCTCTTCGTTCCTGTTCGACGCACAAATTAAGCTTTGGTCCAAACTAAGGAGGTTGACCGTGTCAAATAAAATGGCCCTTTACCGGGTTGATAAGTTTTCAGTACCACAGGCTGCACGTGAAGAGTTTCTGCAAAGAATTTGTGATACTCACCAGGTGCTGCGGCGTCAGCCAGGCTTCATTCGGGATGTACTGCTCGAACAGGTCGAGGGTCCTGGTAGATTCAATATTGTCACGATTGCGGAATGGGAAAGCCAGGAGGCAATTGATGCTGCACGTACTGTGGTTATGGAGGCTCACGCAAAAAGTGGATTTAGTCCGCAGGAAACGATGGCCAGGCTTGGCGTCGAGGCTGATATTGCAAATTACAGGCCTGTTGATGTCAAATAAATCACTCCAGCCGACCGCGTAAGCGTGGCGGCTGAGCTTCAGCATCAACTACCAGGAGAGTAAGGAATCGTTATATGAAAAGTTTGGCTATTCCTACGCAATGGCGGAAGTCCTGAGTTTGGCAAGACAGTTTCTATTATTGATACAGAAAACTACAAACCAACAGTGCCTCCCACTGACGAGAAATTTGTTGCTCCCTTTGCCATTCTAAAGCTCCCCCTTTATCGCCTAAAGTCCTTCTTTGCTACGCAAATGAGCCACAAGCGCATTTGCGTGGCCATGCCCAAGCTCGTGCTCATTCTTGAGCCAGGTCACCATGTCCATATGCTTTTGTTGCTTAAGCAGGTTGAACCAATGGTTAATTTCAAATCCATGCTTTTTTTCAATAGAAGGAAAGTATGATGCCGGGCCTTTTACGTTTTTCTCGTCAGACATTTGTGCCTCCACAGGAAATTAATTACGAATGATTGGAAGAATATTTCTGAGCCTGTCTTTTCTTAGCCAGAGGGTTGACCACATGACATTACCCAGTGTCTGTTTGGTCGTCTAATCGCAATAGCCGAGTGAGGTGGTCGCGATTCGACAGTGTTCAGAAAATTATTTTGCTTTGGCTACGATAAGGTTGCAGTGTTATGCTAATCAGGCCCATGCTTAATTAACAAACAGGTTCCTGAAACCATGTTTAAACCTATTGCCACAATTTTGCAATCAGGGGGCATCAACTGGTATTCCTGTCTCCGGTGTAAGGAGTTTTTAGCGCCCATGCTTGGCTGGAGCCTGTTTCTGCTTGCGCTCACCTGTTATTGCCTGATTTATAAACAGGTTCTGTTTGCTACATCCCTTAGCTGGGCCATCGCCTGGGAAACTTTAATCTGGGCCTGTCGCGAATGGGCTGTGTGGCTGGTACTGACGCCGGCAGTCTTTCTGCTGTGGCGTGATCGTCAACAGACAGCCCGTTCCCTGAGGCGGCAATGGCTATGGTGTGCTGGCCTGCTTGCCATTGCCCTGCTGGCCAGGATCGGTCTCGACCTTATATCAAGCACAGGCGATGAGGTTATTAGTCTGGTCATTTTATTCCCGCGTTATCTGGCGGCATCTTTAGTAGTGATGCTGGTATGGCGCTTGTACCTCCGGCCTCAGGTGGCGGCACCAACTGACAGTACAGCACCGGCAAATACATCATGTCCCGACAGTATTATGGTCAGCAAAGGCAATGGTCAGACGCTGCTTGCCATTGATAAAATCCAGTGGCTAGGCGCCTGTGGCAACTATGTTGAAGTACATACCTTTGAGTCGAGCTATCTGCTGCGTGCCACCATGCAGCAATTGCAGGACAGATTACCGGCAGAGCGTTTCCTGCGTATTCATCGTTCCTATATGGTTAACCGCCAGGCCATCTACAGTATTACCGGGCGCCCATCGGGAAGCGGTGATGTAACACTGAAGAACGGCCGCACTCTGGCGCTGAGCAAAAGCTATCGCAAGGCGCTGCAGCAGTTTAAGATTCGGTAATCTTATCGGCCTGGTCATCAGCCACCTGTCTGATTGCCTTGTGAATCCGGGTATAGGCGCCGCATCGACAAATATTGGTCATATTGTCGCAAATCTGCTGTTCGGTAGGCTGTCTGATACGCTCCAGCAACGATACCGCTGTCATAATCTGCCCGGCCTGGCAGTAACCACATTGAGGCACATCCAGATCCAGCCAGGCTTGCTGCACCGGATGTAACCGGGTGCCCTGGGCCAGTCCTTCAATAGTGCGTATGCGACTGCCTTGCAATTTTCCCACCGGCAACAGGCAGGAACGCACCGCAGCGCCATCTAAATGTACGGTACATGCGCCGCATTGCCCTATGCCGCAGCCGAACTTGCTGCCGGTCAGCTGCAACTTTTCCCGCAGAAACCACAGCAACGGCATCTGCGTTTCATCCGGGCCCGCTTCAACTTGCTGATCATTTACAAAAAACAGAGTAGACATCTTAGCTCCCACTTTGGTTATATCTGAATATGGTCGGCAAAGGGCATGCGACGCAGGCGGATGCCACTGGCCGAGTAGATGGCGTTAGCCAGGGCAGCAGGTGCCGGTGCTACTGGCGGTTCGCCCACACCGGTCGGGGATTTGTCCCCTTCGATGATCTCAATATCGATTTCCAGCGGCGCTTCCCGCATGCGTATCCAGCGTAATTGGTCGAAATTGCGGGTCTGTACCTGGCTATCATCAATCAGCACATCATTGAAAAGCGCGGCATTGAGACCATCAATAAAACCGCCTTCCATTTGTGCACGAATATGATTGGGGTTCACCGCCAGACCGCAATCGATAACCCCCCAGGCTTTTTGTATCGAAAGTTGCTGTTCTTTATCAAACTGCACTTGCAGTACAAACACCACATAGGTACCAAAGGTAAAGTGTCCTGCAATGCCAAGGCCCTGGCCCTTTTCTAGCTGCCGCCCCCAACCAGCCATCTCTGCCGCACGACGATAGCAATTGGCCATTCTGCCGGAATCAATCTGCCTGGCCGCCCAGAAATTGATCGGATAGATCCTGGCTGGTTTCATTAATGCCAGGCGAAATGCCAGCGGATCAGTATTCGCAGCATGCGCCAGTTCATCCAGCATGGACTCTATTGCGAAGGCTTGCTGCATTTGTCCTGGTCCTCGCCATGCTCCAAGCGGAAACGGCTGTTCTGTGTTCAGGCTTTCAATTCGGCAGTCTTCAACCAGGTGAGCGGGAAATCCATGAGATTCGGCTTCACCGCCGGTTTGTGCCTGGCGCATATGCCAGCCATGGATCCGCTGGTTTTTCAGCCCGGCCTTTATCTGTATGGCCGCAGCGGGAGCAAAGAAATCCCGCTCCATGTCGTTTTCGCGGGTCCAGATTACCTTAACCGGGTGGCCGACCTTATGGCTGAGCCAAATGGCTTCGCTAAGAAAGTCGGCTTCACCTTTTCGTCCAAAGCCTCCGCCCATGCGTTTGTTGCGGACCTCTACCTTAAGGGCATCTATGCCGGTTAACCGTTCGACCTCCAGGGCGGCCTGGTGGGGCCATTGATGGCCAACAACCACCGTCGCGCCGTTTTGCTGTATATCGGCGATACAATTAAGCGGCTCCATGCAGGCATGGCTCAGCAGGGCGCGTTCATAGGTGTATTCCAGCACCTGATCTGCTCGCAGTATTGCCTGCGATGCATCGCCATCGTCCCGAAGCAGCTTGCCCGGTAGTGAAGACTGAGCCAGTGCCTTAAGCGCTTTCCTGTGCGCCACTGTACTCAGACCAGCGTATCGGCTGGTGTCTTTCCATGTGGTGTTAAGAGCCGCTTTGCCTTGCATTGCGGCCCAGTAGCTGTCGGCCAGTACTGCAATGCCTGCGGCACGGAGCTGGGTTTCGCCGCCGGGCCAGTGGGAACCTGTTTCGTGTGGTGTTTCTATCACCAGTCTGACTCCGGGGATCGCCAGGGCCGCATCTCTGTTGTAGTGAGCAATTTGTGCACCCATGGTTGGTGCCCGGTCAATCACTACCTGCAATGCATTAGGGTAGTGTTCATCTATACCGAACAGCGGCCTGCCGGTAATGATATCTCTGGCATCGATTGATGGCTGATCCTTGCCGATAATAGTAAATTGTGATGGCTGCTTGAGCTGAAGCTGACTAACATCTACGACTTTGTGAGATGCCTTTTCAGCGAGCTCCCCATAGCGGAGTGTGCGGCCTGTGAGGGTATCGGTAACAATGCTGTTTCTGGCCGTTAACCTGTTTGCATCACATCCCCAACGCTCTGCCGCTTCTTCAATCAGCATTCGCCGTACCGTGGCCCCTGCGCTACGCAGATAATGCCAGTTGTTTTTCAGGGTCTGGCTGCCGCCGGTGCCGATCTGCGCATGCGCATAAACCAGGCTGCCTTCCTCGTCGCGCTTCAGGTAAGTCGGCATCTCTGAACTGAATTCGATCAGAGACCAGTCCAGATCCATTTCATCGGCGAGGATCATCGGTCCGGCAGTGCGCATAAACTGTCCCATTTCCATGATCGGGGATTGCATGGTGACCGAGTTGTTATTGTGAATACTGACGTAAACACACCACTGTGAAGATACTGATTCAGATTCCTGTTTACTCTTGCCTCTGCCGGGAAAATGAACACTGATCAGCATCGAACCGGTTATCAGTGCCGAAATTTTCAGAAAATGCCGTCGTTGTGGATCCTGCATAGTTCCCCCTGAATATAGAAACAGGTCAATGTGCCCGTTAGTCCTGACGACAAGCTAGATTGCTCAGGCAACAGGGGGCAAGCTCCCTGGGATAAATGGACGAAATCCGTGTTGAATGTCAAAACAACACACAACCGGAGGTGCTTTAATGTTTATTGTTCTGTTACGGTTTTCGGAAAACAAAACCCGGGCCAGCGAATTTAAGGAGGGGCACAATCAATGGATCCGAAAAGGCTACGAGGATTGCGTTTTTTTGATGGTTGGCAGCTTGCAGCCCGGTATTGGCGGCTCAGTGATTACCCACGGCGAATCCAGACAGGCTCTGGAAAAACGGGTTAACCAGCATCCCTTTGTCACTGAGAATATCGTTCGTGCAGAAATACTCGAGATTGAACCGAAGAAGGCCGATGAGCGGCTGAGCTTTCTTTTAGACTGAAATGACCGGGGGCAGTGACTGCCCTCGGTTATCTGTTTGCAATGATTCTGATTAAAGGCAACTGCTTTGTTTAATGTTCATCTGCGTTAACTTCGATGTGCGGCGGCCAGATAACAACCCCGTGTCGCGCTATGGATATGCACGTAAGCACAGCCGGGCAGCGCCAGTAATTCCCTGATAATTACATCAGCTTCCGTGCCCTGGCATACGCGGCCATCCAGCATCATCTGATCTCCATCAAACGCTCTCAGGCTCAGGATCTTGCGCGCTATCATTGGCGGCACAGTACCAGGACCTGGCAACTGTGACGCAGTCAAACCATTCTTGCTGATAAAAATAGCATGGGAGGATTGGTAGGGCCCGGGCCCAGGTAAATGATTATAATTCAGCAGCAAGACAATATCGCCTTCTTCCGCGTCTTTGAGACTCAAACGGCATGGAAAGCCCGATGCTTTGTTCACAGTCACCTGAACTATGCCTTGCTGTTGCAGCTCTGCTTGAGTAAGACTGAATAAATGTTCAAACTGCTGTGGTTCTAATGGCTGTATTTGGTAAGACATAACGATTTCCTCTGTTTAGCGAGCGCACAGTTTAGAGCTGCGCTGGCAGAACATTCGATCCGTTTATTGCCAAATTTACGCAGAAAGCCGCAAGTTCCGGAGCGAAACCTCAAAGTGGAGCTGTCACTCTACACTTCAATGATGCGGAGGTTTCTATGAGTAAAAATAATAGTAAACAACGAATTATGGCGTTGGCAGATTATATAGAGCAGCATGCCGAGAAAAGTCTTGATCTGGAGCATCTGGCTTCTGAAGCTGCGGTTAGTCCTTATCATTTACAACGCACTTTCCGTCAGTTGTTTGGTGTGTCACCGAAACAATTCCAGAATGCTATCCGGGTGCAAAGACTGAAACAATCTTTGCGGGATGGTACAGCGATCAGCCAGGCTATTTATGAAGCAGGCTTTGGCTCCGTCAGCCGGGTGTATGAACAACTCGATCAAAATTTCGGTATGACCCTGACGGAATACAAAGCTGGAGCCGATGAATTAGACATTCACTTTGCACTTCGCCAGACCAAACTCGGTTTATTGTTGATGGCGGCGACAGAACGCGGCGTTTGTTTTGTGCATTTTGGCCAGTCAGCTTCGACGCTTGTTCTGGCTCTGCATCAGGAGTTCCCTAAAGCTCGCTTACTCACAACACCGGAGCACTCTGAGCCAGCACTGGATCTGTGGATAGACGCATTGGAGCAATACTTAGCTGCAACAGGGCCTAGGCCCGAACTGCCACTACATTTAATCGGCACAGCCTTTCAGTTATCGGTCTGGCGTTTTCTGAGTAATCTTAAAAACGGTGAAACCGTCAGTTATGCAGATGTGGCCAGGGGCATTGCCAGACCATCAGCCTACAGAGCCGCAGCTAATGCCTGCGGCGCCAATAAAGTTGCGGTGTTGATTCCTTGTCACCGGGTGCTTCGTGGTGATGGCGGTATGGGAGGGTACCGCTGGGGAGTGGAACGTAAACAGCAACTGCTGGATTTAGAGGTAAACACGGTCAGTCCTTGAACCTGTTCCGCAAGAATCGGAGTGCACGCAGCTATCAACCTCTCCAGAATATATATTCTGCAATTGAGCAAAATTCTGGAGAAGTATAATGAAAACAGCTACATCGATATTACTGTTATGGGCAGTCAGCACAACCAGCAGCCAGGCCTCCTCACTGGTGACTGAAGAAGCCAGTGATGCTTTTGGAATTAATGATGGTCTGGATAGCATAGGTATTTACGATTCGGCATCAGTGAGGGGGTTTGATTTATTTGCTGCAGGTAATTACAGGGTGAACGGCAGCTATTTTGTTAAAAGTTCAGGTATCAGCCACTTCTTTGTTCAGTCAACCACTGTACATATTGGTTTGGGGGTGGCTGGTATGGATTTTCCTGGCCCTTCCGGGGTTATTAACTTTCGGTTACATGATCCAAAAGCTGATGAACCCAGCCAGTGGCGCACGGGTATTGAGCAATTCGGCACTTATTTTAATGAAGGTCAATTTAAAGGAATATCGGATGATGGTCATTTTAGTTATTCCGCCGGAGTGGCGGTAGAAAGCAATAAAGGCACATCTCAGGGAGGAAGTGGCCACACAACCTTAGCAGCAGGAACGGCCCGTTATTCTCCGAACACAAACAGTACCTGGCAATGGTTTGCTGGAGAATACGACTACCACAGAGCTGGGACTTTTCTTATTAAGCTATCTTCGGACGCCATGGCTTTACCAGCTCCGATAAAACGAGAACGCTACCTCGGGCAAAGTTGGGCAACAGAGACGGGGCAACGCCGTATTGCCGGTGTGTTACAACATCAGCAATTGACTGAAAACTGGAGTTTGCACTCATCCCTGGTCTTCTCAGAAGACGATCCAAATATGGCCTTTACTCAATTGTTCACTGATGTTCAGCCTTCCGGACAAGCACAAAGCAGCTATTTTGTTGCAGGAACCCAACGTTTTACTGCGTGGTCGGGGGAAAGCAAATTGATACGAGATTGGCGGGAGCATGGATACAGACACCGCTTTGCGATGACTTTACGCGGGCGTAACAGCAGCAACCATTATGGCGGCAATATGGTACTGGATACCGCGCCAGTCTTACTTGGTGGTAAGCCGGCTGAACAGCTGGCGCCAGACTGGCAGTCACTCAGACCACGAGTACATGACGAAGTGCAGCAATATGGACTGGGTCTGGCATATGCGCTGCAGTGGCCAAATCAGACGCAACTTAGCGTTGGGCTAATGCAGCAAAGTTATAAAAAGTTACTCACGGCAACAACACAACATAAAGAATCACATGATGAACAATTGCTGTTGCCTAGTTTCAGTCTGACCTATCCGGTGTCTGACCGCTGGTTGCTGTACAGCAGCTACAGCGAGGGGCTGGAGGAGTCGGGTATAGCGCCTGCAGGAACAGCAAATCCGGGGCAGGTGCTCGAAGCAGTGAAGTCGAAACAAAAAGAGTTCGGCACTAAAGGTACCGTGTTGCAAAACCTGACTCTGATCGCGAGCTTATTTGAAACAGAGAAGCAGTTCGCGGGAGTGGATCCTGGTACCAACATGTATCAGCTAATAGGACAAGCCCGTCATCGGGGATTGGAGTTATCGCTGACTGGTGAAATTAATTCCGAATGGCACTGGCTGGCGGGTGGTGTATTTACTGCAGCGAAATTGGACCGTAACATTCAAACTACTTTGGGTGACAAGCCTGTAGGAGTGCCAGATCGTAAACTTATCAGCCATCTGGTCTATAAACCAACTTGGTCAGAGGGATTACAACTGGATCTAAATCTGGACCATGTGGGCAGTCGTGCCGCTAGCAGCAGGGTTATATCGGACGGACAACAGTTACAGGAAGGAAGCTACACCACCGTGGACTTTGGTTTTCGTTACCGAGTGCCTTCATTACCAGCGCTGGAATTAAGAGGGCAAATATTTAATCTCCTAAATGAGTACAGCTGGAGTGTTAGTTCAGCAGAATCATTAACTTATATTCCTGGTCGTAGCTTTCGGTTACGCCTGCATTACAGTTTCTAATTCTAGTGAGACAGAACATATCACAGCAATTAGTTGCAGGAAGCCGTACCATTCAATCTATACCCGCTTTAAGGCTCAGCGGGGCAGGCTTTTACGCCGCGCTATCAATTAACCTGTTATTTCACTTGATCTATTAGGTCGCTTGTCCTAATGTTCAAATCTAGGACATTCGTCCTAGTTTGTTGGCAAAGTATCCGGGAGCATTGAATGGCAAACAAGCTGACAAGAGAGTGCATTGTCGAGGCGGCGGACCGGTTGTTCTACGAGCAGGGATTTGAGCACACCTCTTTTGCGCAAATCGCCCAAGCCGTAGGGATCTCCCGGGGAAACTTCTATTACCACTTCAAAACCAAGGATGACATTCTGGATGCGGTTATTGCTTATCGTGTGGTCCGCACCAGTTCTATGCTGGATAACTGGGAGGTGCAGGGTGATCGCCCATCTGATCGCATCCGCAGCTTTATCGGCATCCTGGTGATGAATCAGGCCAGAATCAAACGTTATGGTTGCCCGGTTGGTACGCTCTGTACCGAGCTGGCCAAGCTTAACCATCCAGCCAGAGAGAATGCCAATGAGCTGTTTATCTTATTCAGAGTCTGGTTGCGCAGACAATTTGAGCTGCTTGGTCGCGAGCAAGACGCCGATGCGTTGGCGATGCATCTGTTGGCCTTTAGTCAGGGTGTGGCAACTTTGGCTAATGCCTTTGAGGATGAAGGGTTTATCGATAGCGAAGTGAGTAGCCTGAATGCCTGGCTGGAATCTGTTGAACGTCAAAATAACACACAACCGGAGGTGCTTTAATGTTTATTGTTCTGTTACGGTTCTCGGAAGACAAAACCCGGGCCAGCGAGTTTATGGAGGGGCACAATCAATGGATCCGAAAAGGTTTTGAGGATTGCGTTTTTCTGATGATTGGCAGCTTGCAGCCCGGTCTTGGCGGTTCAGTGATTGCCCACGGCGAATCCAGACAGGCTCTGGAAAAACGGGTTAACCAGGATCCCTTTGTCACTGAGAATATCGTTCGTGCAGAAATACTCGAATTCGAACCGAAGAAGGCCGATGAGCGGCTGAGCTTTCTTTTTGACTGAATAGGGAAATGAAAGATGAATACTACCGTTAAAGGCCCGGATGGCCAGCCTCGTTGTCGTTGGTGCTCCGCCGCGCCGGAGTTTATTGCTTATCATGACAAGGAATGGGGTTATCCCGTTGATGACGATACCAGGTTGTTTGAAAAACTCTGTCTTGAGAGCTTTCAATCCGGTTTGAGCTGGCGCACGATACTTGCCAAGCGTGATAATTTTCGTGCTGCATTCGCACACTTTGACTTTAACAAGGTGGCAGGATTTGAACAGAGCGATATCGACAGGCTACTTTCTGATAAAGGAATTGTCCGCCATCGGGGGAAGATTGAAGCGGTTATTAATAACGCCAGGCGGGCACAGGAGATGGTGCAGCAGGAGGGTTCACTGGCCGCTTTTTTCTGGCGTTTTGAGCCCAAAGCTGATGAACTGGCTGAGCCACAGACGGCTTCAACTTCTGAGCAGTCCGTCGCGCTCTCCAAAGCGCTGAAAAAGCAGGGTTGGAAGTTTGTTGGCCCGACAACGGTTTATGCCTTTATGCAGGCCATGGGGCTGATCAACGATCATGCAGAAGGCTGCGTTTTCAGGGATAAAGCCGAACAGGACAGAGCAGGGTTCAGACGGCCTGATCCGGTATAGCTCCTGGCAAAGTAGCCAGCATCCGGAAGCCTCAGTAATTTGGCTGCTAAACAACTGCCGCTTTACCCTTAATCTTGACCTGTACTTTGTTTTATAAGGACGTTTTATGCTCCGCGGAGTAAATCATATCACCATCGCGGTAACCGACCTGAATCGGTCACTGGCGTTTTACACTGAGTTGTTGGGTATGAAAGCCCATGTCCGCTGGGATAGTGGTGCTTACCTTAGCCTTGGTGATGTGTGGTTTTGCCTGTCCTGTGACGAGGCCTCACCGGGTAAGGATTACTCACATATTGCACTGGATATCGCCGAAGAGGATTATGCCGCTTTTGCCGGGAAGCTACGCTCGGCAGAAGTGAGAGAATGGAAGCAAAACAAGAGTGAAGGGCGGTCTTTGTACTTTCTTGACCCTGATGGCCATAAGCTTGAAGCCCACTGCGGCAGCTTACAGAGCCGCTTAACCTCACTAGAATCCAGGCCTTACCCGGGGCTTGAATGGCTTTAGCCAGGTACAAGGGTGACATCAGTTCTTATCTGATGACCTCAGTGACAACATTTTCTTTATTGCTATTGACCAACTCATAACTATTCGGTTATAAATAAAGCATAACCAACGAGTTATGGATTGTAATGCCCCAGAACCAGGATATTCTGTTTAAGACCCTGTCGGATCCGACCCGACGGGCCATTTTTGAGCGACTGTGCCGTGACGGAGATCTCACCGTCGGCGCATTGACCGCCCAGGCGGGCGTGTCACAACCTGCAGTGTCAAAGCATCTCGGCATTCTGAAGCAGGCCGGGTTGGTGCGTGATGACCATAAGGGTCGCCAGACGCACTACAGTGCCCAGCCCGACGCCCTGGCTCCTTTGGTGGACTGGACAACTCAGATGGCCGGGTTCTGGCAGCGCCGGTTTAATGATCTTGAAGACCTGTTGAAAAGGATGGACCAATGAATAATACCCCAACTGAAACCCGCTCTGTCATTGTTGAGCGGGAGCTTCCGCATCCACCAGAGAAGATCTGGCGCGCACTGACCGAGCCCATGTTGATTGAAGAGTGGCTAATGAAAAGCGACTTCAGGCCCGTAGTCGACCATCATTTCGAACTGGATTTTGAATGGGGTGCGGTCAGTTGTCAGGTATTGGAGGTACAGCCCCATGAGAAGCTGACTTACACCTGGAATTCCGGTGCGTTGAAAACAGTTGTGACCTGGACGCTTACGCCAACTAGTGCCGGAACCCGCCTGCACATGGCGCAGGAAGGTTTTCAAAGCGAACATCCCCGTTATTACACCGGTGCCCAGGCTGGTTGGCCAAGGTTTATGGAGGCTCTGGAGCGGGTATTGGCCCGGTTAGATTAAACAAAGCAAGGATTAGGGAAATCAACGATGAATATTTTTTTATGGATATTACAGATACTGGTAGCCCTGCATACTGCCATCGGCGCGGTATGGAAGCTTTCCAACACCAGCGAGCAGACCATGGCATCGTTTGCGGTGATCCCTCATGGGGTCTGGCTGGCAATGGCCGCACTCGAGTTGCTTTGTGCTCTGGCTTTGCTGCTCCCGGCATTAAATCGATCTCTCGGCAAACTGATACCTGTCGCCGCAGGTCTGATCGTGGCTGAAATGTTGGTTTTTTGTTGGCTGCAATTCTCTTTTGGAGAGGGAGATTATACACCTATGATTTATTGGCTGGTTGTTGCGGCTATCTGTGCGTTTATTGCTTATGGCAGAGGTGTGCTGGTACCGTTAAAACAGCGCAGCTGAACGCCACAGAAGATAAAAGGAAAAGAACATGGAGAAAGGATCCAAACAAGCCTCCCGGCATCAGGACAAGCCGAATAGTCAGCCGGTTCTCTTATCAGGTGGTAATCCACAGATAGCCAAAGCCGACGGTGATCAGCCGGTGCAGACTTATATTGCAGCGATGCCGGGTTGGAAAGCGGACGCAGGACGTCGACTTGATTCATTAATTGTGAGCCACGTGCCCCGGGTGCGCAAAGCAGTGAGATGGAATACTCCCTTTTACGGCATTGAAGGTAAGGGATGGTTTCTGGCTTTTCACTGTCTGACAAAGTACATCAAGGTGGCATTTCTCAACGGTGCATCTTTGCAGCCGATGCCGCCGGTGGAGTCCAAAGATCAAAATACGCGTTATTTCCACATATACGAAGATGAGCCTTTCGATGAGGTACTTTTGAGTGACTGGATCGAACAGGCATCAGCGCTGCCAGGCGATCAGCTATTCAAATAGATAAATCAGTTAACTGATTAACGACTTGACGACTATCTATCTTTTTACAGGTGCACCAGTAAGGTATTGCGATGCCCCAAGGCTTTTTAATTAACAGACGTTCAGGAGATTTTTATGTTTGTGGTGATTTTCCGGGCAAAGGTCCGTCAGTTTGACGAAGAATATTCGCAAACGGCGGCACGTATGCGGGAACTGGCAATTAACGAGTTTGGTTGTCTGGAGTTTACAGCGGTAACTGAGGGCAATGATGAGGTGGCCCTGTCGTACTGGCCTTCAGAAGAGCACATCAGGCGCTGGCGCGCCCATCCTGAACATCGGGCCGCGCAGCAGCGGGGAAAGGAAAAGTGGTACGCGTCCTATTCTGTGCAGGTGGCGGAAACTTCCCGCCAGTACAGCTCTTCTGTTGATAACAGCTAAACGTGAGATTGGAACGCCGGGTTACCGAAAAGTTGATATTCAGGCCAGCTAATGCAGTGAAGTGTATTACAATACACTAAGGTCTTATGGGAGAAACCATGGAGTCAGTCCCACGGCAATTGCATAACAATCAGTGACACCAATGTCTATTATCCAGGAGGGTATAATGACTGTATCCAATTATCAGAAACCCGAGATTCCTGCGGACGAGGAAGAGCGACTCAGTGAGCTGAATCGACTGAACATACTGGATACTGCGGCGGAAGTTCGCTTTGATCGCTATACCTCAATGGTGGCAGATATTTTCGATTTCCCGGTGGTGCTGGTTTCATTGGTAAGCCACGATCGTCAGTGGTTCAAATCCTCAATCGGATTGGATTTAAAGGAGTGTCCCCGGGATATTTCCCTTTGCGGTCATGCCATTGTCCAGCAGGGCGTCATGGTGATACCGGATACGCTAAAAGACAAGCGATTCGCCAATAATCCGCTGGTGACGGGCGAGCCGTACATTCGCTTTTACGCTGGTGCTGTGGTGCATTCGCCCAAGGGACAACCGCTGGGCACCCTGTGCCTGATAGACCACGAGCCGCGGGAGTTTAATGAACAACAGTGTAAGCGATTGCGCCAGTTTGCAGAACTGATAGAGAGTGAGATTAAACACAACTCCGATCTTGAAGAGTTGCGCGCGTCAGTGGAATTCTCAGCGTTTTACGACCCCCTTACCCAGCTTCCCAACCGGCGACTGCTGACCGACCGGCTTGAAAAACTACTCGAGCTTTCAGAGTTTGAAAAGCGTCAGGTGGCGGTATTGCTGTTCAATGTTGCTGGTCTGCGTCTGTTTAATCAGAGCCTGGGCACCGAGGCCGGCGACGAATTGTTGCGCCAGCTAGCCGACCGACTCCAGGGTTGCTGTCCGGCTGGTGGCACAGTGGCGCGCCTGCAGGCCGATGAATTTGTGCTGGTCTTTCCTTCCCTTAATTCAAACAAGAATCATATCGATAAGGTGGCTGAACAGGCCCGAGCTGCGCTGGTGAAATCATTCCGGCTGATGAGCAAGGAGCACTACATCCGGGTACAAATCGGCGCCAGTGTTTTCCCCGACAATGGCGTAACTTCGGCGGGGTTACTCGAGCAAGCCTCAGCGGCAATTCGCTTTGCCGGTCAGGGCGAGCCGGGGGCAATTTGTTATTTCAATAAAGCCGAATCGGAGAGCATTTCCGAGAACCTGAAAATCGAGTCCAGTTTGCGGGGGGCGCTGGAAAATAATGAGTTCAGTTTGCTTTACCAGCCCATAGTCAATCTGGAAGACGCTAAGCTTGCTGGCGTTGAAGCCCTGTTGCGCTGGCATAATAAGGAACTGGGGAGTGTCCCACCGGATAAGTTTATCCCTATCGCGGAAAGAAATGGGCTGATAGTGGCCATAGGCCGCTGGGTGCAGCAAGAAGTCTGCCGGCAGATCAAATGCTGGAGCACTCAGAATAGCTGGGCGTTGCCGGTTGCCATCAATGTCGCCGCCGCAGAGTTGCTGCAGCCTGAGTTTTCCACAAACCTTATTCAGCGCATGGAAGCAGATGGCATAGCGCCGGAGCTGCTGTGGGTAGAAGTAACAGAGTTTTCCCTGGCATCCGACTCTCCCACTGTGGATGAAAACCTGGCCTTGTTGAGTAAGGCGCAGATAAGGGTTCATATCGATGATTTCGGTACCGGTTATTCATCACTTTCTTATTTGCAGCGCATGCCCATCAGCAGCCTTAAAATAGACCGTTCTTTTATCAACGGCTTGCCCCACAATAATCAGGAACTAGCGCTTACCCGCTCGATCCTCAGTATGTCTTCAGATCTGGGGCTTGCCACTGTTGCTGAGGGTATTGAGAACCGGCAACAGTATGATTTTCTGCGCGACAGCGGCTGTAAGATGGGACAGGGTTTTCTGCTGGCCCGTCCTCTGCAGGCTTCAGAAATAGAGGGCCTGCGCGATCGTTCTCTGATCTGAGACCGGGCCGGACAGCAACCGGGAAAGGAAAAGTGGTACGCATCCTATTCTGTGCAGGTGGCGGAAATTTCCCGCCAGTACAGCTCTTCATAATAAACGGATTACTTTTATCAAAGGTTTGTCACCTTTTTGATCAGAGCCGTTTGAATAAAATCTTATAATGCGTTTTTGTAGCCCGCCATCGCTATAAGCTCGTGGAAATGTCGCATTTTTACAAGACGCAGATTATTGCAACGAACACAATACAGGCCATCAATCCGCAATTGATTGCAGACTATTACCTGCAAGGTAATAGTCTGCATTTACCAATGGGGTAAAGTACGTTGCATGAAACAGGTTAATTTAACCGTTGGGCAGTTACTAAGGCAGTGGCGACAACAGCGGCGCTTAAGTCAGTTTGGTTTGGCCATTGAGGCGGAAATCTCCCAGCGTCACCTGAGTTTTATAGAATCCGGCCGGGCATTGCCCAGCCGGGACATGATACTGCGTCTGGCTGAGCCGTTGGATATCCCACTGCGGGAGCGCAATATTCTGCTGACTACTGCGGGCTATGCGCCTGTGTACAGTGAGACCAGGCCAGAAACTCCTGGCCATGCGCAGGTGCAGCAGTTTGTGCAGTTTATTCTTGATGGTTGCGAGCCGTTTCCGGCGCTGGCCGTGGATCGTCACTGGCAGTTATACGCCTCGAACAAGGCGTTGTTAAGGTTGCTTAGCGATATACCGCAGAGCTTGTTGCAGCCACCGATAAATGTGCTGCAACTTAGCCTGCATCCACAGGGGCTGGCACCGCGCATTGCAAATTACGACCAGTGGCGTGAGCACATCTTGTTGCGACTTGAGCATCAGATCCGCGACACTGCCGATGCCGGTCTGAGTGAGTTACTGCAACAGCTAAGCCAATACCCGCCACCTGCGAACGCCAGGCCAATAAGTGAACCTGCGACAGAACAGCTGGTGCAGCTGGCCGTGCCTATGCAACTGCAGACTGAGCTGGGAACGTTGTCACTCATCAGCACGACAACCGTGTTTGGCACGCCAACCGACGTTACCTTGTCGGAACTGGCGATTGAATGTTTTTTTCCGGCTGATGAAAACAGCGCTGTTTTATTACGGGAACTGGCTGCCACCAGGATTGAATCAGAAGGAGATAGTAATGACATCGAGTAATGATGAGATGGCATTTTACGTAACATTGCAGATCAAGCCGGAAAAGGTCGATGAATGGCTTCAGGCGGTGAACGATATTATTGAACAGATGGCAAAAGAAACGGCTTTTATCTGCTGTCATTTGCAGCGTGACCTGTTTAATCCCTGCACTTTTACTCTGTTTGAGAAATGGCGCGAAGCATCGATGGAGACCTTTCTGGCTAATCAGATGCATCCTTATCGGTATGCCTATGAGCAAAAATTGCCCGAGTATCTTCAGGCACCAAGACAGGCCGCTATCTTAACGCCGTATGATTTTCTCCCTTCCAGCAAAAGGAAAAGGTAATTTTGAGCTTTAATTACAGGACAACCAAAAATGCTTCGTCTTTACATCGGTAATAAGAATTACTCTTCCTGGTCACTGAGGCCATGGATTTTATTAAGGCAGCTTAATATTCCGTTCGAAGAGAAATTAACACCTTTTGGCAATATCAACGGCACATCTGCTTTTTCGGAATTTTCTCCTACAGGAAGAGTCCCTTGCCTGGAAGATGATGGACTTACAGTATGGGATTCCCTGGCTATCGTTGAATATATCTCGGAAATGGATAAGGCCGTTTGGCCCGCCAGGAGAGAAGCAAGAGCCTGGGCCAGAAGTGTTGCCGCAGAGATGCACTCAGGCTTCCCCCATATAAGAAATGTCTGCACTATGAATTGCGGCCTCAGGATAAAATTGTCGCAGTGGACTTCTGCGCTTCTCAGTGAATGGCGCCGGTTGGATGATATTTGGTGCGAAGGTTTAAGCCGGTTCGGTGGGCCATTTCTGGCAGGAGAGCAATTTACCGCGGTTGATGCATTCTTTTCGCCCGTGGCTTTTCGGGTACAAACCTATTCTCCACAACTATCCCGGACTGCAGAGGAATACATACAACGTTTGCTGCGGTTACCTTATATGCTCAACTGGTATGAGAGCGCCCTCCGGGAAGAATGGCGTGACGAGGAACATGAACAGGAGGCTCGTGAAGCTGGCATATGGCTACAGGATTTGCGACGGGATGCAGTATTATAAAACTTATCTCTGTATACGAGTTTAGGGAGCATCAGTAAATGAGCAGCGAGGACGCAAACGTTACCCTATTGTTACGTCAGCAAAACTGGCATAACGAAAGAAATAAGCTCAGGGAGATCATTCTTGACTGTGGCCTCACCGAGCAGGTCAGGTGGGGCAAGTTATGCTATCAGTTTGAGAACGGCAATGTGGTGATCATCTATGGCCTTAAGCACTACTGTGCGCTTGGTTTTTTTAAGGGGGCTTTGTTACAGGATCCCCACGGGATGCTGGTTAAACCGGGTCAACATTCACAATCCATGCGCCAAATCCGTTTCACCACCCTGGAAGAAATTGGTGACAAGGAGGAATACATAAGAGTCTATATTAATCATGCCCTGGATATTGAAAGAGCGGGTCTGCAAGTCGAGTTTAAGGAAAAGGACAACATCAGGGCACCCCAGGAGCTTGAGGCCAAAATGGCAGAAATGCCGGCATTGAAAGTGGCATTTGAGGCGCTGACCCCGGGGCGACAGAGGGGCTATATTTTGCACTTCATTGGGGCGAAGCAGTCTAAAACCCGTATTGCACGAATTGAAAAGTGCATTCCCAAAATCCTCGCAGGCAAGGGGCTGTCTTAGGATGCAAGCCAACTTCGTAAGGGCTTTGTGATGGAATCGCAGATAAGGGAGGCGGCAGAGGCGCTGGCCATCGGCGATCCGTTAGCGGCGCTGAACCGGGTTGCATTGCGGGACGACCCGTCGGCACTTGCTCTGCGTGGGATCGCCATGGCACAACTGGGCGAATTTGATCGCGCCAGGGTGTTACTTCGTGGTGCGGTGCGGGCATTTGGTCCGAAACAGCTGCTGGCCCGCGCCAGGTGTATTGTGGCTGAGGCAGAAATAGCCCTGGCTTCGCGGGATCTTGGCTGGCCTGTTAAGGCGCTGAATGAAGCACAGCAAACACTTGAAAAACACGGCGATCAGTTGAATGCAGTGTATGCGCGATATGTCGGGGCCCGGCGCCTGCTGCTGATAGGGCAACCCGATAAAGCAGCACAGGAAGTCGATGCTGACAACCCGGCATCACTGCCCCCGGCGTTGGAAACGATCCGCGAGCTTATTATCTCTGGTATCGCCATTCGTCGCCTTGAAGTCCGGCGCGCGCGCAGTGCGCTTAAGCAAGCCGAACGAAGTTCACATGAGGCGCGTATCCCGGCGCTGGTGGCGGAAGTTGCTAATGTGATTGAAAGTCTGGAACTGCCCGCCGCCCGGTTGATTACACAGCGTTGTGAACGTTATGTGCTGCTTGATGAAGTCGAGGAGTTGATGAGTTCGAAAGCGTTTATCGTCGATGCGTGCCGCCATAGTGTGCGACTGGATGGCCAGGTGGTATCGCTGGTAACCCGCCCGGTACTTTTTACCTTACTACGCGTTATGGCTGAAGCCTGGCCAGATGATGTATCCCGTGATGAGCTGGTTGCACGTGCATTTCGCGCCAAAGGTGTTGATGAGTCGTATCGTGCACGCCTTAGGGTCGAAATCGGACGGCTACGCCGTCTGTTGAAACCACTGGCGAAGGTGCGCGCCACATCACAGGGCTTCGTACTGGAGCCGGTCGGTGCCCGTAAAGTCGTTGTGCTTGCCATGCCAATCGAGGAAAAGCATGGGGTGGTGCTGGCATTGCTTTCTGACGGTGAATGCTGGTCAAGTTCTGCCATTGCGTTGGCGCTGAATTGGGGACAACGCAGTGTACAGCGGGCACTCGATGCCCTGGCCAGCGAGGAAAAAGTCTGCTCTTTCGGCCGCGGCAGAGCTCGTCGCTGGAGAATACCACCCATGCCCGGATTCGCGACAATCTTGTTACTCCCGGCTGCTTTGCCTGTTGACTAGAATACACTCGTGATCAAGTCAGCAAGGAGATGAAAATGAAAAAATTAAACGCAGAGATCCTCAATGAGTACGGCCCCTATCAGGGAGCGGAAGCGGTTCATGGTGTTACCTTCGATGGTAAGCGTGTCTGGTTTGCGTCGGGTGACAAACTCAATGCCATTGACCCTGACAGCACAAAACCAGTGGATTCCATCAATATTTCAGCAGAAGCAGGAACGGCTTTCGATGGGCGCCACCTGTTTCAGATTGCAAACGATAAGATTCAGAAGCTCGATCCGACAACAGGTCAGGTATTAGCAACCATTCCTGCTCCGGATGGTAGTTCGGGACTCGCATGGGCAGAAGGTTCACTCTGGGTCGGGCAGTACCAGAAACGTAAAATTGTTCAGTTGGATCCGCAGACAGGCGAGGTGCTTCGTGATATCGAGTCCAACCGGTATGTTACCGGTGTAACCTGGCTGAATGGTGAACTCTGGCATGGCACCTGGGAGGATGACAACAGCGAACTCAGGCGCCTTAACCCGCAATCCGGTGAGGTTATTGATAGCTTCGCAATGCCCCAGGGTACCGGCGTGTCGGGGCTTGAGTCCGATGGTCGTGATCGTTTCTTCTGTGGTGGCGGAAACAGCGGAAAGTTAAGAGTTGTTCGCTGCATCAGAGATTGATAAGGATAAAAGGAGCGATCATGGTTGATATCATTCATAGAGTCGGAATAAAAGCGCCTGTTTCAGAGGTATATAAGTCCCTGGCGACCACTGCAGGTGTGGCAAGGTGGTGGACGCAGGAAACCCACGGAGACTCTGAGCCCGGGGGGATCACAGAAGTCGTATTCAACAGCCCCGCAGGTGAGAAAGTGGGCGAAATGAAGATGGAAGTGATGGCCTCAGAACCTGATAAGAAGGTGCATTGGCGCTTTATATCCGGGCCGCAGGAATGGATAGGAACCGATGCTATCTTCGATCTGTCCCGGGAAGGAGAGTACAGTATTGTTCTTTTCGGTCATAAAAACTGGCGTCAGGGCGGCGAGTTTATGGCCCACTGCAGTATGAAGTGGGCTACCTTTATGCTGAGTCTTAAACAACTGCTGGAAACGGGGCAAGGTAAACCCTCGCCTCATGATGTCAAAATCGATAACTGGAACTAGGTACAGATCATGCTCCGGGTTTTATACAGGCGTCACCGGTTTTTTGCTATAGCGGGATACCGGTGTGTTTATTAGTTCGGCTGAAATAACGTATCAGGGGCAGGTCAGACAGCGGGGCGCTTATCTGACCTTGCGTCCTGGCTTACCTCTCAGCCAATGGGTAAATTGCTTCTGGCAACTGAGGGTACCCGCCGGCGAATTTGTTTACCGCGTTGTGCCCGATAATTGTGTTGACTGGATCTTCGACCTCAGCGCCAAAGAAGAAAGCTTTATGGTCAGGCCTTTTGTTTCGCCAGTGGAATTTCCTATATCAGGCCCGGCGTCCTATTTTGGTATCAGGTTCCACGCGCTGGCCTGCCAGGGGCTGATCGGGGCTCCTGTCGGCGAATGGGCGGGGGAGGAGAATAGTATCGATGCTAAACAGCTTATTGATCCGTTGATTTCAGAGCAGGTGCAGGAGGTAATTTCACTAACCGATCAGTTCAGTCAGCGATGTGAGTTGCTTTTGGCTGCATTGCCGCAGCTGTTGCACGTTCCCAGGGTTGACCGGCGATTGGCAGGCTTTATCCTCAGTACCTGTAAAGGGCTGGCTACCGGCGCCTATCTGACCCGGTTGGATAGCACCGATTTTGGTATATCCGCCCGTCAGCTTCGCCGTTTAAGCCAGTTGCATCTGGGGCTGTCACCGAAGAATTTTCTGAAAGTGGCCAGGTTTCAGGCGGCGCTCCATTTGCTCAATTCAAAAGAACACCGGGGCGTCTGGGCCGGCCACTTTTACGACCAATCCCACTTTATCCGCGAGTTTAAGGCGCTGGCCGGGACTACGCCGGGAAATTTTCTGAATATGTCCGTTTTGTACAATAAATAAGGCCTGGGGTGGCGCTATATTCAGCTTTGGTAACAGCAAAACAAAGGAGCAATACCATGATTGATATTCAGGCGACATTTCCGGTAATGGTGGCGAAAAATCTGGACAAGCTGGAGCACTTCTATACCGGGGTTTTCGGTTTTGAGGCGGTGTTTTTTGACCCCGATTTTTACCTGCACCTGGTTTCACCGGCCACAGGCGCCCAGTTGGGCTTTCTGCATGCCAATCATCAAACACAGCCTGCTTTTCTTCATCCATTAATGTGTACTGATGGCTATGTGATCAGCTTTGAAGTGAGTGATGCAACAAAAGCTTATGCCGAAGCGAAGAGATTGGACTTGCCTGTTGTGATGGCGATGAAAGATGAAGAGTGGGGACAAAGACACTTTATCCTTGAAGATCCGGCTGGTTTTAAAGTCGACATTGTAGAGCACCAGCAAAGCCCTACAAACTGACAAGTTTTGTAACAGCTTGATCCATGCCGGGCTAAGCTGCCCGGTGTTAGAGTGAATGCAACGATGCATTACGCGCCAAGCCTGGCATTTTTTAATGTCACCGGGCAAGTGGCTTAATCTGCAATAAAAATTAAGGCTTTGGTTTTAAACATGGAGTGAAGATGAAATCTATTACGACATTTCTGATGTTTGTAGGTGAACAGGCGGGGAAGACCGAAGAGGCCGTTAACTTTTACACTTCATTATTTTCTGATTCTGAAGTTCTCTCCATTGAGCACTATGGTGCCGGTGAAAACGAGCCTGAGGGGGCAGTTAAAATCGCCAGGTTTACCCTCAATGGCACCTTGTTTATGGCCATGGACAGCCACCTGGAGCACAAATTCAGCTTTACGCCTTCTATCTCAATGTATGTTGAGTGTGAATCTGAACGGGAAATCGACGAGGTATTTGGTGCCCTGGCGGATGGTGGCGCTGAGCTTATGCCATTGGATAATTATGGTTTCAGTAAAAAATTCGGCTGGCTGAATGACCGCTATGGCGTGTCCTGGCAGCTGAACCTTATTTGATCAGTCCCCGATTACTTATAGAAAATAGTTTTAGTCTCTCAATGATTAAGGATAAATCCCGATGGCAAATATAGAACATATTCAATATATCAATGTGCCGGTGGCGCAGGTTTATAACGCCCTGACTTCTACCGAAGGTTTGTCTGAGGTCTGGACGCGGGAGTTGAATGTGACAGCGCAGCCAGGTGCGATCAATGAATTTGGCTTTGGCGACGAGCCACCAACCCTGATGGAAATCGTCGAATTGGTTCCGGATAAAACCATCCTCTGGCACTGTGTGGGTTCCGACCCGGAATGGATAGGCACAAAGATCAGCTTTGAGCTTGAACAAAAGCAAGGGAAAACCTCGGTGCGGCTGCGCCATATGGACTGGCAGGATGTGACCGAGTTCTATCGTTTCTGTAATTATAACTGGGCCATTTTCCTGTTAAGTCTGAAGCAGTATTGCGAAGAAGGCAGGGGGATCCCTTTTCAGGAACGGAAATTCTAATCCTTTGCAGATAATAAGCCATAAGCTGTCGAAAGCTCCGTTTACCATGCGACTGTAGCTTATACATTTTGTACAGGGGGTGTGAATGGCCCATGTAATTCACTCCATCAACATTACCGCCAGTGGATTGTGCCATCATCTGGACAGTGCTGTTGATCGGCAGCACCATCAGTATGCGCTGGATCTGACTGCTTCGGCTGAGGCTTTGATATTGGGCAGAAACACCTTTGGTTTATTTATGCAGTTCTGGCCTGGCGCATCTGAAAGAGATGACTTACCTGCAGACGTTGTGGCGCTGGCCAGGGCATTTAGCAGGATCCCCAAGTATGTGGTTTCAAGTCGGCCAACTGAACTGACATGGAACAACACTACCCCTATTCAGGGCCCGGCGCTGGACAATGTCTCCAGGCAATTGGCGAGGATACCCGGTACTGTGGTTGTTTTTGGCAGCCCCGGTCTGGCCACAAGCCTGTTAAATGAAGGGCTGATCGATGAAATTCACATTCTCGCCCAGCCCTTTATCGGCACGCAGGGGCCAAGGGCTTATAATGGATTAGAGCAGCGCGCAGAACTTAAACTTTTAATAGCAGAACCACTGTCATCTGAAGTCGTGCTGCTGCGCTATAAGGTGATAAAACCAGCCCCATAAGGTCTCAGCTGAACACTCCTGGGCGGCCTGAGCAGAATCTCCGCCATGTCAGATACTATCGTAAGAAATCCTTTCCCAGGAAGGCAATTTTTTGAAACGGCAATTCTTGACCAAATTAAAAAAGCTGGCCAATATAAAACTGTGATTAAGCATAAACAGGGAACAGGACGTGGTTATGAACAACAAGCTGAAATTAAAAGAGGGGATGTTTGGGTTAATCCTGGTTGTAATCAGCGGTTGTGCCACTGACGTGAAAGATAAATATGCCAGTATTGAAAATCTTTCTGATTCAGAGCGGAACCAGGCACTTAAAGATTGCTTTGATTATGACCTGAGTAAGACTGAGCGACAGGATTGTTTACTGCGCTACGCGCCTCCTGAAGTGGGCTATGAATGCAAGAATGTGCAGGTGTCAGGCAGCCGGTTTACCGAACGGGTCTGCTCTACTGCCAGTAAGCGATACTATGAGCGCACTATGTCCAAGGAAACATTGGATAAGATCCAGCGGCATTCAAAGAGTTATTAAATCGACTCGTTGGGCCGCGCTTTAATGTTGTTATAACGCTCACCTGGCAATGAGTTTGAGCGATGAATGCCCTTATTCTTGCGTTAAGCCTCAGACTGTTATCCCAGCCAGTAACTAAACTGTTAACTGCTTCTTACCAACCGGACAGCAGGGATGAAACCCCAATTCAAAGCAGGCAATAATATTGCCATGAAAATCCCACCTCATGAATATCAGCAAACCTTAAGTTTTTACCGCGATGTGATTGGTCTCAAGCCTGTTCCGGTTACCGAAGAAGATGCCACTCCGCGCTTTGAATTTGGCGATAAGATACTGTGGCTGGATAAAGTCAGTGGCCTTAGTCAGGCAGAGATCTGGCTGGAGATTCTGACCGATGACATGGACAGTGCTGCTGATTTTCTGAGTTCCCGGGATTGTGCCCGTTGTGATGATGTTGAGCCCTTGCCCGACGGGTTCAAAGGTTTCTGGGTGGCTAACCCCGGCAATATCATTCACCTGATTTGCGAGTCCGACAAAGTTAACTAGAAAGAACACTAGCTTAGCCATTCATATGGATGGTTTAAGCCAGCTTGAGCAGGCTTGCGGGAACCATGTCTAATGAGTCAATCAGTCCCAGCAGGCCACCTACCTCGTGGCTGTGAAACGCACAATTTACGAAATTGGGCAGCAGGCAGGCCTTGCGGGCATAGCCGTTGGTGTCAAAGTTAATGCCGCTGATCTTTTCAATAATACTTTCCGGTAACGCCAGGCGAGTGGCCAGAAACATATGTCGAGAGGCACGGTAACGGCGCACTTCTGCCAGAAAAAATACATCGCAGCTAAAGCGTTTTACTGCATCGGGGTTATTGTTGAGGATATAGTCGGCCAGCAGCAGGGGAATCAGAGTGCGGTTTTCCGTCTCGCTGTTATCCTCGCTCAACACAATGGCTGTGCGACCAAGCCGGGTGGCATTGGGCGGCAATAACACGCCTTTATCAGCGGTGCTGAAGGTTTTATGTACCACTACACAGTTAAGCTGTTCCGCCAATGCCAGGGTGTCGACCACCTCGTCTTTGGTACAATGATCGACCAGTTTTTGCAGATATTCACCTCTGGAACTCATGTATGGCTCTGCCTTTATCTGATGGCGTTTTGTCGTGTTGAAAATTTCAACAGGTTTACCCCATTATCGTTGCCGTTGCGCAGGAAAAGCAACATCAAGCCTGCTCATGACTCAACAATTGGTTGATTTTCAATTTGTCTTTTTACTGATAGCCTGAAGTCATTGTTTATTATCGCCCGTCACGGATATCAATAAGGGAAATATGACACAAGAGCAGCTAACAATACTGGGCATACTGGTGGGCACCATGGTGATGTTTCTGTGGGGCCGCTGGCGCCACGACATGGTGGCGCTGGGTGCTTTACTGGCCTGTGTGGTAAGCGGGCTGATAACACAGGAGCAGGCCTTCAGCGGTTTTGCGCATCCTGCGGTGATCACAGTAGCTTGTGTGCTGGTGCTCAGCCGTGGATTACAGACATCCGGTGCCGTGGATGCACTGACCCGCAAAGTGTTGCCGGCCAAAGCCGGCATTACGCTCAGTCTTGCAGCCCTGGTTGGTGTTGCCGCCTTGCTATCGGGAATTATGAATAATGTGGGTGCCATGGCGTTGTTAATGCCGGTGGCGGTGCAGATGGCGCGCAGACTGGACTTGCCACCGGGGCAAATCCTGATGCCGCTGGCATTTGGCACGATTTTAGGTGGCATGACAACGCTTATCGGTACACCGCCAAATCTGATTGTGGCCGGTTTTCGCCAGCAATCTGGTTTGCAGAGCTTTTCAATGTTTGATTTCACTCCGGTCGGGCTGGCCGTCGCTTTGGGTGGCGTGGTTTTTGTTGTTCTATTGGGCTGGCGGCTGGTGCCGGGACGCAAACAAAGCGGAGTGGAAGGCTTTGAATCGGGAGCTTATGTTACCGAGACCAGAGTAGAAGAGGGCAGTAAAGCTGAAGGGAAGAGTCTGCGTGAAATTCAGCAGGCGCTGGATGACAATGACGCTCAGGTTCTGGCGCTGGTGCGTCATGAAATGCGCATGAATGCGCCAAACCCTTATCGTACTGTCAGGGCCGGAGACATCCTGGTGATCGAGGCGGAAACGGAGGTGCTGTCGAACGTGCTGTCAGGCTTAGGGCTGAAACTTGAAGAGGCAAAAGACACCAGATCTGAAGATACGGATCCGGAAGATTCTGAGCAGGATACCGACAAAGAACAGAAAAGCCAGATGGCTGACATGGCCGCAAAGGAGAATAACGCGCCACAATCAACTGGCACACCGGATAAGGACGAGGACAAAGAGGAAGACGAAGACAATCAGGATGACAGCGATATTGTGCTCAGTGAACTGGTGGTACTGCCGGGCTCGCAATTAAATGGTCGTTCTGCGGCTGAGCTATCGCTGCGCACCCGCTATGGCTTAAACCTGCTGGCCTTGTCCCGCCAGGGACACAGGTCGATAAAAAGATTGCGGCAAACTGCATTGAAATCTGGTGATATGCTGCTGATGCAGGGCACCAAAGAAACCATTACCGAGTTCGGTGCCGACAATGGTTGCGTGCCATTAGCTGAGCGGGAGCTGAGTATTCCGGATACCAGAAAAGCCTGGCAGGCGAGCCTGATAATGCTGTTCGCGGTAGGTACGGCCGCGTTGGGTATTTTGCCGGCGGCAATCACTTTTACCATCGGCGTACTCGCCTCTATGGTACTGCGAACAGTACCGCCAAGGGCTGTGTATCAGTATATCGACTGGCCGGTGATTGTGCTGCTGGCGGCTTTGATACCCGTAGCGGAGGCCATGGAGACCACCGGTGCCGCCGCTCTTATCGCAGAATTTTTATTAAATTCGGTAGCCTTGGGGGATGCGGTAGTGGGCCTGATCCTGATTATGGTGGTGACCATGTTCTTATCGGACTTGATGAACAATGCTGCCACAGCAGCCATGATGTGTCCTATTGCGCTGGGTACGGCAACGGCGCTGGGGGTGAGTGCCGATTCGTTTTTAATGGCGGTGGCGATTGGTGCGTCCTGTGCATTTTTAACGCCCATAGGTCATCAGAATAACACCATGATACTCGGTCCCGGGGGATTCCGTTTCGGTGATTACTGGCGCATGGGATTGCCCCTGGAAGTGTTGGTGGTGGGTATCAGCATTCCGATGCTGTTATGGATCTGGCCTTTGTAATATGTGGAGAGAGCTAAGTGTGCAGCACGGTTGAAAAACCACCATAGATTAATCGTTTTCCGTCGAACGGCATTGGGTTATTTGCCGGATCCATGCGAGGATCTTGCATGATGCGTTTCCATCCAACATCAAGCACCTCTTTTGAAGGCCAGACAGCCCATGAAAATACGACAACTTCATTTTCTTTGTATTTTACCGATTTGGGAAATGAAGTAACCTCGCCTTCCGGCACATCGTCCCCCCCCGTTTTCATATATCTCAATCGCACCGTATTCTTTAAAAACATCCGCCATAGTTCTGGCTTGTTCAATATATTCCTACTTTTTATTTTTTGGCACCGGAATGACGAAACCATCAATGTATGACATAGTTATTTCCTCATTGTTGTGATTCATCAGAGTTTGTATACATTACACTTTTATCCTGTGCGTCCAGTGAAGTGAATTGGACGGCGATAGCCCTGCACGGGTTATGCGACATCATTACTCATCAAATCAATTGTGAGCAATGGTAATTGCCGCTGTGGGATACTCTGAGACTCTCTAGAGCCAAATATTTTACCTCCTGCTGCCCGATAGAAACCTTCCGCATTGGGGTCACTCTGGATTGTTATCTTATCTCCACCGAGCTGTCTCACCAGACGTTTTGCGTGATTCATCAACAATTTTCCAATGCCTTTGCCAATGACAGCCGGCTCGACAAACAGGGCTTCTAATTCAAATTCCCGCTCACTAAGCTTAGCAATTGCATAGTAACCTAATAACCCCGAATCTCCCTCGGCAACGTAGTAATGACGGATGGCAGAATTCAATAATTGTTCTGTGACAGCCAGTTCATTGCGGCAAGCCCGCATGAATGATTGCGAATATCCCCAATAGGCTTTTGAACGAATGGCCAGCTCCGTTAATTTATCGGCTTCCACAGGGTTAGCAACTCTGATTGTTGCTCGGACAGTCATCTTGCTTAATGCTCTTCAGATCTGGTAAACAATAGCCGAAAAGCCCGCGTTACAGGCGGGCTTTTTGGGGTGATGCCCTCTAATCAGTAAAAGTTCTTTCTGAACTCTATACCAAAAATACGGGGATCATTCACAAACACCGTGTTGTTATTAAAGTCGATGGCGCCGCGGATATTGTCCCTGTCGGTGATATTGCGGCCAAACAGGGCAACACTGTATTCATCAACAAAGTTTTCATAGCCTATGCGCAGACCACCTTCGTAGTTACCACTGATATTAAATTCCTCCGCTTCATAGAGAAACAGGTTAGTATCGCCCTGCCAGGCCCAGTCGGTATAAACAAATAATTCACCGTCGTCACCCATGGGCATGGTGTAGCGGGCGGTAATATTAAAGATGGTTTTAGGTGCCTGAGGGAAGGGGTTACCGTCGATCAGGGCATTGCCGTCTACTAAAGGGTCAAGCACCGTACACTGGCCAGAGCCGCAAGGGGCTACCGTCAGCGTGGCATCGTCCAGTTCTGTATCATTGTAGCTGTAGCCTGCGGTTAAGGTCAGGTTGTCACTGGCAAGGTATTCGATATCCACTTCAAAGCCCTTACCGTTGCCTTTATCGGCATTGATTAACTGGTTACCCTGAGTCTCGCCGCCAATGGCCGAAAGCTGAATATCGTCTATCTGATAGTAGAAAATCGCCGTGTTCAGACGCAGGGTGTCTTGCAGAAAATCCGATTTAAAGCCGAATTCAATCGAGTCGATGGTTTCTGAGTCGGCAACCGAGGGCGGTGCTTCAAAAGCCACATCCCGGCCCTGAATAGTCTGGGCCCGGAAGCCGCGGGCAATCCGGCCAAACACCATGGAATCAGAGGATATCTGATAGTTGGCAGAGAGTTCCCAGCTCACCTGATTATCATCCACATTGATATCTTCATAATCCTGAATTTGCGCGGCACCAATTACCAGCGCAAAGCCATCAACATTCTGATCACCGACTCTGAAGTCTTTCTCATCATAGGTGTAACGAACGCCGCCGGTTAAGGTCAGTTTATCTGAAAGTTCATAAGAGCCCTGACCGAACAGCGCCCAGGTGAGGTTTTCATGGAATACGGTGGTGGCACCGAAGAAGCCGTCAACGCTGGTAACCCCAAAGGAAGAGTCGAAATAGAAGCCTCCGAACTGCCAGTCATAGCCATCGGTGCCGCTACTGGCAAAGCGGATTTCCTGAGTGAATTGCTTAAGATCTTCTAGTCTGTCTTCAGTAACAGCATCGAAGGGGATAAAGCCCGGGCCTTCTCCGGCAACACCACCGTCAATATCGCCTTTGCCACGGCCGTCGGCGGTTTCATAAGCGCTAATTGAGGTCAGGGTAAAACCGTCAAACTCTTTGTCCAGTTTCAGCGAGGCACCATCACCATTGTAGCGCTGGAAGTTATTATCCCCCTGGTTATAAGAAACCCGATCGCGGTCATAACTGTCGTTCAGCTTGTTACTGCCGGTATCCACGCCGTTGGCACGGAAAATCGATGAGGTGCCGTTTAAATCTCTGGTATGCAGGTTTAAAAGGGCGCTGAAGTCATCCAGTTCATACAGCAACTGTAAACGGGCCGCATTTTCATGAAAGCCGCCCATGGCGTCTTTCTCCCCGGTGTATTCATTATCTATCCAGTCTCCCCGATTCTGTGACAGCACGGATAGCCTGAAGGACAGCTCATCGGTAATGCCATTACCTATTGCCGCCTCAACATTCAGGGTACCGAGTGTGCCCAGAGCCGTTTCCAGTACGGCATCAAAATCCTGACTGGGTTTGACCGTATCAAATTTGATGATGCCGGCGGTGGTATTGCGGCCAAACAGGGTGCCCTGAGGGCCACGAATCACTTCGACCCGCTCCACGTCAAACAAGGGGAAGCTTTTTAAGATCACGTTTTCCATCACGACTTCGTCCATGATGATGGAAACCGGCTGCGAGGCGGCCAGATCAAAGTCGGTATTACCCAAGCCCCGTATATAAAAGCGCGGTGCGGCGCGGCCATTGGATGACTCGGCATACAGGCCGGGTACACGGCTGGCCAGGGCCAGAATATCTTCACCAGCGGAAAACATATTTTCAAATTTCTCACCGCTTAAGGTGGCGATTGAAATGGGCACTTCCTGGATACTCTGGGTTCGTTTTTGTGCGGTGACAGTTATCTGTTCCAGTACTTTGGTATCTTTTGAACTGTCGCCCTGGTCCTGTTGGGCCAGGGCCGGAGTAGCTGCTAATACAGCCTGAATGCACAGGGCTGCTGCCGTTTTGGTCGGGCTAAAGATATTGTCGGTTATTTTCATTTGTGTGTACCTGTTGAGTGTCCAGGTTAAAGCCTAGCTTGTTTTATGGATGTTACTAAGCTACTTAAGTGTAAGGGGAAATTACCCGGCTGCAATTCTGTGATCAGCGATGCCGACAGGGTAAACAGGTACATGGCTCTGGCCTGATACGGGTGATGGCTTTGCCTTATGTATTGTTCAGGGCCGGAATAACAATAGGGCAATATCAGCTGAATCTGTCAGGAAAGGGCTGCACTTGAGTCTATCACTATGATTCTGCTACAAATTGTTAACCCCTGTGGGTGAAAATTAGCGTTAGTGAGCGCCGTATACTTTACTCTGTAAGGTATCAACAAGTGATTGTAATCAGATGTGAGGTGGCTGTTTGTCTTGATAAATCGGCTTGTAGCTGAACGGTCTCTGGTCTGACATATGGCCTACTGTTGCAGGCTTATCAATTCGAAGTCATGATAGGTCGGAAAAGGGATGCTTTTTTTATGGCTGAAGACTTATACAGATTGTTGGTTGACGAAAGCCCGGATGCGCTAATTGCCACATCTCTGAAAGGTGAGGTTTTGCTCTGGAATCTGGGTGCAGAGAGCACATTTGGTTATTCTCAGGAAGAAGCCATAGGCAAGTCCATCTATGACCTGATTATCCCTCCGGATCGTGTAAAAGAAGAACGCGATATTCAAAAGCAGGCGCGCACATCTGATGTGGCAACTTATGAATCCCTGCGTCAACGCAAAGGCGGTTCGCTGATATATATCAACATCTCGACGCGGGCGGTTAAGGGCAGCGACGGCGAAATTAAGTATTTTGTAACCAATAAAAAGGATGTAACCCGTCAGAAAATTGAACGCGATGCAAAGCTGCTGGCCGCCAGATATCTTAATCTGCTGGAGTCAATGCCTGACGCCATCGTGATGGTGAACGTTACCGGTCGTATCGTGATGTCTAATACCCAGGCCGAGTCGATGTTTGGCTGGTCGCGAACACAACTATTGGGTAAATCTATTGAAGTCTTGATGCCTCAGCGCTTCGCTCACTCTCACGTCGGACATCGCTCCAAATACTTTTCTCAACCCGGAACCCGCTCTATGGGCGCCAGTCTCGAACTGTACGGACTACGTAAAGATAAAAGTGAGTTTCCCGTAGAAGTCAGTCTCAGTCCTATCGAGACAGAGGAAGGCACCATGGTGATGAGCGCAATCCGCGATATCACCGAACGAAAAAAAGCCGAGAACAAGTTCCGGGATCTGCTGGAGTCCGCCCCCGATGCGATGATTATCGTAAGTCGCGACGGCAATATTGTGCTGGTTAACTCACAATCACAAAAGTTATTCGGCTACAGCCGTCAGGAGTTGCTGGGCCAGAAGGTTGAAATGTTGTTGCCTTCCCGTTTTCATGCCAAACATCCCAGGCATCGCGACTCGTTCTTTGCAGAGCCCCGGGTTCGGCCCATGGGGGTGGGACTGGAGCTGTATGGAAAACGCAAGGACGGTACTGAATTTCCGATTGAGATCAGCCTCAGCCCGCTGGATACAGAAGAGGGGGTGCTGGTTTCCAGTGCGATTCGCGATATCTCTGAACGTAAGCGGGTAGAGCGTGAGTTGCAGAATAAGAATCTTGAGCTTGAGAAAGCCAACAGTGCCAAGGACAATTTCCTGGCGACCATGAGTCACGAGTTGCGTACGCCCCTGAACGCCATTATCGGATTTACCGGAACCCTGTTAATGAAATTACCCGGTCCGCTGACTGTTGATCAGGACAAACAGCTGCGGACTATCCGTGGCAGCGCCAGGCATTTGTTGTCTTTGATTAATGACTTACTCGATCTGGCTAAAATCGGGGCTGGAAAAATAGAGCTGAAATCAGAGCGGATTGATTGTCGGGATATCATACAGGAGGTAGTGGCGACATTGCGTCAGTCAGCTGAAGACAAAGGCTTGTCGTTAGAGTGTAAGCTGCCGTCGGGGAAAATGATGGTAAAAGCGGACAGAAGAGCCTTGAGTCAGATAGTACTCAACCTGATTAACAATGCCATAAAGTTCACGCAAAAAGGGCATGTCAGGATTAGCTGCAAACGCAGTAAAGTGAACAGAAGCAATCTTATTAATATCACTGTCAGCGATACCGGCATGGGTATCCGTAAGGAGGACCAGGCCCGGCTGTTTTCTGCATTTTATCGGGTAGATTCCAATTCAACTACGCCGCAGGAGGGAACCGGTCTGGGGTTACATTTAAGCCAAAGACTTGCTGACCTTATGGACGGTGAGATCATCTGTCAGAGTGAGTATGGTCAGGGCAGCGAGTTTTCCCTGCGGCTAAGGGAGAGCAATAAATGAGCGCTAAGGTACTGACCATTGAAGATAACCCGGACAATCTGGCACTGATGGTCTACATATTGGAAGCCTTCGAATTTGAAGTCGAAACCGCTACCGATGGTGTCAGCGGTCTGGAGGCGGCGTCGCGGGTCAGGCCTGATTTAATTCTCTGTGATATCCAGATGCCGGAAATGGATGGCTATGAGGTGATTCGACATTTAAAAAATGACGATAAGCTGGCTCATATACCGGTGATAGCGGTGACTGCCTTTGCCATGGAGGTTGACGGTCAGAAGATTCAGCAAGCCGGGTTTGATGGCTACATCACTAAGCCTATTGAGCCGGAGAGCTTTGTTGAGCAGATTCAGGCATTTTTATCACCAGCCACGACGCCGTCGCCGAAGGTGTCTTTTACCGCCAGGGAATCGACGCCCACAAGCTGGAAAAAGGTCATACTGGTGGTGGATGACCAGCCGGTTAATCTGGAGCTGGCGACCAGTTTGCTGGAGCATTATGGGTATCGTGTGCTTCGTGCTCAGGGCATGAAAAAAGCGCAAATGATTTTACGGGACAGAGTACCAGACCTGATACTGTCGGATGTCTGTATGGATGATGGCAATGGTTACGATTTGATTCGTGCCGTTAAGGCGGAACCGGCGTTACAGGAAGTACCTTTTGTTTTTTAACCTCGACAGCCATTTGTGAGAAAGAGCGCGCAAAAGGACTTGAACTGGGGGCAGACAAGTTCCTGTTTCGACCGATGGAACCACAGGATTTATTGCGAGAAGTAGAACAATGCTTAGATCGAAAGGGACAACAGCAGTGACAACCATATTGGTGGTTGATGATCATGCAGTTAGCCGGGAATTTCTCACCACATTATTCGGCTACCGTGGTTATCGGGTACTCGAAGCAGCAGATGGTAAGGAAGCACTGCAAAAGGTGCGGGAAGCCCATCCGGATCTGGTTGTTGCCGATGTACTGATGCCGACGATGGATGGCTTTGAGTTTGTTAAACGGGTCAGGGCAGAGCCAGACATAGAGCAAACCCGGGTGATTTTCTATACGGCCAGTTATCATGAGCATGAGGCAAAAAATCTGGCCAGCAGTTGTGGTGTATCTGATGTACTGACCAAACCCAGTGATCCTGAAATTGTATTGGATACAGTGGAGCGGGTCCTTAAAGAAGTGACTGTGCTATCCCCAATGCCTGAAAGAGAGCAACTGGATCAGCGACATTTGCAGTTGCTCACCAATAAACTCAAATATCTGGCCGATGACTTAGGCTCCACCAATGAACGCTATGCCACGCTGATTGAAATTAACCTGCAACTGGCATCGGAACGTGATCCCAAGGCGCTGATGGACAGTCTGTGTCAGATCTCCCGCAAGTTGATTGGGGCAAAATATGCGGTGCTGGCGGTCAAAGAAAAGCACGATCACAGTCGGCTTTATACCTCATTTAGTGGTTTCACCGAGGAGGTGTCTGCGAAGATGCAGGTTACCGACTTGTGGCAAGGCAATATCGCCAGCCAGATGAAGAAGCAAAAAACCGTACGCAGGGAAAATATTAACAGGCAGAAGCGTAATCCGGGACTTCCCTCCGGTCACCCTGATGTGAACTCAGTACTTGCCGTTCCGATTATGTCTTTATCCAAAATATACGGCTGGATCTGTTTGAGTGAGAGACTCGGAGCAGAGAAATTCAATGAAGAGGACGAAAGACTGCTCACCATACTGGCGGCTCAGGCCGGAAGAATTTATGAAAATGGCAGTTTATATGCCAGCTTATTAGAGCAGGAGGAGCGGTTCAGACAGATTGCCGAGAATATCCATGATGTGTTTTGGCTGGTGTCAGTGGAAACGGGCGAAGATATTTATATCAGCCCGGCGTTTGAAGATGTTTGGGGACGTTCCAACAAACCCGGCGACAAACGCTCTGATAGCTGGATGGATGCAGTGCACCCGGAAGATCGCAAGCTGATACCCACCGAGCTGAATGAGGATACAGAATATGATCTGGAATACCGGATAATCAGACCTGACGGCTCGGTTCGTTGGATCCATGATCGCGGTTTTCCTGTCCACAATGCACAGGGGCAGGTTTATCGTTTTGCCGGTATTGCCAAGGATATTACCAAGCGTAAATCAGACGAAGAAAAGATTGCCCGTCTCACCCGGATTTATTCAGTGCTGAGTCAGATTAACTCTGCCATTGTCAGGATTCACGAACGCAAAGCATTGTTTGAAGAAGTTTGCCACATTGCAGTAGAGCACGGCAAACTTGCATTGGCCTGGCTTGGCAAGTTGGAGCCGGGTACAGGTGAGATCACACAGGTGGTATACCGAAACGGTGATCCCAAAACAAGCACTCTTACAGACAGCCTTGATGGGCTCAATGCGAATAATGCCGGGGCCGGAATTTTAGGAAAGTCTGTATCCCGGATTGAGCCGGTGTATTGTAACGATATCAGCACCGCGAAATCTGTTGGCTCGTTTGGTCGGGAAGCCCTAAAGCAAGGATATTACTCTGTTGTGTCATTACCGATACAAGCCGAAGAGCAGGTCGTAGGTATGCTTGTTTTGTTCGCAAAAGAAAAAGGTTTCTTCGATGCTACTGAGATGAAATTGCTGAACGAGTTAGCCAATGACATTTCCTTTGCTCTGGACTATATCAAGAAGACGGAGCAGGCTAACTATCTTGCCTACTATGATGCGCTGACCGGGTTGTCTAACCGGACCCTGTTTCACGAACGTCTGAGCCAGCTTATTCATATCTCACAACACGAATCTGAGCGCCTGGCGTTAGTGATCATAGATGTGGATCGGTTTAAGACCATCAATGATACCTTCGGTCGCCAGGCTGGCGACAGCCTGATTCGACAATTGGCGCAAAGATTGCGAAAGAAAGTGAAAGACTCGGCACATCTTGCCAGAGTGGGCGCCGATCAGTTCGCGTTATTACTTCCCGATTTCAGACATGCAGATGATGTTGCCAGAACCCTGGATTACCTTCTTAAGGTCTGTGTGGACGAACCATTTAAGCTTAATGGTGATGACCTAAGAGTTTCAGCCAAAGCGGGCATCGCATTATTTCCGGAAGATGGAGATAATGCGGAGTCGCTATTTCTCAATGCAGAGCTGGCGGTAAAAGGGGCTAAGAACAAAGGCGCCCCCTTTGTATTCTTTGACCGGCAGATGTCGGACAAGGTCACCAAGTCTCTGGAAATGGAGAATATGTTACGTCAGGCTCTGGAGAATAATCAGTTTGTGCTGTTTTACCAGCCTAAAGTGGACCTGAAAACGGGCCGGATTAGTGGTCTGGAAGCCTTGATTCGTTGGCAAAGCCCGACTCTGGGGCTGGTATCTCCGGTTCATTTTATTCCTCTGCTGGAGCAAACCGGATTGATTCTTGATGTTGGTAACTGGGTTATGGAGCAGGCCGTGAGAGATATTCTCAGCTGGCAGCAACAAGGTGTCATTGTGCCGCGGGTTGCGGTCAATGTATCTGCGTTTCAATTAAAACAAAGTGACTTTGTTGCCAGAACCAGTCAAGTGGTGAGTGCCCTGGGGGCGGATATGTTGCTGGATCTGGAGCTGACAGAGAGTATGCTGCTGGGAGACGTTGAAGACAGCTTAAGTAAGCTCTCTGCGATCAGAGCACTAGGATTAGAAGTGGCCATTGACGATTTTGGTACCGGCTATTCATCTCTTAGTTATATTGCCCGTCTGCCTATAGATAGCCTGAAAATTGACCGTTCATTTATTATCAAGATGTCACAGCACGACTATGACATGATCATTGTTTCGACCATTATCACTATGGCTCACAATATGGGACTTAAAGTCGTTGCCGAAGGTGTTGATGATATCAGGCAACTTAATATCTTAAAGAATATGGGGTGTGATCAGGTACAGGGGTATTTATTCAGTCATCCAATATCATCGGAAGCAATACAGGCTTTACTGATTCAGGGTAACCCTTTTCGTTTGTAACAACAGACAATAGGTACTAATAGCCGCTGGCCACCCAGGCAGTCTGTTTTAACCCCGTATATCTTTGCTAAGATAGCGCCCTGGCCGAATTAAGATCAAACACTATGCCCTGTGATAAACAGACTGATTACCTTCTTGAAACCCTTCCACAGCCTGTTATTTACCACAGCATGACCCCACAGCGTTTTAGCACTGATGTGGTGCCGAAGTTTGAGCCTGCGGTATTTAAAGGCTTTGCCCGGGACTGGGATATCGTTAAGGCAGCCAGGCAGAGCGCCGGGGATGCGGCCGGTTATCTGCAACAACGGGCGGCCAGAATCGTGCACAGAATGGTGATTGCCCCGGCTGATATAAAGGGCCGTATTGGCTACAACCAGAGTCTTGATGGCATGAACTTTCAGCTACAGGATATTGATCTTGCCAGGGGCATTGAGCAGATGATCAATTGTGACAGCCAGGCTCAGGAGCAGCGCTGCTTTCAATCTGTACCGGTCACCTCCGGGTTTCCCGCTTTACTGGATAAGATCCCTAATCCCCTTGTCAGTGACACGGCCAAGCCATTTGTCTGGGTAGGTAATCGTTTGACGGTGTCTCCTCATTTTGATGAGGCCAACAATATTGCTGTGGTAGCGACGGGGCGAAGGCGTTTCACGTTTTTTCCGCCGGAGCAGTTAGCTAATCTGTATATCGGCCCGCTTAATTATACACCCGCTGGCCAGCCAGTAAGTCTGGTGGATTTACACGAACCTGATCTGCTGCGTTTTCCCCGCTATGCCGAGGCGTATCAACATGGTCTGTCGGTCGAACTGGAAGCCGGCGATGCAGTGTATATTCCCTCACCCTGGTGGCACCATGTGCAATCGCTGGAGCCCTTCAATATTCTGGTTAACTATTGGTGGAGCGGCTCATTCGTTTCCAGTTCTATGCCTTTTACCTTTTTGTTGCACGGCATGCAGGTAACCAAAAATATGACACCGGGCCAGCGCCAGGCCTGGAAAAGCATTCTCGATCATTATCTTTTTGATGAGGGCGCAGATCCCGCCGCTCACATTCCGGAACCTGCCCGTGGGGTTCTGGGACAACTGACACCGGAGATGGCCGCTCAGTTGCACCAGTGGCTGGCTCAGCAAATACGCTGATTGACTAATTATTTGGCTCGATTGGTATCAACCAGTACTGATTTAACGGTCAGATGGCTGTGCAGGGTTTTATGTACCGGGCATTTATTGGCAATCTCTAACAGCCGCTGGCGCTGGGCCTGATCCAGCTCTCCTTTGAGCGTGATTTGGCGTTCAATCACTTCCAGATTATCACCTTCACAATCCGCGCAGTCCTTGCCATGTTGGCGCTGATGGCTGAGGGTTACCTCCACGTGCTCCAGCGGTAGCTTTTTATGCGTGGCATACATTCTCAGCGTCATGGCGGTGCAGGCGCCTAATGCGGCCAGCAGATGCTCATAAGGATCGGGGCCCATATTCTCTCCACCCATGTCTTTGGGCTCATCGGCCAGCCAGTAATGGCTGTCACTGCTGACATGCTGGGTGAATTTGTGGTTTTTCTCCGCCACCTTAACCTGGCCTGGTGCAACGTTGGTCTGCGGTTGCACAGGACTGATGTAACGGCCGGCCCAGGCTGAGATAACATTGGCGGCGTATTCGGCATCGGCTTTTCGGGTTAAAAGGTGATCGGCATCGTCAAGACTGATAAAGCTTTTTGGATGCCTGGCATCCTGATAAATCTTCTCAGCTTCATTAATACTGACCTGGGTGTCGCCAGGTGCATGCATAATTAACAGCGCTTTGTTCAGCTGTGTAAGCCCCATGCCCTGGTATTGGTCGATATCATCCAGAAACTGTTTTTGAATGTGAAAGTGGCGATGACCCAGTCTGACCCGGGCCTGACCCTGTTGCTCAATCTGTTCTACGGCATCGCCAAAATTCTTAATCACATGGCTGGCATTGTAAGGTGCACCGATAGTGACCAGCGCTTTAACTTCCGGCACCTTGTCTGCCATTGCCAGTATCGCCGCACCGCCAAGGCTGTGACCAATCAGAAGCTGCGGCGCCTGATAATTCTGGCGCAAAAACTCACAGGCCTTGAGTAAATCCCCGATATTGGAGGAAAAATTAGTATTGGCAAAATCGCCGTCACTGTTACCAAGGCCGGTAAAGTCAAAGCGCAACACCGCGATACCCTTTTGGGTAAGGGCTCTGGCAATACGTGAAGCCGCCGCAATGTCTTTGGTACAGGTAAAGCAGTGGGCGAACAGGGTATAACAGCGTGGGGGACTCAGTGGCATCTCGAGCAGGCCGCTTAAATTACCGTCACTGCCAGCAAAACTGACCTCGATGCGCATGGTTTTTTCCTTAACAGGGATAACTGAGCGTTATGATGCCAGTTATCCCCGTTAAACAACAGTGCAGGAATTAAGCGGGTTTATGCACCACTAATCCGGCTCACCAGTGCTTTGCTGTTGGCGATCATCTGGCCGGTTTTCTGGCGCAGTTTCAACAATAGCAAATAGGTCAGTGGCAGCAACAGCAGGCTGGTCAGGGTTGAGAACAGCAAGCCGCCAATGATAGCAATTGCCATGGGTGAGTAGGGCGGGCCGTCACCACCAATCTGTGTACCGCCCAGCGCCAGAGGTATCAGTCCCAGAATGGTAGTGGCGACGGTCATCAGTATCGGCCGGACTCTGTTCAGGCAGCCTTCGATAATGGCGTCAGTGGCTTTATAGCCTTCGTCAATAAGCTGATTCACCCGATCAACCAGCACGATACCGTTATTGACCACGATACCCATCAGGATCAACATCCCTATCATGCCCATAATCGACATCGAGGTGCCGGTGAGCAAAAAGGCCCAGAATACCCCGGTAAAGGAAAACAGCAGTGAGGTGATTACGGCAGTGGGTAACAGCAGGGATTCAAACAATGCGGCCATCACGATATAAATCATACACACAGCCAGCAGCATATTGATCTGCATCACCGATTCATTTTCATTCTGATTACGGAAACTGCCATCCAGCGTCCAGCTGTAGCCGGCGGGCAGCTCAATGTTAGCCATAATATTTTCAATACCTTTGCGGGCCTGTTCCAGTGTGGCAACTTCTTCAAGATTAGCGCCGATAGCCAGAGCGGTCTGACGATGGTAACGGCGAATCTCAGAAAGCCTTGGCACGATGCGGATATCGGCCAGCATATCCAGGGTCACATTCTGGGTTTCACTGCGTTTGACGGTAAGGTTTTTAAGCGCCTCTACCGAATGTTGCAGATTTTCATCAAACATCAGGCGAATATCCACCTCTCCGGTGTCACCATGGCGGAAGGTGCGCAGATTATTGCCGCGCAGAGCCGTGGTGACCACATTGGCCACGTCTTCGGCGCTGATGCCGAAACGAAAGGCTTTCTGCCTGTCTACCAATATCTGCAGCTCTTCTTTGTCGGCGCTGATATCGGCGCGCACATCGGTCAGGCCCGGTACCGATTTAAGTACAGGCACAATACGATCGGCCATTTCCATCAGTACCTCAGAAGACTGGCCGAGCAGGGTCAGACGCACACCACCGTTTTGTTGATTCCAGCTGAAGCTGGGTTTAGCTCTGACAAAAGACGGAAAATCCTCCTTGATCATTTCCTTGATCTTGTTCTGCTTAATCGGTAATTCGTCATTCAGGGTAATACCTGATACGGCATGGCCGGTATTGTAATAGCTGTACACCTGTTTGATATGGAACCGCTGCTGATTGGCATACAAATAGGCTTCCATGCGATCCACTTCTTTTTCTACTTCTTCAAGGCTGTAGTTACCCTGAATATTGTAATTAAGCCACAGCTGATTATTGGGGTTCTCATTATCCTGATCGCTGCTGACCACCCCCATGGGGATTGCGGTGCTGATCAGAATTCCCAGAGCAATCAACGCGGTTTTGCCCTGATGAGCCAGGGTCCAGTGAAGGGCTGACTGATACAGACGCCGGAAGCGCCCTGGTCCGCGATCATTCTGCTTGCGCCTTGGCTTCAGGCGGCTGGTCAGAAGTGGGATCAGGGTCTGGGCAATCAGCAAAGAGGCGAACAGAGAAATACAAATAGCGATCGCCACATGTTCCAGAAATACCGTGACATTGACCTTTGTGCCGATAATATTGGGTAAGAATACAATCGCGGTAGTGGCAGTACCGGCGATGACCGCCAGGCTGACCTTGGAGACACCGGCCTTAGTGGCTTTAATGGCATCGGGCTCGGATTCTTTTTCATGGAAGATGCTCTCAGTGACCACCACCGCATTATCAACCAGCATCCCCACCGCCAGCATCAGGCCCATCATTGACAGTATATTCAGGCTGTAACCCATAAAATACATACAGGCCAGCGCGATACAGATGGAAAAGGGCACAGATAACACCACTATCAGGGTGCTGGTCCACTGACGTAAGAAGCCGTACAGCACCAGTACCGAGAGCAGGGCACCGATCAAACCCGCCTGCAGCAGATCGCTGAGTGACTCTGTGACGCTGTCTGCTTCATCCTGCATGATAAACAGCTTGATACCGTTAAAGGCCGGATTGTCATTGGCCTGGTCTATCACATCCAGTACCGCCTGAGAAACCTCGACCAGATTGCTGGTGGATTCGCGGAAAATATTCAGGCCGATGGCATAGCTGCGATCCAGGTGGCGGCCTTCGGTGCGTTTGGGACTTTCATAATTGATATCGGCAATGTCTTTGAGGTGAATGCCCCGGCGGACGATCAGATCTTCAATCTCTTGTTTTGAGCGAAACTCACCCTGAGGGTTGACCATAATCTTCTGGTTTAAATCTTCTATATGACCGGCGCTCATGGAGAAATTGGCATCCCTGAGGGTCTTGCTCAGTTCATTGACATCCACATGCAAGGCGGCGATACGGTTTGAGTCAAGGCGTATGGCAATTTGCTTTTTGAGCACACCGTAAAGCTCCACTTTGGAGACACCGGGTACCCGCTCGATGGGCATTTTCAGATTGCGTTCAAGCAGATCATAGGCGTTGGACAGGTCCCGCTCGCTGGATATGCGCAGTTGAAAGATTGGCATATCATTGGTGTTGAACTTGTATACCAGAACCCGTTCCACATCCTGGGGCAGTTCGTCGCGGATGGCATCGATCTGTTCTCGGGCTTCGATACTCTTGGCACTGATATTCTCATCCCAGGCAAACTCAAGGAAGATTTCCGCTCTGTCTTCATTGGAAGTGGAGGTCATGCGCTTGATACCGGAGAGGGTGGCCAACGCCTCCTCTACCGGCTTGGTGATCATCCTCTCAACTTCAGCCGGGCTGGCGTCTTTGTAGGGCACCTGCACCACGAGCTGCGGAATATCGATGCCGGGAAATTTCTCCAGTGGCAGCAGCCGGCTTGCGAGCAGCCCCATCAGCAGCATGGAAAAGAAAAACATGCACAGAGTAACGGGTTTGCGGATAGCAAAGGCGGCCAGTGAGGCGCCCATATTATCAAACTGCTTCATGGCTAAGCTCCCCATTAACAGACGCCGGGACAAAGGCCTTGCGATCAAACAGGCTGTAAAGCACCGGGATCAGCAGCAGGGTGAGCAGGGTGGCAAAGGCCAGCCCCCAGATCACGGTCACCGCCATGGGAGTGCGGATTTCTGCACCTTCACCCAGGCCCAGCGCCATGGGTAATAAGCCTAAGGTGGTGGTGAGTGTGGTCATCAGTATCGGTCGCAGACGGCTGCTGGCGGCCTCGAAAATGGCACTGTGTTTGTCGCTGCCGGCGGCGCGAAGCTGATTGATTCGGTCCACCAGTACGATGGCGTTGTTGACCACAATACCGGCAAGCATAATCAACCCGATAAACACCACCACGCTGATATGGGTGCCGCTCAGATACAGGCCGTAAATGGAGCCAGCGCAGGCCAGCGGCACAGTAAACAGGATCAGAAACGGATGCAGCAAGGACTCAAACTGTGAGGCCATCACCAGATAAACCATAAATATCGCCAGCAGCAGGGCCAGTTTGAGGGAATCGAAAGATACCTGCATTTCTTCATTCTGGCCGGCCACACGGGCCTGCATAGTCAGTGGCAGGTTCAACTGATTCACCAGCTGTTTGGCCGCCAGCGCCCCTTCGCCGAGATCGCCATAAGCCAGGTTAGCCGAGATGATGGCTACCCGCTCCTGACCTATCCGGGTGATTTCGCTTGGGCCCACTGACATCTGAATGTCGGCCACCGCATCCAGCACAATGGCCGGGCTTTGCCCCGGGTTGACAATCATATTGCCGATATCGGTAATGGAATCCCGTTGATCTGCCTGGCTGCGCACCAGAATGTCCACCTTGCGATCATCGATGGAATAGCGGCTGGCGATCTCACCGCCTATTTTAGCGGACACCAGTTTTGCCACATCAGAGGCGGTCAGCCCTAACTGGGCCAGTTTGGCGTGATTAAAATAGATCTTCAGCTCAGGATGACCGGCTTCAAGACTGGACTTAATATCCACAAAACGATCCTGTTGTTGCATCATGGCGACCAGCCGGTCGGCCTGGCGTGACAATGCGCCGAGCTCATAGCCGGTGATTTCAATCTCCAGCGGCGTGCTGAAACTGAACAGCTGCGGGCTGCCGAACTTGGCTTTAACACCGGGTTGTGTGCGCAGATACTCGCGCATCTGCTCTTTTACCTTAAGTTCATCCTCAGCGCTGCTGTCGGCACTCATCACCACATTAAGTTTGCCCCAGTAGTCGCCGCCCTGTGCACTGGAGGCATTCATCAGACTGCCGGTACCGGCCAGCGAGTAGGTACGTTCAACTTTATCCAGTGCGTTGGTAAAATCGGTCAGTCCGGCGATGATGGTATCGGTTTGTTCAAGCCGGGCACCGGTTGGCAGGTTCACTTCTACGTGGAATTCACCCTGTGCCATAGACGGAATCAGTTCCATGCCCAGTCTTGGCAGCAATAACACCGAAGCCAGAGACAGGCCAACAATGCTGAACAGTACCAGTATCCGCTGTTTCAGTGCACGGGCCAGTACGGCGGCATAAAAGCCCTCGATGGCGCTGAACAGGCGGTCGAAGGCCCAGAGTACCGGGCGCAGGATAACGCCGAAACACTTACCCAGTAACGCTTTAGTGCCGATGAGAAAGGTACTGAAGGCAAAGCTGATCAGATAGATGAGTCTGGATATCAGCCAGACCAGTTTGGCAAAGGGCCACAGCATAATGTTGATAATACGACTGAACCTGCCTGGTGTTTTGGTTTTGTTGTCAGCACTGAGATCCAACTGGTCACGGGGGGCATCCGCTTGCGGCTGTTTTTCTCTGGAGGCCAGCATGGGGATCAGGGTCAGAGCTACCACCAAGGATACACCCAGGGCGAACGTCACGGTCAGGGCCTGATCGCTGAACAACTGCCCCGCAATGCCTTTTACGAACACCAGTGGGAAAAATACCGCCATAGTAGTGAGGGTGGAGGCCACGATGGCGCTGGACACTTCTTTAGTGCCTTTGGCCGCAGCCTCGGTTTTGTCTGTATTGTGCTGTTTATGACGGTCGATATTTTCCAGCACCACAATACTGTTATCCACCAATAAACCGATAGCCAGGGCAATGCCGCCTAAGCTCATGATATTCAGGCTGATATCATTAGCGTACATCAGGTTGAAGGTGGCGATTATAGACACCGGAATCGACAGTGAAATGATCAGGGTGGGCCAGAGGTTTTTAAGAAACAGATACAGCACCACCATGGCCAGCAGGCCGCCGACGATACCGGCGGATTTCACCTGTTCGATGGCGCTGGCGATAAAGCGGGACTGATCGTAGACCTTGGCTAACTGATAACTGCCAGGCAGCTCCTTTTTAACCTGCTCAAGACGCTGACGCACATTTTCGGCCACCTGAACGGTGTTGGCATCGCCCTCTTTATAAATGGCGATTTCCACGCCCTCAAGGCCATCGAAGCGGGTGATGGCATCACGCTCTTTGTGGCTGTCACGTACCTCGGCGATATCCATAAGGCGTATATGCCGGCCTTCGCGGGTGGCCACAAACAGGTGACGCATCTGATCCAGATCGCGGAACTGATTTAAGGTGCGTACCAGGTATTCGCGGCTGCCTTCCTGTACCCGGCCGCCTGAGCTGTTTATATTCTCTGCTTTGAGTCGCTGAATAACTTCGTCCATGGTGATATTCAGCTGACTGGCTTTTTGTTGGTTCACCAATACCTGAATCTCATTTTCCAGTCCGCCGCCGACTTTGACTGAGGCTACCCCGTTTACCGACTCCAGCTTGCGCTTGATTTGTTCTTCGGCAAATACCCGCAGGCGTTTGTGGGCCTGCAGGTCGCCGGGCAGCAGGTCGCTTTGGGTCAGGCCCAGTCGCAGAACAGGATCCATATCCGGGTTAAAACGCATCAGCAGCGGTTTTTTCACATCCAGAGGCAATTGCAGTACATCGAGTTTCTCACGCACGTCGAGACTGGCCATATCCATATCTGTACCCCATTCAAACTCGAGGATGACGTCAGACTGGCCAGCTTTGGACATGGATTTCACGCTGCGCACACCCTTGACCACACCGATGCTCTCTTCCACCGGCTTTGACACCAGCTGTTCCACTTCCGCTGGCGCGGCACCAGGGTAGTCGGCTCGAATAGTCAGGGTAGGGTAGGAAAGTTCAGGCAGTAAATTCAGTGCCAGTCTTGATAATGACACCATGCCAAACAGCATGATGGCAAAGGTAAACATGCACACGGTAACCGGCCGTTTTACGGCAATATCCACAATACTCATAACAGATTCCTTCGGGATTTAGCCGTTAACCACTTCGACGGTGGCCTGATCTTTAAGGTTATGATGACCAGTGATCACCACCTGCTCATCACCACTAAGACCCTGCAGTACTTCTACTTTGTCGCCTTCACTAAAGCCTGTGACCACTTCCTGTTTGCTGGCAATGCCGTCTTTGACCACAAACACTGAAGTCTTGTCGTCGATATTCAGCATCGCGCGGCGGGGCAGCAAGGTGGCGTTCTGATGGGTAGCGTAATTGAGGTTTACCTGGGCAAACATACCGGCTTTAAGCTGGTTTTGTGGATTAGGAACCCGCAAAGTGACTTTAAAGGTGCCGGTCTGTGAATCGATAACCGGGCTGATACGTTCTACAAAGGCTTCAACCTGTTGTTCGCCTAATGCGGTGATGGTAAGACCGGCTGCCTGATCTTTATGCACGCTTGGCAGTTCTTTTTCCGGCAGATGAACCACACCATAGAGTTCTTTTTGCTGCACGATATGGAACATACGTTCGCGCTGGAACGACTCGGTCAGGTTGCCGACTTTGGCATTACGTTCTGCAATAAAGCCTGAAATCGGCGCCGTAATAGTGGTTTCAGCAAGATCCAGGCGGGCCAGATCCAGATCAGCTTTGGCGGCATCGTAAGCGGCGCTGAGTTTATCGAAGGTATCATCACTGACCAGCTTTCTTGCATGCATGTCACGGACTTTTTTCAGTTCTTTTTCGATACTGCTGAGGTTGGCCTGTGATCTGTCCAGATTAAGCTGATAACGCTCAGTCTCCAGTCGCGCCAGGGCTTGCCCTTTTTCCACATAGTCGCCTTCTTCCACCAGAATTTCGCGAATGATGCCGGAGGCCCGGGCCACCACAAAGGCTTCTTCTTTGGCTTCCAGAATAGCGGTGGTGCTGTAGGCGGAGGAAATATCGCCTTTACTCAGACCTGCCACCTCTACCGGGATGGCAATCACCTCTTTGGCCGTGTCGGTATTAGTTTTTGCATCGGCGCCACCACAACCGCTGAGCAGACTGGCGGAGGTGAATAATGAGAGGGCAAAGGCTGATTTAATCAATTTGTTATACATGTCCCTGATATCCTGGTGTTAGTGAATACATAATGACGAGTCTGTTAATCACATACTCTTTACTAATTGTTTTTGCATAGCCTGTGCCAGATATAAAACCCTTTGAAAACAATATTATAGATAGGGCTTGTAATTGCGTTTAGTAAATCACGCCACTTGATTGATAAATCTGACCAATAAATGACAAAACCTGATTAGTAGCGAAAAGGAAACACAAAAATAATAGCCGTGAACCGGGTGGTTCAGTAGCGGGGAATTGTAAGCAAATAAGTAATACCAAACCGCATAGTGCAATTATCTATGCGGATTGGTATTAACAGCAATCAGCTGATTTTATCGGCATAGGCAAACAGAGCCGGTGCGCCGCCGGTATGCCAGAACAGTACTCTGTCCTCAGCACTGAAATAACCCTGTCTGATTAAATCTAACAGACCGGCAAAGGCGCGACCGGTATACACAGGATCCAGTAAAATGGCCTCACTCTGGGCGAGGGTCTCAATGGCCTGTTTCTCAGCGTCACCCACTACCGCATAGCCACCACCGAGATAATCAGTATTAAGAAATACATCCTGCTCGCTGAATGACTCAAGTCCAAGCTGCGCGGCAGTCTGATTGCTGAGCTCCAGCACCCGCCCGGCAAAGCTTTGCTCTGCTGATTCGGCCTTATCGATACGGATACCCAGAATTTTTGTTTTAGCACCTGTCATTCTGGCCCCATTGAGCAACCCGGCATGGGTTCCCCCGGAAGCGGAGGCAAAAACAATATGGCTGAATGCCAGTTCAGTTTGTTGTTGCAATTCGGCCATGGCATTGACATAGCCCAGGGCGCCGGTGACATTGGAGCCACCATAGGGCACCACAAACGGGCGCTTGTCAGCGCTTTTCAGGCTTTCAACCAGCGCCGGAATATCTTCACCTTTGCGCTTTTCACCGGCCCAGTGAATCCGTGCATTAAACAGCTTATCCAATAGCAGGTTACCGTTAACCTGCGCGGGCTCCTCGCCACCTAACACCAGATGACATTCCAGCCCCAGCCGCGCCGCCGCAGCGGCAGTTTGTCGACAGTGGTTAGACTGAATAGCACCGGCGGTAATAATGCAATCTGCCTTTTGCTCTGTGGCTTCGGCGAGAATATATTCCAGCTTACGGGTCTTGTTGCCGCCTAAGGCCAGGCCGGTAAGATCATCACGCTTAATCCACAGTTGTGGTCCTTTAAGGTGCTCGCTTAATCGCAGCATTGGTTCTACAGGAGTGGGCAAAATTCCCAACGGCAGTCGTTTAGTCAGCATTAGTCGGACTCCGGTTGTTCGGGCTTGTGAACCGGTTTTTCGCTCATGGGAAGCTTAATCACCGGGGTTTGCAGGATCAGACTATTGGGATAGGTGATCAGCTCACCTTCGTCTTTTCTGATCATCACATGGAAGGTACTGATCTCCTCAATCACGCCCACCATTTCATAGTCTTTATTGGCAACCTGAATACGATCGCCGACCCGATAGGGGAAGTTAAAGAAGATCAGAATACCCGAGGTGACATTGCTGAGAATGGACCACTGGGCTACCAAAGCGACACCTAATATGGCGAAGGTGGAGGATAAAAACACCACCAGATTGGCGTAGTCGATTCCCAGTATCATCAGCGCAGCGAAAAGAAACACCACTACGTGGCTAATGCCTAATACTTTCTTGATCAGCGCTTTACGTTTGTTTGGCGCTTCTTTGGTTTCCACTACCCGGCGTACAAAGATACGGATAGCCGTACCACTGAGAAAATACAATCCAAGCAGTATCAGCAGCAACAGGATCTGGTTCTGCATGGCTTATTTCTTCACCCAGTTGCCGCTGAGCAACACATAGTGACCCGCCTGGGTTTTCTCTATGGCCTTTTTACCGGCCAGCGCTTCCACCTGTTCGAGCTTAATATTATTTTGCCTGGCCAGTTGCTCATATTTAGCTTTACGTTTGCTATTGATCTCCTGCACCAGCTCCTGCACACCCTGTGCTTCTTTAATGATACCCAGATAGCCATCGGTTTGTTCACCTACCAGTCCCTGTTCTTTGGCCTCATCCAGTTCGATGGCAGCGGCGCTGAAGGCCAGCAGTATAAACGGCAGAATAAAAAGTGTTTTGAGTAATTTCATCATATGCTCCTTAGAATAATTCACTGTCTTCACTGAACAGATCATCCAGCTCTTTATCCACTTTGACCCGGATTTGGTGATCGACTTTCACGTTCAGGTTAATGGTAATGGGTTCTTTGGTTTCCACCTGCACTTTATGGGTACAGGCAGATAACATCAGGCCTGCCACTAACAGGCTGACAATCTTCACGGCCTCAATCCTCATTTATTCCTTGCTCCAGTTTGTCTTGTATTTCTTCACCCAGGCGCAATGCTCTGAGTAACGTAAAGATATTCTCTTCATGGGTGTAATTAAAATTCACATCCTGTTTTTTATCCGGATTACGTCCTTTTATCTGCATATCAAGAAAGAGTAATCCATTTGGCTGCATACTGACATCGGAATTCAGCTCTGTGAACTCCAGGTTTTGTAACAGCGACAGCACCGGTTCCAATTGTGGCTGACTCTGCTTAAGCGCAGCAAAGGCGGCATTATCTGTTATCTGCAGTTTTCCATGATTCAGGTTAAACATACTGCCATTGCGAATTTCCACCTGTCGATTGTGGATATGCAGCGGAATATTGCCGCTGACCCGCCCCTGAACATCGATTCCGGTTTCCTGTTGCAGTTCCAGAATACGGGCCATATCCAAATTGTTAAGGGTCAGCAGGCTGCGTTGAGGTTCATCCGTTAAGATCAGCTTGTCCAGTTTAAACTGACCATCAAATAACTGCCCCTTTAACTCCTCAATCACAACATCACTCTCTTGTGATTTTATAAGCGCACTCACTGCACGGATATCCACACCTGTTTGCAGTGAATCTACTGTCAGAGTAGCGGGGGCAATCTGAAGCTTACCTGAATCCTGTTTACCATCCAGCATAAGATTCATGCCCTTTGCCAGGTATTTGCCATAGGCCATTTCCACATCGCTGATGGTCAAATTGCCCGTGCCTCGCCCCGTATTTAATCGGTAATCAAGGTTGGCGCTTATCTTACCCTGACCAGCCCGGATAGGCGGGCTTTGTTGTTGCAGCAGATTGTTGAGCAGCTTTACCGGTTGCGCCGGGATCTTTAAATCAAATCGCTGTTGCTGCTGCGACAGTTCGGCATAAAAACCTGAGGCGAGACTGAATGTATGAGCGGATGTCAGATTATCCAGCGCTGTAGTGGGTTGGTTAATAGCTATTGTGGTGTGGGCCTGATGCGTCAGTTTCGGTTGTTTGATTTCTGTGCCCTGCACAAGGACAAGTTTCGCACTGCTTGTGCCCTTAAGACTAAACGCACTGCCATCATAACCGAAGCTGTTCTTATGTCGTAACGCTGCCACCTGCAGCAAGTTGCTGGTCAGTCTGTCGGCGCTGATATCTATCTCACCCTGCAGTTTTTTAAGATCGGCAGAACTCAGGCTGAGTTTAAGTTGCAGTTTTTCACCACCAAGTGCCCCCTGAGCCAGGGAGTCCATGGTCATTGATATGTCAGTGTCCAGCCCCTGTTCGGGTTGATAACTGGCATCTAAGTCAACCTGCAGAGCCGACAGCGTGATACCTTTGTAATCAAACTGTTCAATGACAAGGTGATGATTGGTTGCACTAACGCTTATGTTATCAGGCAGTGTGTGGGTTGTAAGCGCGGTGACATCATTGATTTTCAGTTTTCCTTCACCCTGCCAATGACCTGACTTATTGTCTGCTTGCAGCAGATAAGCCGCGCTGAGTTGCTGGAAATCCGAGGCGACATCCTTCAGGGTTAGTACTGCCTTCAGCGGTAACTCGCTGCGGATATTGATTTCTGGTGCTGCAATGCTCTGAGGCTCCAGATTAACTGGCTCAGGTATCTGAAGGACTAATTTATCAGGCTGCCACTTCGTCAATGATTCGGGTAACAAGTGAGAACAGCCTTGTGCGAATAAACTGACAGGCAGCGTCGAGAGATCCACTATGGCCTGCTGACTGAGAATATCTACACGAAGACCAAGGCTGCCACTGGCTTCAATTTGCACCGTGCAGGGAGGCTCTGCATCTGATTCAGCCAGGATTACAGATCCCTCAGTACTGAGTTGGTGCTGGCTGTCCAGGGTCTGTCCATCAAATGTCCAGTTGGTCTGAATCGGGTTGTGACCAATCTTCTGCTCAAGGTTCGCTGGCAGCTCTGCCAGTGACGCCAGATCTGCCGGGTGCCATTTAAGGGTGCCGCTTAAAAGGTTGTTTTCAAGTCTTGCTTGCAGCAGTACCGGGCCACTCAGGCGCAACTGTGGCTGATGGTATTCAAGAGAGAGGTTGACGGGTGTTTTAAGCAGGGGGCTGGAGAGCTTGATATTACTGATATTGATAGCAGGCAGATCCGGGATCTGCCATTTAAGCGCTCTGGCCGGTTGATCTGAAGAGGAACCTGGTGGTTGTTGCTGGTGCAAAACATCGACCTTGTTGATGTTCAGTGACCTTGCGCTGTGGTCCCACTCAGCCTGCTGCACCCTGATATCCGCCTGGGGTGACGACAGGCATACCTCATCAATAGTCACCTTGCTCAGGCCGTTTAAGTGAAAATCAAGGCACTCAATAGTGACAGCGTAGGATTTCAGATAGAGGTTTGCCAGTCCCATTAGCAGGGGATTACGGGCAAACCAGATGGCTGTTAATAACAATAACAGCAGTGCAGTCCCTGTCAGTGCTTTTTTCATAACCTGCCTGGTATGGAGAATCAGAACTCCAGAGTGTACTCAGATGAAGCTGTCAATATCAACTGTTGGTAATGCTGACTCGCTGGCCATCGGTGAGCCGCTCAGCACCTCTGGTGGCAACGCGGTCACCGGCTTTGAGCCCGTCGCTTTTAACGCTGACCCAGTCCTGTTCACCAGGACCAACAATGACCTTCTGGCGATGGGCCACATTTTGCTCGTCTACCACTACCACAAATGTTCCTTCCTGGCGCAGCAACAGGGCATCCCGATGCACTCTGAGCCGGTTACTGTCCGATGCGGTCGGTAAGCTGGCAGTAATATGCTGACCCGCTGTCCAATTGCCGGAATTTGTTAATGGCAGTGATACACGTATCTCGAATGCCTGTGAGCGCATATTGGCACTGGGGATAAGGGTACTGACCGCCGCCAACAGACTTTCACCCTGTTGATGTAACAACACCTGTTCAGTCTGGCGTATCGCCTCAAGATATTTCACCGGTACCTGAATACGGGCTTCCAGCTGATAGGTGTCCAGCAACATCAGCAAGGCATCGCTGCGGTTCACATCCGTGCCGGCTTCACGCAAACGTTCGGTAATGACGCCGGAATAAGGCGCCAGAATGGCAGTGTGTTGTAATTGATCTTCAATTTGTGCCAGCCTGAGCTGTGCGATGTGGAGATCAGATTCGGCCAGAGCAAAACGTGAGCGCATTTGCGCCAGTTCAAAGGCCGATGCGCTGTGGGTTTTAGCCAGTTCAGCCAGACGTTCAGTTTCACCGTGCAGATAATCCATCTCAATACGGGCCCGTTTGATCTGCGCCTGCTGCTCCTGTTGCTGCAGTTGCAGCGGCAGGGGATCTATCTGTGCCACTTTCTGGTCTTTTTGAACTTGCGCACCGGGTTCAGCAATCCACTGTAAACGTCCGGCCACACCCGCGGTCAATTGTGCGTTGTTGCGACTGTATATACTGCCGACAAATTCCACTTTGGGGCTGACAGTAAGCTCCTGTACCTGTTCTACCGACACCGGAGTTAACTGCTGAGGTTCCGCGGCTGACAGGCCATGGCTTATAAACACCATGGAGACAAGTAATTTAAGATAAGGGTTCATGGGTTACTCCGCGTGGATTTTTGATAAATGATTAACAGTGACCATGTCCTGTAGTTGCCGTGTGTCTGCCAGTCTCAGCAAGGCAGGTAGCAGAACCAGAGTGAACAGGGCGCTGATGGCCATGCCACCGACGATAACCGTGGCCAGCCCTCTGTAGATTTCGGAGCCCACGCCAGGCATCAGCATCAGTGGCAACATGCCGAACAGGCTGGTCAGGGTGCTCATATAAACCGGGCGGGCACGGATGCTGACCGCCTGCTCGGTGGCATCACGTAAACTCAGGCCTTCTGACTGGCTGCGCCGGGTCTGATCCACCAACAATATGGCATTATTGACCACCAGCCCCAGCAGGATGATAAAACCTATCATGGTCAGCAAATCCAGTGACTGGAAACTAAACAGGTTGAGCAGCCAAAGGCTGAGTACACCACCGGCCACCGCCATCGGCATTACGCTGAGCACCAGCAAGCTGTCTCGCAACGATTTAAACAGTGCCGTCATCAGTAAAAACAGAATAAAGATAGCCAGCACAAAATTCAGTGCCATTTCTTCAATGGCCTGATTCATGCGATTAGCATTACCACTGACCTGGACACTGGCATCGGCTGGCAGTTCGGCGCGGATGAGCGGCAGTATTTCTGCTTCGATGGTGGCCATGGCCTCCTGCAGAGACAGCGTCTCAGGAGGGTTTAAAATCAGACTCACCGTGCGCTTGCCATTGACCCGGCGTAACTGACTCGGTCCAACCGTGCGGGTCACATCGGCCAGTTCCCCCATCATTTGTATTCCCGCCAGCGGTGTATAAACCGGCAACGCGGCCAGTTGATCGGGATGCTGCCAGTTTTGGGCGCGCAGAATAATGTTCATTCTGTCGTTACCGTCAAAGTATTCGCTGACGAACAGCCCGCCGGTCAGGGCCCTGACCATATTCGCCATCTCAGCGCGTGTCAGCCCCGCATCACTGATGCGTCTGTCATTGGGTAACAGGCGTAATTCCGGTTCGGTCATGGCCAGGCCCGGCACAGGCTGAGCACTGATATCCGGCATCACCTGATTAATCCGCTCAATAGCTTTGGCTGCTGTTTGCATTAAGGGCTCAAGATTCGGCCCCTGCAAATCAATATTAATGGAGCGGCCGTTGCCACCACCTGAGACATTGATCATTGAGCCTCTGAACAAAAATGCCTGGGTATCCGGCAGGTCACTGAGTACCTGAGTGCGGATTTCGGTCATGAGCTCTTCTACCCGGGTTGGATCATCGGCGTAAATAAAGCCGCCACTGGCGTTAGGGCCGAAGGTATAAAAGTTGTAGCTTTTAATTGCCGGTTGTTTGTCGCCATTCATATAGGGGGCGAGGCGATTTTTAATGCGCATGGCAAGCTCTTGTTCCAGAAAATCAATATTGCCACCCGGGGGCAGATTGAAGTTATAGAAAAAGCCATCAATGGGCGCACGGGGCATAAAGTCTGTTTTCGGTAACAAAAAAGCGATGACCAGTAATGATCCGAACAATAATCCGCCAATCCAGCCAAGACGTTTGCTGTGGCTGTCGGTTAGCACCATGAGTCTGGCCGCCAGCTTGTGCCAGTACTTTTGCAGCGGATCCTGCGCTTCTTTGTGCGTCAGGGCAAATCGGCTGACCAGGGGAATGATGGTGATGGCGGATAGCATCGAAGCGATCACAGCCACAGACAGGGTCAGGGCCAGATCGGAAAATAGCTGGCCTTCGATGCCCTGCATTTGCAATATGGGCAGAAAGATCGCTACGCTGGTGGCTGTAGAGGCAAACAGGGCGCCGGTAACCTGGGTGGCGCCTTTGAATACGGCCTTTTTGTCGTCCAGCCCGGTTGTTTTCAGGCGCACGATGTTTTCCTGCACAATAATAGCGGCGTCCAGTACCAGCCCTACAGCAAAAGCGATGCCGGCCAGTGAAATCACATTCAGTGATCGATCCAGCAGATTCAGGGCTAAAAAGGCCACCATTACCGAAAAAGGAATGCTCAGGGCAATAATTAAGGTAGCCCGCCAGCTTCGCAGAAAAAGCCATAAAATCCCCAGTGCCAGCAACACACCAAGGCCCAGGTTGCTTTTTACCAGGGTCAGCGCGTTACGAATATGCTGAGATGAATCAAAACTTAAATCGATTTGCAGACCATGTTGCGCCAGTGGGCCCTGATTCAGCTCGCTGATCACCCTGTTGATATCATCCAGTAAGGCGACGGAATTAGCGCCATTAGTGCGCTGTACCGTGATGTAGTAGGCCGGTGCGCCATTGCGAAGGGTCAGGCCTGCTCTGTCTGTAAGGGTGCGCTCGACACTGGCAATATCATTGAGGTAAACCGGTACACCGTCCACTTCTGCAATGATTAATTGTCCCATCTGTTCAATCTGATACTGACCGGCAAAGCGAACCGTATACTGACGGCGTCCCACATCGGCAAAGCCACCTGAGGCATCGGTGGCGCCGGCCAGCCGGTTGCGGATAGAGCTGATGGGAATACCCAGTGAGGCGGCTTTGCGGGCATCGAAGGTGATGCGCACTTCTTCGGCCCGCTGGCTGTTGAGATTAACCTGTGACACGCCGGCAATTCCTGCCAGCCGGGGCTCAACCAGATCTTCAATCACATCCTGATAGACAGAAATATCCGGTGCCGGATTGTTATCAATGGTTCTGATCAACAGCGATGCGGCCGCCGATGTGCCACCCTGATTGCCACCGCCGGCACTGATAACAGGATCAAAAGCATCAACCGGCAAAGGGGGGGCCTGATTCAGCCGGTTGATCACATCCAGCATTGCACCTTGCATGTCGGTACCGACTTCATAGGTGAGGGTTATGTTGCCAAAGCCACGCTGAATATTGGTGGTGATCTCTGTGACGCCAGGGGTATTGCGAACAGCATCTTCCAGTGGTTCGATAATCACCGACTCCACCTCTTCAGGTGCGGCATTTCGCCACCCCGAGCCGATGTTAATCTGAGGTTGTTCGATATCCGGAATCAGTTGTATTGGTAGTTTAAACAGCGAAATGATGCCAAACACCAGCAACAACGCCATCAATACGAACACCGCTGCCGGATTTTTTATACTTGTTCGGGTCAGGTTCATAGACTTGGGATATTGTTATTAAGTTGGCAGAAGCCTAGCCTGAACGGTTTTTTGCGCCATGGCTTTGCGCCCACTGACAGCAAATCCGGGGTGAAAAAGGCACCGGTTAATACTCTGTTACAGACTGAAATATCTGAGGCCTGCAGGGTTACATTTGCAAGTGGCTGTCTGTTGCATAAAAAAATGCCAGTCAGATTGTCTGACTGGCATTTTTATAACAGGTACGGACGCTAATTATTTTTTCAGCGGGGTATATTCTCGCTGCGCATGGCCGGTATAGAGCTGACGAGGGCGACCAATTTTCTGCCCGGGCTGGCTGAGCATTTCATGCCAGTGAGAGATCCAGCCAACAGTACGAGCCAGCGCAAAGATACAGGTAAACATGTTAGTGGGGATACCTATGGCTTTAAGCACGATGCCCGAGTAGAAGTCAACATTCGGGAACAGCTTCTTCTCTTTAAAGTAAGGGTCGCTGACCGCAATGCGCTCCAGTTCCATGGCCACATCCAGTAACGGATCCTTGATATTCAGCTCTGCCAGTACTTCGTGGCAGCTTTCACGCATTACCGTGGCACGGGGATCGTAGTTCTTGTAAACCCGGTGACCGAAGCCCATCAGACGGAAAGGATCATTCTTGTCCTTGGCCCGTTCAATAAATTCGGGAATACGATCCACAGAGCCGATTTCTTCCAGCATATTCAGACAGGCTTCGTTGGCACCGCCATGGGCGGGGCCCCACAATGAAGCAACACCAGCGGCAATACAGGCATAGGGATTGGCCCCTGAAGAACCGGCCAGTCTGACGGTGGAGGTGGAAGCGTTCTGCTCGTGATCCGCATGCAGGGTGAAAATGCGATCCATGGCCCGAATCACCGCTTCACTGGAATGATAGGGTTCGGCCGGTACTGAGAACATCATATTCAGGAAGTTCTCAGCGAAAGACAACTCGTTACGTGGATAGACAAAAGGCTGACCCACATTGTATTTGTAGCACATGGCGACCAGGGTCGGCATTTTTGCCACCAGGCGATAAGCACTGCGGATACGCTGATCCGGGTCGGCAATATCCAGGTCATCATGATAGAAAGACGCCATTGCGCCTACAGTACCGCACAGCATTGCCATCGGGTGGGCATCGCGTCTGAAGCCACGGAAGAAATTATTGACCTGATCATGTACCAGGGTATGGCGGGTAATGGTGTGCTTGAATTCAGCATATTGCTCGGCGTTGGGTGCTTCACCATGCAGCAGCATGTAACATACTTCTAAATATTCAGCTTCGCGGGCCAGATCTTCGATCGAGTATCCACGATGTAACAGCACCCCGTTGGCACCATCGATATAGGTGATATCAGATTCGCAGGAACCGGTGGCCATAAAGCCGGGGTCGAAAGTGAAATAGCCATTCGCGCCCAGGGGTCTTACGTCGATGACGTCATTGCCCGCAGTCCCGGATAAAATAGGAAGTTCGATTTCCTTATCACCTACCTTCATGATGGCTTTTTTATCTGCCATAAGATGCTCTCCTTCAGATTGCTTCTGTGGTGTTTAATGGAACTTTTCAGCTCTTTGCATACGCTAAGAAATGCTTCCCGGATTAACGGGAAAATCTCACATAGGCATAAAAAGTGCGGCTATTTGTACTGATATTAGCTGCTCAAGTCAATTTTAATGCGTTTTCGTTCGATATCTATTCAACTAAAGTCCAGTGTTCCTGAACGCTTGCAAAACGCTATGCTATCGCCGCGCTACAGCTACTGACATCGGCAGGCTTTGCTTCTATCGCTGTTTGAGGCAGGACAGCAATTCTTCTGCTCAGGGGCAGCGCAGCATTGATCCTGACTGATGTTTCAGAACTATTTTATCAGACAAGGTCGTGTTGTGAACAAAATACGAGGGCTTAAAAAAGTCGTAGAGTGATTTTTGTTCAATTGATGCTTTACTATGTCGTCGAAGGCCGATTCGGTTGTAACAAAAATTGTAATTATGCATTTGGCTGGATATACTTTGCATCGTTTAAGTATCGGTGTTTGTAGCATTTTTTTAACAAATGGCATGTCACCACGTCACTCAAAAACGACGGCTTGAATCCTTGAGGTGTTAATCGAGCGCAAGGCGAGATTAATAGCGATAAAAATTCAAACCCTACAGGGTAATACGGGCAACAAATCGTGAAAAAACAAAGACCAGTAAATCTACAGCTTAATACGATTAGTTTTCCTCCTTCTGCTATTTCGTCCATCTTGCATCGGATCACCGGTGTCGCCATGTTTTTCGCCCTGATCTTTGTGATCTGGGCCTGGGCGGTGTCAGTATCTTCTGCAGAGGGCTATGCGATGGTGGTGGAATGTATGAATGGTGTGCTTGGCAAGGTGATTGCTATTGGTACGGCATCAGCGTTTATTTACCATCTCCTTGGTGGGATCCGTCATCTGGTGATGGATATGGGCCACTGGGAAGAGCTGCAATCCGGTGATGTCAGCGCCAAGGCCGTTATCGTCTTGTGGATCGTGCTGACCATAGTAGTAGGAGTCATTCTGATATGATTACCAATCAGGCGAGTTTTAAACGTGACGGCGTTCAGGATTATGTATCTCTGCGCGCAACAGCAGTAATCATTACGGCCTTTGCGTTGTATATGCTGTGGTTTTTTGTTTCAACCCCAACTGTAACCTATGAAATCTGGCGTGATCTGTTTGCCGGCCTCGGTATGAAAGTGTTTACCCTGGCGGCGCTGATCAGCATCATGATCCATGTGCGCATTGGTTTGTGGCAGGTGCTGACAGATTATGTCAAGGCGCCCGGTTTACGAGCGTCATTACAGTTTATATTGAACCTGATGGCTTTCGCCTATGTGGCAGTTGGCCTGTTTGTACTGTGGGGTGTGTAAGTGACTATTCCAATTCGCGAATTTGATGCAGTGGTAATTGGCGCCGGTGGCGCCGGCATGCGTGCTGCCCTGCAAATTTCTCAGTCAGGCAAATCCTGTGCCTTACTCTCTAAGGTCTTTCCGACCCGTTCTCATACTGTGTCGGCGCAAGGTGGTATTACCGTTGCGCTGGGCAATGCCCACGAAGATAACTGGGAATGGCACATGTATGACACGGTAAAAGGGTCTGATTACATCGGTGACCAGGATGCCATCGAATATATGTGTAAGAACGGTCCCGAAGCCATTATTGAAATGGAGAATATGGGGCTGCCGTTTTCCCGCTTCGAAAATGGACGTGTTTATCAGCGTCCTTTCGGTGGTCAGTCCAAGGAATTTGGTGGTGAGCAGGCGGCGCGCACTGCGGCTGCGGCTGACCGCACCGGTCATGCTTTGTTGCATTTGCTTTATCAACAGAACGTTAAGAATAAAACCAAGGTCTTCAGTGAATGGTATGCGCTCGATCTGGTGAAAAACCAGGACGGTGACGTGGTAGGTTGTACTGCCATCGATATCGAAACCGGTGAAGTGGTTTACTTCAAATCCAAAGCCGTTGTGCTGGCGACCGGTGGCGCAGGCAGAATCTATGCATCTACCACCAATGCTCACATTAATACCGGTGATGGCGTCGGCATGGCTCTGCGTGCTGGTGTTTCTATGCAGGACATGGAAATGTGGCAGTTCCATCCCACAGGTATAGCCGGTGCCGGTACGCTGGTAACAGAAGGCTGCCGTGGAGAGGGTGGTTATCTGCTGAATAAAGACGGCGAACGCTTTATGGAGCGCTATGCACCAAATGCGAAAGATTTAGCCGGTCGTGATGTGGTTGCGCGCTCAATGATGACGGAAATCCGTGAAGGCCGCGGTTGTGAAGGCCCATGGGGTACCCATCTTAAACTTAAACTGGACCACCTGGGTAAAGAAGTGCTGGAGTCCCGTCTGCCGGGTATTCTGGAGTTGTCCCGTACCTTTGCCCATGTAGACCCGGTTAAAGAACCGATTCCGGTTATCCCAACCTGCCATTACATGATGGGCGGTATCCCGACCAATGTTGATGGTCAGGCCATCAGAGTCGATGAGCAGGGTAAGGATCATGTGGTTAAAGGTCTGTTTGCCTGCGGCGAAATAGCTTGTGTATCCGTACATGGCGCCAATCGTCTGGGCGGTAACTCGTTGCTGGATTTGGTGGTGTTCGGTCGGGCTACCGGCATGCATCTGGGTAAAGCCCTGGACGAGATTGGTGACCAGCGCGATGCTTCTGAATCTGACCTTGAAGCTGCAATGTCCCGCTTCAATCGCTGGGAAAGTTCCGAGGTGGGTAAAGGTGAAGATCCGGTACAGATTAAGAAGGACATGCAGGAATGCATGCAGCTTAATTTCTCTGTGTTCCGTGAGGGTGATGCCATGGCTACTGGTCTGGCCGAGCTTAAAGAGATCCGTGAGCGTCTGCAAAATGCCCGTCTGGATGACAAGAGTAATGATTTCAATACCCAGCGTATTGAATGTCTGGAACTCGACAATCTGATGGAAACGGCTTATGCAACAGCGGTTGCAGCTAACTTCCGTACAGAGAGCCGCGGCGCTCACAGTCGTTTTGATTATCCGGATCGCGATGACGAAAACTGGTTGTGCCACAGTGTCTATCGGCCTGAGTCTGAATCTATGCTCAAGCGCCAGGTAAATATGTCACCAAAACTGCGCGAGGCCTTCCCACCGAAGGCCCGGACTTACTAGAGGAGCATAAGATGAAATTGAAGTTCTCAATTTATCGTTACAATCCTGATGTCGATAATGCCCCTCGCATGCAGGACTATGAGCTGGATGTAGAAGAAGGCCGTGACATGATGGTGCTGGATGCACTGATTTTGCTCAAAGAGCAGGATCCGACGCTGGCGTTTCGCCGCTCATGCCGTGAAGGGGTGTGTGGCTCTGATGGCGTGAATATGAACGGCAAAAATGGTCTGGCCTGTATCACGCCATTGTCTGCTTTGGGTAAAGGGAAAGTCGTTGTACGCCCATTGCCCGGACTGCCAGTAGTCAGGGATCTGGTTGTAGACATGAGCCAGTTCTATACTCAGTACGAGAAAATTAAGCCTTATCTGATCAACAATGACACGAAGCCGCCGGCGCGGGAGTACCTGCAAAGCCCTGAAGAGCGTGAAAAGCTTGATGGCTTATATGAGTGTATTCTTTGTGCCTGTTGCTCTACATCCTGTCCGTCGTTCTGGTGGAATCCGGATAAGTTTATCGGCCCGGCCGGGTTGCTGCATGCTTATCGTTTTCTGGCTGACAGCCGTGACACGGCAACCGAAGAGCGACTCAGCGAGCTGGATGATGCCTTCAGTGTATTCCGTTGCCACGGCATTATGAATTGTGTCAGCGTTTGTCCAAAAGGGCTGAATCCGACCAAGGCAATTGGTCAGATTAAATCAATGCTATTGCAACGCGCTGTTTAGTGAAAGGGGATCCGTTAGTGCCACAATCAATTAGCAGAATAGCGGACAGATAAATGTTGATAGCTAGATAGCCATCCGACACCGGATGGCTATTTTATTATGGTAAAGAGGGCCTTGCACGAGCGGGGTACCTTGAAAAGTGACACAGCCGGTGTCAGTAAAGAGTAGTTAATTCCTGTCTTAATGATTAAGGGACAAAAATGCTAGAAAGCGTGATGAAAGCATGGTGGGATTCGTCTCACATGGCTGGTGGAAACGCTGCTTATATAGAAGAACTCTATGAAGCATATCTGGATGATCCTAAGAGCGTATCCGAGCAGTGGCGTGAGGTTTTCGACCAGTTACCTAAGGTAAATGGTGTCGAGCTGGAGTCAAACCACAGTGAGATCCGTGAGCAGTTTCGCGCCATGGCACAGATGGGGCCCATGAGCCGTGTCAGTGCCGCTCCGGCAGGTGCCTCTGCCAGTGATCAGAAACAGGTTAAGGTTCTGCAGTTGATCAATGCCTATCGTTTTCGCGGTCATCAGCATGCCAACCTCGACCCTCTGGGTCTGTGGCAACAGGAAAGGGTCAGGGATCTTGAACTGTCTCATCATGAACTAAACGAATCCGATTTCGACATCAATTTTAATGTGGGTTCCTATGCCATCGGCCAGGAAACCATGCCTCTGGGTGAGCTGTTCAAGTCTCTTAATCGTACCTATTGCAGCTCAATTGGTGCTGAGTACATGCACATCACCAATACCGAGCAGAAGCGCTGGCTGCAACAGCGTTTTGAATCGGTACAGGCAAGGCCAACCTTTGAGCGTGATACCAAAATCGGCATTCTAAAGGGGCTGGTCGCTGCTGATGGCATGGAGAAGTATCTCGGCTCTAAATTTCCCGGTGCCAAACGCTTCTCGCTTGAAGGCGGCGACGCGCTGATCCCGATGCTGAAAAACCTGATTAACCACGCCGGCAGCAATGGTGCTAAAGAAGTGGTGATCGGCATGGCTCACCGGGGGCGCTTAAATGTTCTGGTGAACGTGCTGGGTAAAAACCCTTCAGTATTGTTTGACGAATTTGCCGGTAAACATGACGAGTCTCTGGGCTCTGGTGATGTGAAGTATCACGCGGGTTACTCTTCTGATTTTGCCACTCCGGGCGGGAATGTGCATCTTGCTCTGGCCTTTAACCCCTCACATCTGGAGATTGTTAATCCGGTGGTCATTGGTTCTGTTCGGGCTCGTCTGGACAGAAGGGGCTGTAAGGATGGCTCGGCGGTGTTACCTGTGACGATTCATGGCGATGCGGCTATCGCAGGACAGGGGGTGGTTCAGGAAACCTTCAATATGTCACAAACCCGTGGTTTTGCCGTTGGCGGAACCGTGCGTATCGTGATTAATAATCAGGTGGGCTTTACCACCTCCAAGACTGAAGATGCCCGTTCAACTCAGTATTGTACCGATATCGCCAAGATGGTGCAGGCGCCGATTTTCCATGTGAATGCCGATGATCCTGAAGCCGTTGTGTTCGTGACGAACCTGGCGATAGATTACCGTAATACCTTTAAACGGGATGTGGTCATTGATCTGGTCTGTTACCGCCGCCATGGTCACAATGAAGCCGATGAGCCGAGTGCTACTCAGCCGGTTATGTATAAGAAAATTAAAAAGCACCCCGTAGCCCGTCAGTTGTATGCTGATCAGTTAATGGCCGAGGGTATCATCGAAAAACATGAGGTGGAGAAGCTGGTCAGCGACTACCGCGCCGCACTGGACCACGGTGCCTGTGTGGTGGATGAATGGCGCCCTATGACCGAGCACTCTGTTGATTGGTCGCCTTATATTGGCCACGACTGGGACACTAAATATGACGGTGCCTTGTCAGTTGAAAAGCTCAAAGAACTGGGCGAGCGAGTTTGCCATGTTCCTGATGATTTCACACTGAATTCCCGTGTGAACAAGCTTTATCAGGACAGGGCGGCGATGATCGCCGGTGATAAGAAGCTGGACTGGGGCTGTGCCGAGTTGCTGGCCTACGCGTCGGTAGTCGACAGAGGGGACCGGATACGTATCTGTGGTCAGGACTCTGGCCGGGGCACCTTCTTCCACCGCCATGCGGTATTGCACAATCAGGAAGATGGTCAGACCTATATGCCATTACAGCATGTATCTGAAGAGCAGGGGCCGATTGAAATTTATGACTCTGTACTCTCCGAAGAAGCGGTAATGGCCTTTGAATACGGTTATTCCACCGCTGAGCCTGGCTGTCTGACGATCTGGGAAGCCCAGTTTGGCGATTTTGCCAATGGCGCGCAGGTTGTGATCGATCAGTTCCTCAGCTCCGGTGAGCATAAATGGGGGCGCCTCTGTGGTCTGACCCTGTTGCTGCCTCACGGTTACGAAGGGCAGGGGCCGGAGCACAGCTCTGCCCGTCTGGAGCGCTTCCTGCAGCTATGCGCCGACCACAACTGGCAAATCTGTGTGCCTTCTACTCCGGCTCAGGTTTACAATATGTTGCGCCGGCAGATGGTTCGCCCCATGCGTCGTCCATTAATTGTGATGTCACCGAAATCTTTGTTGCGCCATGCCCAGGCCACTTCCAGTCTGGAAGAACTGGCAGAAGGTCAGTTTAAGAATGTCATCGGTGAGATTGATGATATGGATGCCAAGAAGGTAAAGCGGGTGGTGATGTGCTCTGGTAAGGTTTTTTATGATCTGCTGGACCAGCGCCGTAAGAATGAGCAGGACGACGTTGCCATTATTCGTATTGAGCAGCTGTATCCGTTTCCTCATGAAGAAATTGCAGAAGTACTTAAACCTTATCAGCATGTTAAGGATTGGGTATGGTGTCAGGAAGAGCCACAGAACCAGGGTGCCTGGTATTGTAGTCAGCACCACTTTTATGCTGCGATCCCACAGGGTACCAAGTTAACTTATGCAGGGCGCTCTGCATCTGCTTCGCCAGCCGTAGGCTATGTTTCATTGCACAACCAGCAACAAAAAGCCCTGGTTGATGATGCATTATCGATAAAGAAATAAAGGGACCACTATGACCATTGAAATTAAAGTTCCGGTATTGCCCGAATCCGTGGCCGACGCCACTATTGCCACCTGGCATGTTAAGCCTGGTGACAGTGTCTCCAGAGATCAGAATCTGGTCGACATAGAAACCGATAAAGTGGTTCTTGAAGTGGTGGCGCCCGCCGATGGTGTGATTGGCGAAATCATTGAAGAAGAGGGTGCCACTGTGGGCGCTGAACAGGTTATTGCCAAACTGGATGAAGGTAAATCATCAGGTGGCTCATCGGATAAGAAAGCGTCAGATAAGAGTGACGAGGACAGCGAAGATGACTCCGGTGACAACGGTGATTCGGATGATAAAGATACCGAGAAAAAACAGGCTCCTGTAAGCGGCAAAGGCAAGAACATGGAAATTAAGGTTCCTGTACTGCCGGAATCTGTGGCTGATGCCACTATCGCCACCTGGCATGTAGAAGCGGGAGAGTCGGTATCCCGGGATCAGAATCTGGTGGATATCGAAACCGATAAAGTGGTACTTGAAGTGGTCGCGCCAGCTGATGGCACGCTTTCAGAGATCCTTGCTAAAGAAGGCGATACCGTTACCGCCGAGCAGGTTATCGCCAATTTCAGTGCCGGCGGTTCAGGATCCGCCGATTCAAAAGACAGCAAGCAGGAAAAATCAGAATCCTCATCCGATGACAGCTCCGGTGATGCACTCAGCCCTTCTGTACGCAGATTGCTGGCAGAAAAAGGTGTGGATGCCGCTAAGGTGAAAGGTACTGGCAAGAACGGCCGTATCACCAAAGAAGATGTGGAAAAATACCTCAAAGGCGGCGACAAATCGGATAGTAAATCCTCAGGCGAGCAGGCTACCCCTGCTGCTGTGGCTGGCACTGCGGATCGTACCGAAAAACGTGTACCTATGACCCGCCTGCGCAAGACCATCGCTAACCGTCTGCTGGAGGCGAAAAACTCCACCGCCATGCTGACCACCTTTAACGAGGTGAATATGCATCCGGTAATGAGCCTGCGCAAGCAATATCAGGAAGCCTTCGAGAAGCGCCATGGTGTGCGCCTTGGCTTTATGTCCTTCTATGTTAAGGCGGTAGTGGAAGCACTCAAGCGCTTCCCTGAAGTGAATGCGTCTATCGATGGTGATGATATCTGCTATCACAACTACTTTGATATCTCGATGGCCGTATCCACACCCCGTGGTCTGGTCACACCCGTCCTGCGTGATTGTGATCAGCTGTCTATGGCAGACATTGAAAAAGGCATCAAGGAACTGGCTGTTAAGGGCCGTGATGGCAAGCTGTCCATGGATGATCTGCAGGGTGGGAATTTCACCATCACCAACGGTGGCGTGTTTGGCTCACTGATGTCGACGCCTATTATCAACCCGCCGCAAAGCGCGATTCTGGGTATGCATAAGATTCAGGATCGGCCCATGGCCGTGGATGGCAAGGTGGAGATTCTGCCAATGATGTACCTGGCCTTGTCTTATGATCACCGCATCATCGATGGTAAAGAGTCGGTGGGCTTCCTGGTGACAATCAAAGAGTTGCTGGAAGATCCAACCCGTCTGTTACTGGACGTGTAATGGCAAGGGAGTCTCCTCTGAGACTCCGCTAAAGAACAGGCTCTGCTATGGTTTACTGTGGCAGGGCAAAAGTGCTTAGTTCACAGATTGTTCTAAGTGCACGCGGTTTATACCAACGGGTATTAGGCCGTGATCTGGGGGGGACCCCGCGAGCCGGCACTGATGCCGGATAACCCGCCGGAATGTGAATTTCGGTAAATTCTGACTGCAGATGCAGTTTTTCGCAAAAAACGGAAAGAACACCATGAACTTGCATGAATATCAGGGCAAAAAACTCTTTGCCGAATATGGTTTACCCGTTTCCGAAGGGTATGCTGCCGAAACACCTCAGGCAGCAGTAGAAGCCGCTGAGCGTATCGGTGGCAATGAATGGGTGGTTAAGTGTCAGGTGCACGCCGGTGGCCGCGGTAAGGCCGGTGGTGTCAAACTGGTTAAAACCAAAGATGAGATCCGTCAGTTTGCACAGCATTGGCTGGGTAAGAACCTGGTGACTTATCAGACTGATGAACAGGGTCAGCCAGTAAACAAAATTCTGGTTGAGTCCTGCACTGATATCGATAAAGAGCTGTATTTAGGTGCTGTGGTTGACCGTGCCAGTCGACGTATCGTGTTTATGGCTTCCACTGAAGGCGGTGTTGAGATTGAGAAAGTGGCGGAAGAAACCCCTGAGAAAATTCTCAAGGCAGCCATTGACCCGCTGGTTGGCGCGCAGCCTTATCAGGCCCGTGAAATTGCTTTTAAACTGGGCCTTGAAGGCGTTCAGGTTAAGCAGTTTACTAAGATTTTCCTCGGCCTGGCGAAGATGTTTGAAGATCTGGATGTGGCGCTGATTGAAGTCAATCCGCTGGTCATTAACAGCGATGGCGATCTCCACTGTCTGGATGCCAAACTGGTTGTGGACAGCAATGCGCTGTACCGTCAGCCTAAAGTACAGGATATGCATGATCCTTCCCAGGAAGATGCCCGTGAAGCACAGGCTGCCAAGTGGGAACTGAACTATGTGGCACTGGATGGCAATATCGGTTGTATGGTAAACGGGGCCGGTCTGGCCATGGGTACCATGGATATCGTTAAATTACATGGCGGTGCACCGGCTAATTTCCTGGATGTTGGGGGCGGTGCCACCAAAGAGCGGGTAACCGAAGCCTTCAAAATTATCCTGTCTGACAGCAATGTACAGGCGGTATTGGTGAACATTT